>NZ_PDJF01000001.1:1800000-2100000 GCF_002563965.1 Corynebacterium renale | reverse complement strand
TCGGTACCTGGGCCTATCTAACTACAGCCCAGAGCGCATGCGTGAATTCTTCCAGAAGTCCCGCGGGACCAAGGCTCAGCCGGTCGCGATCCAGCCGCATTACAACCTGCTGCATCGCCGCGATGCCGAGCGTGATTACATGCCGATCGCACACGCACACGAAGCCGCCGTATTCCCGTATTTTGCTCTCGCGGCGGGCGTACTGACCGGCAAGTACTCCAAGCGCTCTGATCTTGAAGGGAAGGCGCGCGAAGGTATGGCAGCTCAGTATCTGGAACCAGGCGCACAGCCTGTCATCCAGGCGGTGCGTGAAGTTGCGCAGAACCGCGGTCTTGAGCCAGCGACGGTTGCGTTGTGCTGGATTCGCGCCCAGGGTGCCGAGGCACCGATTGCTTCGGTGTCCCGTCCCGAGCAGCTTCCGGCGCTCATCGCTTCCGTGGGTTATGACCTCAACCCGCGTGAGCTGGCTTTCTTGAACGAAGCTTCGAATACCTTCGCATAGCAAAAGGGCCGTGTTTAACCACGGCCCTGAGCATATGCGAGTTTAGATCGTCCCTGCTTCTTCGGCTGTCCGGCCGTGGGCGGGGGCGATTCCGTTTTCTAATGGGTTCTTGACGCGTTCGCCAGCTGGTACTGGCCCGGGTGCGGTGGCGCCTTCGGCGAATGGCGTCCCGCCGAGTTTCTCGCGGCCGTGCGGGGTATCCAGGCCACTGAGGTCGGGGCCGACAGGCACGATCTGGGTGGGGTTAATTTCCTTGTGGACGATGTAGTAGTGCTCCTTGACCTCTGTGAGGTCGGTGGTATCACCAAAGCCTGGGGTCTGCCACAGGTCGCGCAGGTAGCCCCACAGGTTGGGCAGTTCCACGATCTTGTTCCGTGCGGCTTTAAAGTGGCCGTAATAGGCAGCGTCGAAGCGGATCAAGGTGGGGTAGAGGTAGACGTCCGCAAGCGTGATGTGTTCGCCAACCAGGTAGCGCCGTGTGGCAAGGCGTTCTTCAAGCCAGTCCATCGCAGTCCATAGGCGTTCGTAGGCTTCCTCATACGCGTCCTGGGAGCCGGCGAAACCGCAGCGATAAACACCGTTGTTCACTTCTGTGTATACGCGCTTGGTTATCGCATCGATTTCGTCGCGCAGTTCCTCGGGGTAGAGGTCGGGGGCGCCTTCGCGCTGGAATTTCTTCCACTCGCTGTTGAAATCAACCGGGATCTGGGGGAAGTCGTTCGTGACAACTTTGCCAGATTCGACTTCCACAAGTGCTGGCACAGTAATACCGCGCGGGTAGTCGGGGAAGCGGGCGAAGTATGCGTCCTGGAGTCGGGGGATACCGAGTACTGGGTCCACCCCACCTGGGTCGAGGTCGAAAGTCCAGGAACGCTTGTCATGGGTAGGGCCGGCCAGGCCGAGGGAGATCACGTCTTCGAGGCCCAAGAGGCGCCGGGTAATAATTGTGCGGTGTGCCCACGGGCAGGCGCGGGCACCGATGAGGCGGTAGCGTCCTGCCTCGACGGGCCAGTGGAAGGTGCCGTCGTCTTGGGCTTGCGGCTGGCTTCCGGCGGGGAGATCTGCGACGATGCGGTCCTCAATGTAGGTGGTGTCGCGGACGAATTCGCCGTCGGGGGAGGCGTTCTGGGCGTCGCCGGCCCAGTCGGAATTGGTGGTAGCCATTTTTAATCCTTTCGTTGACGTGTCACCGACATTAGTAGATGAGGGCGAATTCTGCCACCGGGGCCCATGCTAAAGTCACTAGACACTATGCGCACTTTCGGTATTGCCTGCATGATCGCCGCTGCCGCGACCACGCTTGTCGCCTGCGAGCCACTCGCCACGGCCCCCGTGACCTCTACCGCCTCCGTCACCGTGCCGGAGGTAGAGACGTCGATAAGCACTGTCACCACAACCGTCACCCCTGCAGCCTCGCTGCACACCCAGCTTCTCGACGGCCTCCCGGTGAAAGGCCGCGCCCCCAAAACCGGGTACGCGCGCGAGGAGTTCGGGCAACGCTGGTCTGATGACGTCACCGTGGAATTTGGCCACAACGGATGTGATACCCGCAATGACATCCTGCGCCGCGACCTGCAGGACACCGTGATTCGCCCTGGGACGCATGGTTGCCTCGTGGAAAGTGGAGTCTTGCAGGACCCGTACTCCGGGCAGCCAATCAATTTTGTGCGCGGGAAGAAAACCTCTAGTGCAGTGCAGATTGACCACGTGGTTGCCCTCGCGGACGCCTGGCAGAAAGGTGCCCAACAACTCACCCCAGAGGAACGGGCTAACTTTGCCAATGACCCGCTGAACCTCTTAGCTGTCGACGGCCCCCTGAACTCTCAAAAGGGTGCCGGCGACGCGGCCACGTGGCAGCCGCCCAACAAGGATTTCCGCTGTCGATACGCCCAGATCCAGGTGGAGGTCAAAGCCAAATACGCACTGTGGGTTACTCAGGCTGAACATGATGCTCTAGCCCGTGAGCTCGGCAGGTGTTAACGGCGCGCCAAGCCCCGTGCGTCGGTGGCCTGGAATAACCTACTTCCTATGAACCAACGCCCCCACGATAAGAACCATGAACCAGACACCGGCTTAGGGTTCGAAACGGCACCTCTGGATGCCGAAGACTCCCTAGGCGTTGACGACGCCGACATCCCGGCCTACCGCGAACGCCCCGCGCGGACTGCTCCGCCTCCGGGACCTTCCATCTATGAGTTAGCTGGGCGTGCGAAGCCGCAGCATATTCCGGCACGCAAGCCAGAACCGGAACCCGTGCCGGAGGCCGAGGCTGAGCAGGAGCCAGCAGTGACCTCGGATGCTGCGGCTGGCACACCGATTGTCGAAAAACCGACCAGGCCAGCTGCTCGCCCGGATCATCGCACTGATGCGTTGCTCTCTGATGCGCCGACGACCGCATACGATCCGATCCCCGTCGAAGAGCCTGAGCCGGCTACGGCGATTTTTCCCGTCGAGGATGCAGAGTCGGGTGAAGCGGAGACGTCAGAGTATGCAGATCCGGCAGCTGCTACCAGCCCTGAAGTAGCGCCTGCAGCCACCGATACTGCAGTTGCGGTCGTCCCTGCGCAGCGCGGTACCACTGATTTCGGTTTGTTGATCCTGCGGGTGGTCCTCGGGGTGTTCCTCGCGGGTGAAGCAATCACACGCTTCTTTATGATGGGCGGCTCGACGGGACTCAACGGGCTTACTGAACAATTCGCCGGTTACGGGAATCCACAGGTTTTGGCGGTCGTCGTCCCTGGTCTTCAGCTGCTTGCCGGAGCCTTCTTGATCCTTGGCCTGATTAACCCTTTGGGATCGGCGCTTGCGATCGCAGCTACCGGAGTCACGGTGTTGCATGGCGTGGTCGGGAATGGAAATACGCAGGATGCGGTGCTCCTAGCGCTTCTTCTCTTCGCTGTTTCAGTTGCTGTAGCTTTCACTGGACCGGGACGTTACGGTTGCGATTACGCACGTGGCTGGGCTGTCCGACCGCGCGCAAGTGCATGGGTTGCTGCCCTTGTGGGCATCGCCGGTGCGGTTGCGGTGTGGTTCTTCCTCGGAGGCGGGTTCTAGTTTCCAGGGTGACACCCGAAAGCGCCCCGAAGAACGATTGCGTTCTTCGGGGCGCTTCTCTTGCGTACCGGCCCAGCGGGACTTTAGGAAAGAGGCGCGGTGGCTTGCTTTTCCTGAAACGTCGTGGCGTCCGGAGCCTTCGGCGCCCGCCCCATGTCCACAGCGATCGTAGCCATGAGAGCAAGCGCTAGCCAGACGAAGTCCGCTACGAGGAATTGGCCGAACAAAGAAAGTCCGGAGGACGCGACGATACCGTCGCCGAACCACCATTTCGGCGGCAAAGTCAGAACCAGGGCTGCCCAGATTCCCACAACCACCAGCGACGGTTTCCACTGGGGCAGTGCGGTGAGTCCGACGTACGCGACCGTCGGGATAATCACCGCCAACCACACCCAGTGGTGGGACCACGAGATCGGGGAGATAAGCAGCATTATCATGGCGTTGACCTGCCAAGAGAGGGTGTCGTAGTCCTTTCGCTGCAGTGTCCACATGAGCCAACCACCGCCGATAATGAGGCCGAGTACTAGCACCACCCAGATCAGATTGAGAAGCGTTGAGTTTTCCGCCTCACCTGCCATGCGCAGGAGGACACCTTTAAGTGAACTATTTGACGAATAGGAGGGGTCTACGCCAAAGTCCCCGCTCGCGCCCATGTCCAGGAGCGTGGTTTTGAAGAAAGTGACGGATTCTTCCCAATTGACCAGCGCTGAGAGCAGGGTGGCCACAGCTGCGGTAACGCCGGCAGTCACGATGGGCCAGATTTTCTTCTTCAGCAAGAAGTACAAGAGCATCGCTGCCGGCGAAATCTTAATCGCGATAGCCAGGCCAATCAGCCAGCCTTGCGGCAGCCACCTCCTGCGTGGCACCAGGTCAAGGATGACCAGTGCCATAAGGACTATGTTGATCTGTGCGAACCCATTGTTGAGGGTCACCGGTTCGATGAGCATTCCCACCGCCCATGCTGCGGCGGTCACGGGCCAGAGCCATTCGCGTGCCACACCAACAGCCCGGAACACGAAGAAGAGGCAGAGCAAAAGCAGCGCGGCCGAGACTCCGATCATGATGTCGCCGGCCACGGAGTGCGGCAGTGAGGTAGAAGATAGCGGCCACAATGCCACCGCCCCGAACGGCGGGTAGATAAACGGCAATGCCAGGTCACCGGCGTACATGGGGACTGCGTAGACGTCGCGTCCACCGAAGAACGCCTGGACACCTTCGCGGTAGATGATCATGTCCACGGGGAAGTCGGTTTCTTGCATAGAAATCGACGTAGCCCCGATTCCGGCTGCTAGCCCGAAGAGGGTTAGTAGCAGTGGAATCGGGGCTATCTTCTGAGTGCGCATAGGGGGTTATCCTAGTGCACGTTTAGTCAACTTGACGCACCGCACCCTTGTCCGCGGAGGTTGCCATCTTGGCGTAGGCACGGAGTGCTTTAGAGACCTTGCGGTCGCGGGCCACGGGGGTCCAGGGCTTCTCGCGTGCTTCTTGTGCTTGACGACGACGCTCAATCTCCGCATCGTCAACGTTCAAGTTGAGCACCCGCTCGTGGACGTCAATGGTGATTTCATCGCCGTTTTCGATGAGGCCGATGAGCCCACCGTGGGCGGCTTCGGGGGAGATGTGGCCGATGGAGAGTCCGGAGGTGCCTCCGGAGAAGCGTCCGTCGGTAATGAGTGCACAGACCTTGCCCAAGCCCGCGCCCTTGAGGAAGGAGGTAGGATGCAGCATCTCCTGCATGCCTGGGCCACCTGAAGGGCCTTCGTAGCGGACGACGACCACATCACCAGGCTGGACCTCGCGCTTTAAGATCACCGAAACGGCTTCTTCCTGGGATTCTACGACGCGAGCTGGGCCGGTGAAGATCCACTGGTCTTGGTCCACACCGGCGGCCTTGATGACGGCGCCGTCGGGAGCAATGTTGCCGCGCAGGATGACCAAGCCGCCGTCGGCGGTGTAGGCATTCTCAACGGAGTGGATGCAACCGTTTTCGGCGTCAGTGTCCAGGGTTTCCCAACGGTTGGACTGGGAGAACGCCTCGGTGGTGCGTACGCCACCAGGGGCGGCGTGGAACAGTTCGATGGCGTCCTCGGTCGCCTTGCCGCCGCGGATGTCCCAGTCGTCAAGCCAGGAATCTAGCGAATCGTAGAGCACGGTGTGGACGTCCGAGTTCAGTTTGCCGGCGCGGCGTAGTTCACCCAGGATGGCGGGGATACCGCCGGCACGGTGGACGTCTTCCATGTGGTAGTCCGAGTTCGGGGACACCTTGGACAGGCATGGAATTTCGTAGGAGAGGCGATCGATGTCGCTGAGGTCGAAGTCGATTTCACCTTCTTGTGCTGCTGCGAGGATGTGCAGGACGGTGTTGGAGGATCCGCCCATCGCCATGTCCAAAGCCATGGCGTTTTGGAAGGCGTGCTTGGTGGCGATGCTGCGTGGCAGGACGGATTCGTCCTCTTCGCCGTAGTAACGGGAGCACAGGTCCACGATGGTCTTGCCGGCCTTGACGAAGAGGTCACGGCGCGCGCTGTGCGTGGCCAGGGTAGAGCCATTGCCCGGCAGGGAAAGACCGAGAGCTTCGGTCAGGCAGTTCATGGAGTTTGCCGTGAACATGCCCGAGCAGGAACCGCAGGTGGGGCAGGCGAAGTTTTCGATTTCGGTCAAGCCCTCGTCCGTGACGGCATCGGAGGCTGAGGCCGTAATTGCGGTGAGCAGGTCGGTCGGTGCCTTGGTCACACCGTTGACGGCGACAGCTTTACCTGCTTCCATCGGACCACCGGAGACGAACACGGCGGGGATGTTCAAGCGCATCGCTGCGTTGAGCATGCCTGGGGTGATCTTGTCGCAGTTGGAGATGCAGACCATGGCGTCGGCGGTGTGCGCGTTGACCATGTACTCCACGGAGTCCGCGATAATTTCGCGGGAGGGGAGGGAGTAGAGCATACCGCCGTGGCCCATGGCGATGCCGTCGTCGACAGCAATCGTGTTGAACTCCTTGGGAACGCCACCTGCCGCGCGTACGGCTTCGGCCACGATGTCGCCCACGTTCTTGAGGTGGACGTGGCCTGGGACGAACTGGGTATACGAGTTCACAATTGCCACAATTGGCTTGCCGAATTCATGTTCTTTGGTGCCGGTGGCGCGCCATAGTGCGCGGGCGCCAGAAGCATTGCGGCCGACTGTGGTGACTTTTGACCTTAACGGGATCAACGGGTGCTCCTTGAAAATGTGTTGTTACTGCTACGCATCGTTGGCGGTGTCGTCCGCATCTGAGCGCTGAACGAGCGGATCTTCATCGTGTGCGTGAATCCGGGCGTATTCTTCGCGGGTGACTAGCACCTCGCGACCATCCTTGTTGACGATTCGAACCATGTCGTCGATAGCTTCCCGGCTTTGAGTAAGGGCGTCTGGGATGCGTCCATCGGAGGCCTCGGACAGGACCGGCAGTGAATTGAAGGTTACTGCGGGGAGGGTGATGTTTTCACCTGCATGGGTAGAGGCAAATGTGGTGGCGCCTTTAAACCCGATTCCAGCCAACTCGTCCCATGGTACGTGTTTGTTACCGCGAAACGCATATTGGGCGGTTATTCCCGAATCGTCAATGATAGTGGCGGTTTTTTGAATCCACCAGAAATACAGAATGGGAACGATGATAAGCCATCCCAGAACTAGCGGTGCGGACCCGATCGGGATGAGCATGATGCAGGTCATCACCGCAGCGACAAGAAGGTGAGTGCGGTCTGGCCGCAGCGTGGTGGGAGAACTCATGGGGAACATCTTAACTATTGGTCTGGGTGGGTGTGCCAGTTACTGTCTCCGATGGTGTGGGTTCTGCCTCAGTAGGAGTCGGTTCCACAGGCGTGGAAGTCTCGGTCGGCTCTTCGGGCAGTGTTGGTTCAGTGGTGTCCACGGTTGGGGTTGGTGTGGTGGGTTCCGGGGTGAAAGTGGGCTGCGGTATGTACTCCGGTTCCGGGGTTTGTGGGTAGCTGGTGTGCGAGGACTGCGGGGGAGCAAGCCATCCGTCGCCTCCTTCCCATTCGGCGCTGGTCTGGATAGTGGAGACCCACAAGAAGAGCAGGAAGCCCAGCGCGGCAAGTAGGAGAGTCGTGGATGGTCGAATCTTTCCGCCCAGGCTGAGTATCCAGCGTTTGCGGCTGATATGCGTGGACTTGTCTGCTTCGTCCGTGCTGTCGTGCTTCTCGACGTCCGTAAGCTGTGAACCCTCGCCCGCCATGTCTGCCGCGGGGTCTGCCTCCGGGAGTACTTCTGTTGTCGCTGAATCAGAAGGGATCGTATGGGGAGGGGCTGGCGTTTTCTTCCGCGGTGTGGGGTGAGGTGGGGTGCCGTTGGCGTCGATAAGCTCCTGCTGGAGGGAACCGTCAACGGTGGGGGCTGAGCCGTACTCGTCCCAGAATTCGTCGACGATGCTGGTGCGAATCGCGCGTTCTACCTTCCACTGACTGCCGGCTTCGACTTGGACCATAAGGCGCATGTCGATCATCCAGGGCATGCCCACGGTGGCCGGTGGCTTGATACTCACGGCGGGCTGGACGTCCAGGGTGCCCAAGACTTCGCTGGCGATGTCGGGTTCGGCAAGCGCGCGCTCCGTTGCGGCGGTGGTGCGAGCGATGGCGTCGTGGACGTTCTCGGAGCCCAGGAGCGGTACCGGGATAACAACGACTGCCCGCGACCAGAAATTCGAACTGTTGATACAAATCTTGGCGGTGGAATTCGGGACCGTCACCGTTTCTTGCGACAGCGTGCGAATCCGAGTGGCGCGCATAGTGATTTGGATGACGTCACCCTCTACCTTGATCCCGTTACCTTCGAACCGCACCCAGTCGCCGATGCCATATTGCTTCTCCGTGAGGATGAAGAAACCTGCCAAGAAGTCCGCGATGATCGACTGCGCGCCAAGACCGAGTGCGGCAGAAGCAACGGTCGCAGGGATAGCGGCGCCTGTCAGCGAGAATCCTAGGGTTTGCAAGGCCATCACAAACAGGAAAAAGTATGCAATCAGCTGAGCGATATAGACACCTACGCTGGTTATTGCCAGGCGTGACTTGTTCTCCTGGGAGGTGTCCGTGTCTTCGATGTAGCGGTTAATCCGCGAAATAAGGAAGCGGCCAATCCTTGGAACAAGGCAAGCCACCACAATGAGAAGCGCGAGGGTGATGCCTTGATCGGCGATCCACAGCCACGCCGTATTAAACAGATAAGACCACGGCATGACCCCATAGTAGGAAAGGTTCACTTG
The DNA here is from genome assembly GCF_002563965.1 of Corynebacterium renale. Classification (NCBI taxonomy): domain Bacteria; kingdom Bacillati; phylum Actinomycetota; class Actinomycetes; order Mycobacteriales; family Corynebacteriaceae; genus Corynebacterium; species Corynebacterium renale. The sequence continues at coordinate 2,091,190 of NZ_PDJF01000001.1, read as the reverse complement.
TACGGCGCTGGGTGTGCCCTGAACAACTGCGCAGAAAGCCCTAGAGAAATACTCGGACGCAGTACGTTTACAGCGCTATACCCCCGAATTACCCCCACCCGTGAGATACGTGTTGCGCGGCATGGGATGGTTTTGTGTAGGATGTCTCACATGAACATTATTGGACTTGTACTTGTAACCGCGCGGCGTTTGCCGTGACGGACTACTTTTACTAGTCCTCATCGCAAACGCCCTCACCGCACACAGACAGTGCGGCGGAGGGTGTTTCTTATATGTTCAGCAACTCACTACTAGAGAGCCACACCACAGTTTGAGAAGGAGTCAACAGTGAATTCGGCAGATTCTTCTACACCGAAGCCCGCGGCACCCGCTGCGCGGGCGGGCCGCAATCCCGAACCCGAACGCATCACCGGTGCCCAGGCAATCGTCCGTTCCCTGGAAGAGCTCGGCGCAGACCTTGTATTCGGCCTGCCGGGTGGAGCAGTACTTCCGCTGTATGACCCGCTGTATTCTTCGGAAAAGGTCCGCCACGTGCTGGTCCGCCACGAGCAGGGCGCAGGTCACGCGGCTGAAGGCTACGCGCTGGCGTCGGGTCGTGTCGGTGTCTGCATCGCGACGTCTGGGCCAGGCGCGACCAACCTGGTGACTGCTCTCGCGGACGCTAATTTGGACTCCGTCCCTATGGTTGCAATTACAGGCCAGGTCGGTAGCTCGCTTCTGGGCACGGATGCCTTCCAGGAGGCTGACACCCGCGGCATCACCATGCCGGTGACCAAGCACAACTTCATGGTCACCGACCCCAACGACATTCCGCAGGCGATGGCCGAAGCTTTCCACCTGGCAGCCACTGGCCGCCCCGGCCCCGTGTTGGTGGACGTTCCGAAGAACGTCCAAGAGGCAACTCTCGACTTCGTCTGGCCACCAACCATCGATCTGCCTGGCTACAAACCGGTGACCACACCACACAGCCGGCAGATTGCTCAGGCAATTGAGCTGATTCAGCAGTCCAAGAAGCCTGTCCTCTACATCGGCGGCGGCGTTATCAAGGCCAACGCTTCCCCCGAGCTGCTGGCATTTGCAGAGGCCACGAACATTCCAGTGGTGACAACGCTCATGGCTCTCGGAGCGTTCCCACACTCGCACCGCCTCAACATGGGCATGCCAGGCATGCACGGCACAGTTCCTGCCGTCGGTGCCCTGCAGGAATCGGACCTCTTGATCACCATCGGTGCGCGTTTCGACGACCGCGTCACGGGTAAAGTTGACTCCTTCGCCCCGCACGCCAAGGTCATTCACGCCGACATTGACCCTGCAGAAATCGGTAAAATCCGCGCCGCTGATGTCCCGATCGTTGGCGACGCCAAGGAAGTTCTGCAGCAGTTGGCGGAAGCGTACCGGAAGGCGTCGTCAAGCACGCTGGACACCGGCGAGTGGCTTGCCCACCTCGCTGACCTGCAGGAGCGTTTTCCACGTGGCTACGACAAGCCCGATGAAGGCAAGCTGACCCCGCAGTTCGTGATCGAGACCCTGTCCAAGGAAGTTGGGCCTGAGGCTATCTATGCAGCAGGTGTGGGGCAGCACCAGATGTGGTCCGCGCAGTTCCTCGACTTCGAGCACCCACGCACCTGGCTGAACTCCGGTGGCCTGGGCACCATGGGTTACGCAATTCCTGCAGCGCTCGGCGCCAAGGCCGCAATGCCGGACAAAGAAGTCTGGGCTATCGACGGCGACGGCTGCTTCCAGATGACCAACCAAGAACTCACCACCGCCGCGGTCGAGGGCTTCCCATTTAAAGTTGCGCTGATCAACAACGGAAACCTGGGCATGGTCCGCCAGTGGCAAACGCTTTTCTACGAAGGCCGTTACTCCAATACCAAGTTGCGTGAACAGGACGAATACGTCCCTGATTTCGTTGGGCTGGCACAGGCGCTCGGTTGCGAAGCCATCCGTGTGACCACGGAAGAAGAAGTTATCCCAGCTATTCGCCGCGCACGCGAAATCAACGACCGCCCAGTGGTCATTGACTTCATCGTCGGCGAAAACTCTCAGGTCTGGCCGATGATTTCGGCCGGCACCTCAAATTCTGAAATCCAGTACGCCAAGGGTCTGCGTCCATTCTTTGACGACGCCGACTCCGCAGCCGAAGCACCCGCGACCATCAGCGAGGTCATCGAAGAAAACGAGGAGCAGAACTAATGGAGCAACCAACTCACTCCCACATCATCAGCGTCATGGTCGACGACGGTGACGGCATCCTGTCCCGCGTCGTGGCCATGTTCACCCGCCGTGGTTTCAGCGTCCGATCCCTGGTGTCCGCAAAGACCCACGAAGAGGGGATTAACCGCCTGACCCTGGTGGTTGATGCTAACGATCACGCCGTCGAGCAGATTACGAAGCAACTGAATAAAATCGTTCCAGTGCTCAAGGTCGTGCGACTGGAGGAGGACACCTCCATCGCGCGTGCCCTGCTCATGGTCAAAGTGGACGTCGACAACCACAGCCGTCCACAGGTCGTTGACGCGGCAAACATCTTCCGTGCCCGAATCGTTGACGTTGCGCCCGAATCGTTGGTTATCGAAGCAACCGGCACTGAGGGTAAGCTACAAGCACTATTGGATGTTTTGGAACCGTTCGGAATCCGCGAATACCTGCAATCCGGTGTAATCGCGCTGCACCGCGGGCCAAAGACCATGGCGCCCACCCGCGCCTAAATCCGATAAACGCCCAAATTCACCCACAATTGGGCAAACAAAATCAAAAATCTCACCTATACTGAAATCTACATTTTTCTCGAAGAAAGGTTTCGTCACATGGCTATTGAAGTTCTGTACGACGCTGATGCTGATCTGTCCATCATCCAGGGCCGCAAGGTCGCCGTTATCGGTTACGGCTCCCAGGGCCACGCACACTCCCAGAACCTGCGCGACTCCGGCGTAGAGGTTGTTATCGGTCTGCGCGAAGGCTCCAAGTCCACTGCCAAGGCTGAGGAAGCCGGCTTCAAGGTTCTGCCAACTGCTGAGGCTGCTGCATGGGCGGACGTCATCGTCCTCCTGGCACCGGACACCTCCCAGGCAGAGATCTACAAGAATGACATCGCACCAAACCTCAATGACGGTGACGCTCTGTTCTTCGGCCACGGCCTGAACATCCACTACGGCCTGATCAAGCCTGAGGCAAACATCACCGTCGCCATGGCCGCTCCTAAGGGCCCAGGCCACCTGGTTCGCCGCACCTTCGTCGACGGCAAGGGTGTCCCAACCCTGATCGCTGTTGAGCAGGACCCAAAGGGGAACGGCCGTGAGCTGGCGCTGTCTTACGCTGCGGCAATCGGCGGCGCCCGCGCTGGTGTTATCCCAACCACCTTCAAGGAAGAGACCGAGACCGACCTCTTCGGCGAGCAGGCCGTTCTGTGCGGTGGCCTCGAATTCCTGATCATGAATGGTTTCGAAGTCCTCACCGAGGCTGGTTACGCTCCTGAGATGGCGTACTTCGAGGTTCTTCATGAGATGAAGCTGATCGTCGACCTAATCTACGAAGGTGGCATCGGCAACATGAACTACTCCGTTTCCGACACCGCAGAATACGGCGGATACCTGGCAGGACCACGCATCATCGACGAGTCCGCAAAGGACAAGATGCGTGCCGTTCTCAAGGACATCCAGGACGGTACCTTCGTCAAGCAGCTGGTCAAGAACGTTGAAGAGGGCAACAAGGACCTCGAGTCCCGTCGCCAGCAGGTTGCTGACCACCCAATCGAGGCAACCGGCGAGAAGCTGCGCGACCTGATGAGCTGGGTCAAGAACCCACTGAATGAGACCGCTTAAGGTTTCACTCCTTATATATAAGGAATAGCAGCCGGCCACCTCCATCACGTGAGGTGGCCGGCTTTACTATGCCCGCCGCCTTATCGGCCAAGCCTGCAAAGTTGGTCCGACCTATTCCAGCGCGCTGAGGCACGCCGTTCTACACTGTGAAGCATGGGATTTTCCACACCAAGCTATGGACTCAGTGACCTCTTTGAACGCGTGGATAGGGGAGACATTCAGCTCCCAGATTTCCAGCGTGAATTCCCCTGGACTGTCGACGGCGTCCGGTCCCTCATCCTCACTGTTCTGCGATCCTTCCCAGTCGGCTGCTTCATGGCCCTGGACACCCGTGGCACGCAACCACGTTTCCGCGCCCGACCGCTAGCCGGCGCCCCCGATACCGGTGCCGAACCTGGTTTATTGCTTCTCGACGGCCACCAGCGCCTAGCAACCTTGTACCACGCATTCCGCGGGGACGGTTTCGTCGAAGCGATTGATTACCGTGGACGCAATGTGCGTCGCCGCTTCTACGTTGACGTGCAGCGTGCGGTATCGGCAGACGTGGTTCCAGATGAGGCGGTCTTTGCCGTTGACGAGCGCGGCCACATCCGCTCGCATTTCGCGCCTGCGGAACTTACGCCAACGGCGATCGCAGTATCGGATCTTCTGCAGCAGAAAGTGACTGACCGGCTGTTCGACCTGGTAGCCAGCGATGATGACACCACTGTCTCGGCGGCGAAGGATTTCTTTAGCTCTGTTGTGCGTCCACTGTCGGCATATGAAATTCCGATTATCCGCCTCGATCGTCACACGGCCAGTGCTGGCGTGGGCTCGGTGTTTGCGCAAGCTAATTCCGCAGGACAGCAAATGGATGCGCTTGATTTGCTCACAGCTGTATTCTCCAGTGAGGATCCGGAGTTTGGATTGCGCGAGCACTGGGAGAGCGTGCGTGGTGAGTGGGGCAGGTATCCGTCGTTAAGCAGGGTGGATTCCACTGATTTCCTCACTGCTGTTGCGCTTCTGACGACGTCTCGTCAAGGGAGGGCAGCCGGTAACCGCGAGGATATCCTGCGGCTCAGCTTGGAGGAATACAAGTTAGGCGCGGAACATATCGCTGTGACGATGAAAGAGGTTGGCGAGTTCCTGCTGCAGCGCGGGATTGTGGAGGCCACTTCGGTTCCGTTTACGGCGCAACTGGTTCCCCTCGCGGTGATGCTGGCACGAGCGAGCGATTACAACGACATTTTGGCGTTGTCGTCGTCGTGGGACAAGCTTGATCGCTGGTTCTGGGCTGGTGCGATTGGCGAGCTGTATAGTACGTCGGCAGCCGTGAACCGCATGGCCTACGACGTTGACCAGGTGGTGGAATGGCTCATCAATGATGAGGCGCCCCTGCCGGCAACCGTGCGTGATGCTGCGGTGGACATGGAACGTGTAGAACACGCCGCTCCGACGACCGGGCTGCATAAGGCAATCATGGCGTTGCTGCGCGCTCGCGGGGCGAAGGATTGGCGCACCGGCGAACAGTTTGACCGCTGGAATTGGCCTGAACTGCGCCCAGTTGTCAGCCATATTTTCACCCCGAAGTACTGCCTCCGGAACAAGATTGATCCAACCCTTGCTGATTCGGCGTTGAACTTCACCCCGATGGGTGCGCGAACCGCGACGATGGTCGATGACCATGGCCCGGCCCGCTACCTGCCGCGAATTGAGTCGAAGTCCTTGATGAACGCCGCGGAATTTGATGCAGTGTTGGCTACACACTTCGTGGATCCACGGCTCCTTAACGCAGGCGATGCCGAGGGTTTCTTCGCCGATCGCAGTAAGCGTTTTGAACAAATGCTGACAAATGTGCTGGAGGGCCGCGCGTTAGGCTAAACTGGGCCACCATTTAACAATGTGACGCTGATGAGGTAGGTGGCTTTGAGTGAATAAGAAGTTCGGTGTGCGCGGACCGGTCAAGCGTGGGGTGGCTGTGATGGCTGCTTTGATGATTGGTGCTGGTTCGTTAGCGGCCTGTTCTTCGTCTGAAGGTGACACCACCGCGGCGACGCAGAAGGCAAAGACCATTGATCCACGTTTCGGAGATAGCCCTCGCACCGTAGCCGATGGGGCAGGGCTGGAGTCGTCGAAGCTATTTTTCGACACTTCAGAGACCGCGATTATCACGGCTGACGACGTCGCCTCGCGCGCCCGGGCCGCTTCCTTGTCGGTGGTAACGCATGCCCCGGTGCTCGTCGATACGCCCGAGACGCGCGCAGAAATTGAGCGTTTGGGTGCTACGAAGGTGCTCCTGGTAGGTGTGCCGCAGTTCGCTGCTGAGGGGGTGGAGACGATCGTGGATCCGGGTACCGCGGAGGCGTTGAGTGAGCTCACCTCGTTGCGTTTTGAAACCCGGGAGGTGGGTTCTCCAGAGGAATTGCCAGCGGCGATTGCGCAACTAGATCCAGAACAGCCGGTGGAATTGAAGGTGGCTGGCTTCCCGCTGGAAACTCATCCCGCACCTGAGGATGCGAATCTGACGTTCCCGGTGTCGAGCTCCCGTGACGGCGGCCAAGCCCCGGTCATCTTGGCCAGCCCACAGACCGACCCGGTCGATGTAGCGAACGCACGCGCCTACGGTGCCGAAGTGAAGCACTTGGCGTTTGCGGATCCACGCATCCGACCCGACGAATTCGAAGGTGTTGCAGGTACCCCGGTTGTTGCGCTCGGTTCGGCGTTTGGTTCGTCGGAGCAGTTTGCGCACACCTTGGAACTGTTGGAAAACACGAAGACTGAGATCAACGGGGGCGGACAGCTGGTGTTCCCGGGTCGGCGCATGATCGCTTTGTACGGACACCCTTCGGGTGGTGCCTTGGGCGTCATGGGCGAGTTCGATCCAGCGGGTGCGGTGGCGCACGCGCAAGAACTGGTGGCGCAATACAAGCAGGCGGATCCGTCGGAGAACGTGATGCCCGCGTTTGAAATTATTGCCACGGTGGCCTCGGAGTTTCCAGGCGTAGACGGCGATTTTTCCAATGAAGCTGACCCAGAGGAATTGAAGCCGTACATCGATGCGATTGTTGATGCCGGCGGCTACGTTGTCCTTGACCTTCAGCCCGGGCGCGCTCGCTTCATTGACCAGGCGCGCCGGTACGAGGAACTGCTGAAGAACCCGAACGTGGGCTTGGCATTGGATCCGGAGTGGCGCATCGGCCCTGATGAGATGCCGTTGCAGCGCGTGGGCAGCGTCGAGGCTGCGGAAGTCAATGAGGTGGCCCAGTGGTTGGCAGACTTGACCCGCGAAAACCAGTTGCCGCAGAAGGCATTCGTGCTGCACCAGTTCCAGGTGCAGATGCTGCGTGACCGCGACCAGATTAATACGGCGCACCCCGAGTTGGCGTTTGTTTTGCACGCGGACGGCCACGGTGTCCCGGAGCAGAAGTTCGATACGTGGAATGTGCTGCGCCAGGATTTGGGTCCAGGCTGGTTCATGGCGTGGAAGAATTTTATTGATGAAGACACTCCGACGTTTACGCCGGAGCAGACGTGGGCGATTGATCCTCGTCCGTGGTTCGTTTCTTACCAGTAATAAAATTCTGGGGGTAAATCGGACATAATCGGGTGGCAGGGGCTACAATTTCGGTAATTGTAGTTTCTACCGTATTTACAAGGAGTGTTCGTGAGCCGCCCGGTCGTTCTCATTGCAGACAAGCTTTCCCAATCCACCGTCGATGCGCTCGGCGATTCTGTCGAGGTGCGCTGGGTTGATGGCCCTAACCGCCCTGAACTTCTCGAAGCCGTGAAGGACGCGGACGCACTTCTGGTGCGTTCGGCGACCACGGTGGACAAGGAAGTGCTTGAGGCAGCACCGAATTTGAAGATTGTTGGCCGCGCTGGTGTTGGCTTGGACAACGTTGATATTGAGACCGCTACTGAGCGCGGTGTCATGGTGGCTAACGCACCGACGTCGAACATTCACTCAGCATGTGAGCACGCTATCGCCCTGCTGCTGTCGACTGCTCGCCAGATTCCTTCCGCCGACAAGACCCTTCGTGAGGGGGAGTGGAAGCGTTCCTCGTTCAAGGGCGTTGAAATTTTCAACAAGACCGTCGGTATCGTCGGTTTCGGCCACATTGGTCAGCTGTTCGCGCAGCGTCTGACGGCTTTCGACGTCGCCAAGATCGTTGCATACGATCCTTACGCTAACCCGGCTCGTGCTGCCCAGCTCGGTGTTGAGCTCGTTGAGCTGGAAGAGCTCATGGCTGTGTCGGACTTCGTGACGATTCACCTGCCAAAGACTTCTGAGACTGCAGGCATGTTCAACGCGGAGCTGCTGGCGAAGTCGAAGAAGGGCCAGATTATCATCAACGCCGCTCGCGGTGGGCTTGTCGACGAGCAGGCGCTGGCAGACGCCATCGAATCCGGCCACATCCGTGGCGCTGGTTTCGACGTCTACTCCACCGAGCCGTGCACTGATTCGCCACTGTTCGGCCGCCCAGAGACTGTTGTAACCCCACACTTGGGTGCTTCTACCGAGGAAGCTCAGGACCGTGCTGGTACCGACGTCGCCGAGTCTGTGCTCAAGGCGCTTGCTGGCGAGTTCGTCCCAGACGCTGTAAACGTGTCTGGCGGCAAGGTTGGCGAAGAGGTTGCTGCATGGATGGATCTGGCACGCAAGCTAGGTCTGCTCGCTGGCCGTCTGCTGCGCTCCGGTGCAGATACCGTCGTGGTGGAGGCTCGCGGTGAGCTCTCCACGGAGAACATTGAGGGCCTTGGCTTGTCCGCTCTGCGCGGCCTGTTCTCCGGTGTGACCCAGGTTCCAGTGACCTTCGTGAACGCGCCTCGTATCGCGCAGGAGCGTGGCGTCAAGCTGGAGACCAAGACCCGCACCGAGGCTGTGAACCACCGCTCCGCGCTTGAGGTTCGTATCATCGGCGCTGATGGCCAGCAGGTTTCCGTCATTGGTGCGCTGACCGGCCTGGATCGCGTGGAGAAGATTGTTCGTATCAACGACCGCGGTGTGGATATGCGTGCTGAGGGCCGTACCCTCTTCCTCGAGTACACCGACGTCCCAGGTGCTCTGGGCAAGGTTGGCACCCAGCTGGGTAACGCGGGCATCAACATTGAGGCTGCTGCTTTGACCCAGACCACTGATGGTGAGGGTGCTGTCCTGATCCTGCGCGTTGGCCAGCCTGTTGAGGATGAGCTTGTGGCTCAGATTGAGGAGTCCTTGAACGCCAAGGCCCTGCAGCTGAACCTGGATTAAGAGGCGAAGGAAGAACTACATGAAACTTGCTGTCATTGGTGGCGACGGCATCGGCCCAGAGGTCGTTGCCGAAGCCCTCAAGGTATTGCACGCGGTCCGCGACGACATTGAGACCACTGAGTATGACCTCGGTGCCTGCCGTTACCTGCGTAATGGTGAGTTGCTTACCGACGACGACCTCGCCTCCCTACGCGAACACGATGCAATTCTCCTCGGTGCGATCGGTGCCCCAGGGGAGGTTCCCCCGGGTGTCCTCGAACGCGGGCTGCTGCTGAAGATGCGTTTCGCGTTGGATCACCACGTGAATCTGCGGCCGTCGAAGTTGTACCCAACCGCCACGTCTCCGCTGGCGAACCCGGGTGAGATCGACTTCGTTGTGGTTCGCGAAGGCACCGAGGGCTTGTACGCCGGCAACGGTGGTCTGCTGCGTGAGAACACTCCGCACGAAGTGGCGTGTGAGGTTTCGCAGAATACTCGTTACGGCGTGGAGCGCGTTGTGCGCGATGCGTTCGATCGTGCGATGACTCGCCGCAAGCACGTGACCTTGGTCCACAAGACCAATGTGCTGGTGAACGCCGGCGGATTGTGGCAGCGCACCGTAGACGAAGTGGCTCAGGAATACCCAGAGGTCACGGTGGATTACAACCACATCGATGCTGCGACTATCTACATGGTCACCGACCCAGGCCGCTATGACGTGATCGTCACCGATAACCTGTTCGGCGATATTCTCACGGACCTGGCAGGTGCCGTCACTGGTGGTATCGGCCTGGCAGCGTCGGGCAATATTGATGCCTCCGGGGTTAACCCGTCGATGTTCGAACCGGTGCATGGTTCGGCACCAGATATTGCTGGCAAGGGCATCGCTGACCCAACCGCGACCATTCTGTCGGCAGCGATGCTACTGCGTCACCTCGGCGATGAGGAGAATGCGGCACGCATCGAAAAGGTTGTTGCAGACGATGTTGCCAGCCGCACTGGTGAGGTCAAGACCTCCGAAGTTGGCGATCGCATCGCCGCGGCGCTGAAGGCCTAAAGCCCTACACTACATAGGCAGGCGGATGTTACGTTGATGCGTAGCATCCGCCTTTTTAATTCCTAGTAGTATGTCCGTTATGCGATTTGCCAGAGTAGCTACCCCAGAAGGAATGACGTTTGCCGTCGTCGAAGGCGAGACCGTCAAACAGATTGAGGCCACCCCATTCACGGCGCCGAATTTCACCGGCAAGGAATGGTCCCTTGACCAGGTTCGCCTCTTAGCTCCGATGCTTCCCAGCAAGGTGGTTGCTATCGGGCGCAATTATGCTGACCATGTCAAGGAAGTGTTTCAGCAGTCGGCCGAGCACCTGCCTCCGACGCTGTTCATTAAGCCTCCGACTTCAGTCACCGGCCCGGGTGCTCCGATTAAGATTCCCGAGTTCGCCACAAACGTAGAGTTTGAGGGCGAGCTGGCGCTGGTTGTGAAGAAGCCGTGCAAGAACGTGAAGGCTGCGGACTGGAAGTCCGTGATTTTGGGGTACACCGTGGTTAACGATGTTTCATCGCGTGACCTGCAGTTCTCTGATGGCCAGTGGGCGCGTGCGAAGGGTATTGATACGTTCTGCCCGCTGGGTCCGTGGATTGAGACGGATTTGGATTCCATCGATGTGGAAGACCTGCCAATCAAGGCGTACCTGACCCACGACGGCAAGGAAGAACTCAAGCAGGATTCCAATTCGAACCAGATGATTATGTCTATCGGGGAGATCTTGGAGTTCATCACTGCGTCGATGACACTTCTGCCTGGCGACGTCATCTGCACCGGCTCGCCGGCCGGCACTGCGGAAATGGTGCCGGGTGATACGATTCGCGTGGAAATCCCGGGCGTCGGCGTCCTGGAAAACCCAGTCGAGCGCGCCTAAAGAACTGCACACGGATAGCTCGCTTAAGTTCGGGGACCATTCTGGCTAGTTTTTCAAAAAAGTTGCCGTTAGTGGTCCCCGCACTTTCTCTCTACCCTAAAACTACAGGCCGAGTGATTTCATAATTGTTTGCAGCTTCGCGGTGGTTTCGTCCAGTTCTTCCTCTGGAATGGAGTCGGCGACGAGGCCTCCGCCAGCCCATGCCCGCGCCCGGTTGCCGGCGACTTCAGCACAACGGATTGCTACCATGTATTCGCCGGCGTCTTCTGTGGACCAGCCCACGGCACCGGCGTAGAAGCGGCGGTCGCTTTCGGCCCCGAGGATGAAGTTTTCGGCCGCATCGGTCGGGGTCCCGCAGATGGCGGGGGTGGGGTGCACCGCAAGAGCTAGTTCCAGGGCGGTCAGCGGCTGGGCCAACTTTCCCCGGATAGGGGTGGCCAGGTGCCACATCTCTCGGGTGGAGGTCAGCTCCGGTTTTTCGGGGATCTTCAGAGTGGCGCATAGGGGCTCTAGGGCAGCGCGAATATGGTCGACGACGAACTTATGCTCGGCGTGGTCTTTGGCGGATCCGGCCAACCGATCTCGCGCGGCAGCGTCCTGAGCCGGGTCCGAAGAACGCGCTGCTGAACCGGCCAGCGGGTAGGCCGTCACAACATCGCCGTCTTTACGAACCAACACTTCAGGCGAGGAGCCGACCAGGAAGTGGCCCGCATATTCTGGTCCGGCGGGGGAGAGGTCTGCAATGTAGCCGTCGCGGTTGTTCTGGATGAGTCTGGCGGCGACGAGGCGTGGGTCGACGTCGTTGTCAAATTCGATGTCTACGGCCCGGGCAAGGACGATTTTTCCTACCGCGGAGGTGCGGATGTGTTCCACCGCTGCGGCCACGCGGCGCAGGTGTTCTCCTGGGGAAGGATCGTATCCCACCACGCGCGCTTTCACGTGGGAGCCTTCGCCGGTGAGGTAGAAGGGGTGCGGGTGCAAGGAGGAATCCTCCCAAATCACGGATTCCGGGACGGTCAGAGCCATGGGTTCCCCGCGCTGGAAGGGGAGGGCGCCTACGACGAGCTCGCCGCGTCGTAAAGCTGCAACAGCGTCTGCTGCATTGTTGAAAGTCGCCTTCGCGCCTTGGGTGCGCACTGAGCCGTGCGGGCGGGAAAGGAGAAAATCGGGGGCAGTCACGGGGCGGGTTGCAGACATGATTTCGTAGTGTAGCTACCATAAGGGGCATGACTGAAGTTCGAGTGAGATTCTGCCCATCACCTACTGGGACCCCGCATGTCGGTATGGTCCGCACCGCCCTGTTTAACTGGGCTTATGCCCGCCATGAAGGTGGCAAACTGATCTTCCGTATTGAAGATACGGACGCAGCCCGCGACTCTGAGGAGTCTTACCAGGCGATCATCGATTCCTTGACCTGGTTGGGCTTGGATTGGGATGAAGGCATCAACATTGGTGGCCCGCATGAGCCGTACCGGCAGTCGCAGCGTGGCGACATTTACGCCGAGGTGCTGCAGAAGCTTATCGACGCCGGCGAGGTCTACCCGGCCTACTCCACGAAGGAAGAGGTCGAGGAACGTCACAAGGCCGCAGGCCGCGACCCACAGCTGGGTTACGACAACTACGACCGCGACCTCACCGAAGAGCAGATTGCCGCTTACGAGGCAGAAGGCCGCAAGCCAGTGTGGCGCCTGCGCATGCCGGACCAGGATTGGACCTGGAACGACCTCGTTCGCGGAGAAGTCACCTTCAAGGCCTCCACCCAGCCTGACTACGTGGTTGCTCGCTCGAACGGTCAGCCACTGTACACACTGGTCAATCCGGTCGATGACGCCCTCATGAACATCACCCACGTCCTGCGTGGCGAGGACCTACTGTCCTCCACGCCACGCCAGCTGGCACTCTACGAAGCGCTCAAGCGCATTGGTGTTGCGGAGCGCACCCCAGAGTTTGGCCACCTGCCATTTGTGATGGGGCAGGGCAACAAGAAGCTATCCAAGCGTGATCCAGAGTCTAACCTGTTCAACCACCGCGACGCCGGCATCATCCCCGAAGGCATGATCAACTACCTGGCGCTTCTGGGCTGGTCCCTGTCCGCGGACAAGGATATCTTCAGCCGCGAAGAGATGGTGGAAAACTTTGACATCCACGACGTCCTGGGCAATCCAGCACGCTTCGACCAGAAGAAGCTGGAAGCAATCAACGCGGACCACATCCGCCTGCTGGAGCCAGAGGACTTCAAGAACCGCTTGCGCGACTACCTCACCGAATTCACCGACTTCCCGGTGGATTACCCGGAGGACAAGTTCGCTATTGCCGCTGACCTCGTTCAGACGCGCATCAAGATGCTTGGCGACGCCTACGGCCTCCTCAAATTCCTGGTCACTCCGGATGAAGACCTGGAGCTGGATGAAAAGGCTGCCCGGAAGAACCTGAAGGAAGATGCCATCCAGCCACTCGAGGTTGCCATCGAGCGCCTGGATGCCCTGGACGAGTGGACCACCGAGAACATCGAGAAGACGCTGTCCCACGCCCTCATCGAACAGCTGGAGCTGAAGCCACGTAAGGCTTATGGCGCGCTGCGCGTTGCGATCTCCGGCGAGCAGGTTTCCCCACCGCTGTTCGAATCCATGGAACTGCTGGGCAAGGAATCCACCCTCGCGCGCCTCAAGGCGGCCCGCGAAGTTACACCGGTGGAAGCTGCACCGGCAAACTAGCCTTGTGTGGCTGCATGAATTGTGGCCTGAACTGGCGATTTGTGTTCTTTCAGCGCCTCGGGTTATATTATTACCCGTTGCACAGCGCAGGGCGCTGAAACAACATTGGCCTATGGTGTAATTGGCAACACAACGGTTTCTGGTACCGTCATTCTAGGTTCGAGTCCTGGTAGGCCAGCTGCAAACAATTAAGTTTGCGTCCTAATGCCCCGTTCGTCTAGCGGCCTAGGACGCCGCCCTCTCACGGCGGTAACACGGGTTCAAATCCCGTACGGGGTACAAAACAGCCGGGAGTCACTCTGATGGAGTGGCTCCCGGCTTTCGTTTGCCTTGAGCTCAAGGTTGAGAATCAGACTCCTTAAGATAGAGTTGCTCGCATGCAACGGGTCTTCGCGCCCGTAGAATACAGGTCAGGGTCCTCGCATGAGCGGGGGCCCGCCTTTTTATTTGGACGTTCCCCGCTGCTGCTGGCGGAGATAGGGGTTTACCCGAATTAGATTCGCAGTTGCATGACGGGGTGTATGCGAGATCCAAGACGAAGAGCTGATGCAATCCAGCCCTGCGCTTTCTATTCCCTTCCCATGTCCCCTAAGAAAGTATCGATTCTAGAACTAGCACAACTAGTACAACTAGTACTATGCTGAAGGCATGCTGATAGTAACTGACCCCGCAGATCCACGCCCGATTTTCAGGCAGATTGCCGGTCAGATTCGCAGCCAGGTAGAAAGCGGCGATCTTCCCGAAGGGGAGAAGCTGCCCACTGCCGCCAGTTTGGCTAAGACCTTGGGTCTGAACCGCAATACTGTCCTTGAGGCGTACCGGTTGCTCAGGGATGAGAAGGTGATTGAGCTGCGCCGTGGTCGTGGGGCGATAGTTCTGGGGCTCGCGCACAGTAAACAATCGCCGGAGCTTGCACGCAGGTTAGCGCGGGTCGCTCAGGCGGAGGGCCTTGGTCTCCAGGACGTTGTAAAAATTTTGAAAGAAGAGGGATTGGCATGACACGGTACGTTTGGCCCGCAGTGGGCATCGCAGCCCTTGGGCAGGCGGTGGCAGCATTTTTTGCGAATCGGATCACTGGGCAGATGCCGGTGCATTTCACGTTTAGTGGAGAGCCGGATAACTTCATGCAACCGTGGGCTTTCTGGTGGGCTATGGCTGCAATGCAGGTGTTCCTGCTGGCTATGTTCTGGTGGATTGGGCGCAATGCGGCACCCGCCGGGAAGTCTGCGCGCGTCAACATCGGTGGCGGGTATTTCGTGGCCACGTGCATCGCTCTTATTACGGCGTGGACTTTCTACATTTCGGCCGCTGACCCGAGTCCGCGTCTGGGCCTCGGCGCAATGTTGTTGATCATGGCTATGAGCGGTGTGGTCGGGGTGGTAGCCGGCGCGCTGGTGAACGTGCCTGAATCCAACACGGACCTCATTACCTACGAACCGCGCCAGATTAACGTTGCTCCCGGCGCGGAGATCGTGTGGGTGGGGTACGCGCATCCGTCGAGTGGCATTGCGAGCACCATGTATGCCCTGGCGGTGGTCCTTTTCCTGATAGGTCAGATCGCGATGGATTGGATCATCCTCTTGGTCGCGCTTCTGAGCAGCGTACTGATGGCGGCCACGCTGTGGTTCACGGTGACCTTGAACAAAGGTGGGTTGGAATACCGGTCTGCTCTGGGCCTTCCGAAGAAGCATATCCCCCTGGCAGAGATCACTGACATCACAGCTGTGGATATCACGATCGCGGAATATGGCGGTGTGGGCCTGCGTATTTCGAATGCTTTCGACGGCCGCCGTGGCCTGATAACCCGCAGTGGTGAAGGCATCCGCGTGACGTACGGGGAGGGCAAGGTCCTGGAAATCACGTGCTCGGATCCGCGTGGGGCGGCTGGGGCGTGGGAAGTGCTTAGTCACCGCGACGCGTAGTCGGGGCTATTGTGGTCAGCATGACTACGCAATCCCGTCCGGTGTATACGCGCCTACAGTTGCTCATTATTCCGAGTGTGTGGCAGGAGACCCAGCAGGAACTGCCCGCCACATTGGAGCAGGCGGGTCTGACCAACCCGCAGGTGTGGTCGGCGGAGACGAATTTCACCTGTGAGCCGGACAGCATGCTAGCTACTGAGTTTGCGCAGCGTGAGGGCCATGCCCCGATTGCGGAGGTCCTGCACCGCGCAACAATCACCGCTGTCACGGATATGGAGCTTCGCGACGTCACCAAGGCCGTCGTCGCCGCCCTCCCAGAAGGGACGTACTGGTATGGTTCCACGTATGAGGGGACCGTGGACCCGGAAGATGGGGATACGAATTCTGCGGCGTGCGCGTGGCAAAGTTAACAGTGCGAGAGTTTGTTGCTGGTAACTGGCGTGGAGCAGACTTTTAAGCATGATTGACGTGATGGCTTCTGGGCTGCCGTGGGACGCTTCACTGGGCGAGCCCACTTTATGGGTAGCGCTGCTGATTCTTCTGCTCATCGGAACGGCTGCGGGCATCGTGGATGCGACGACTGGCGGCGGCGGGATGATCCAGATTCCGGCGTTGTTTGCGTTCGCCGGCCCGAATGCTAGCGCCGTGGCGCCGATTATGGCGCTGAATAAGGTGTCGGCGGCGGTGGGAAATGCGGTGTCTTTCAGCCGTTTTCGTCGGACGGAAGGCGTCGCCAGCCCGGATACCCGCACGGCGCTCGCAGCACTCGGCGGCGGTCTGCCAGGCGTGCTCATTGGTGTGTGGTTGGCCAGCCGGATGAATACGGACCAGTTCACGCCGCTGCTCGTGGCGTCGCTGGCGGTGGTTTTGGCGTACGTGTTGTTTATCCAGCCGCGCATTAAGGTGGCCCCGCGCACGGGTGCGCCCACCGCGGGCTTGCTTGGCGGGTTGGCGTGTGGAACCTTGCTGCTTGGGTTTTATGATGGCCTGCTTGGCCCGGCGACCGGAAGCATGCTGATCTTGGTTATGCAGTTCGTGCTTGGCGCTGGGCTGCGCGCGGGTCTGGCTACTGCGAAGCTGGTTCAGTTTCTGTTTAACCTCACGGCTGCGATTGCGTATGCGTTCATAGCGATGCCGGCGCTCGGGGCTGTTGTGGCACTGTCGGCTGGTAATGCGATCGGTGGCTGGCTGGGCACCAAGATTGTGGCGCGTATCGACGACCGCGTGCTGCGCCTCCTCGTCGCAGTGGGCGTGGCTGGGTCTATCGCGTTAACCGTGTTCAGTAGCTAGGCCCCCAAGAATGATCTAGTGGTCTGGCGCTGAACGTGGAGTAGCGCTAAAAGTGGTGCGACCTTTTAAACGCACTGGTCACGGGCTCGCTTTCACCCCTTTGGGGGTAGGCCTTTAGTTGGGATTCCCAAAATTAATTGCTTTGCAATCTGGCTCACCTTTACGCTGGCCGATGTAACGCAGAACACATGTAAGTGAAATGCAGTTCAGGTCACCAGAAAGGGAGCAATGATGACTGAAACACTTTCGCGCTTGATTGACCAGGTCAACGATTCTGACCGCGCATTCGACCCCAACACCGCAGAGACGAAGTGCCCGTACCTCAACGGTGAGCTGGATGACCTTTCAGTGGATGAGGCACTGGAAATCTTCGGCCACCCCGGCGAGGGCGCCGATAAGGACTTCGACGCCCTGGGGCAAGAATTCGTCGACGACCCCTGGAAGCATACCGAATGGGCTTTTAAAAACCAGCCGGTCTTCTATAGCCACAAGCTGGACTACTGGGTGGTCACCCGCTATGAAGATTGCCTGAAGATCTTCAAAGAGACCGACAAGTACACCGCCTTCACCGCGCTGGAGAAGGTCGTCCCGTTGACTGATGAGGCGAAGGGCATCCTCAACGCCTACGGCTACGACTTCCGCGATACCATCGTCAACACGGACGAGCCGATCCACAATCCCCGCCGCCGTGCGCTTGAGGCGCCGTTTATGGTTGAGGAACTGCGCAAGCTTGAGGATACGGTGCGTGCGACCGTCGATAGTTACATCGACAAGTTCATCGACAAGGGTGAAGTGGACATCTACAAGGAGCTGCTGCACATCTCCCCGCTGACCGTTGCCCTGAAGTTCATGGGTATCCCGGCCGAGGACATGCACAAGATCCACGAGTACTCCATGGGCCACGCTACTGCGACGTGGGGTAAGCCCACCCCGGAGACCATGAACCACGTCGCTGAGACCAACGGTAAGTTCTGGCAGCATTCCCAGCGTGTGCTCAATAAGCTGCTGCGCGCTGAGGAAGAAACTCCGGGTACCGGCTGGGTTCCGCACTCCATCCGCGCGCACCGCGAGGACCCGGAATCTGTCCCGATGTACTACCTGCGCTCGAAGACGATGTCGGCGGTGACCGCGGCGCACGACACCACCGCGAACTCGGTGTCTAACCTGTTCATCTACCTGCTCACCGAGCGCCCGGACATCTGGAACCTGCTCAAGGACAAGCCAGAACTCATCCCGAACGCGATTGAGGAATCCTTCCGCCTCAACGGTGGTTCCCATGCTTGGCGACGCCGCACCCTGGAACCCGTGGAAATCCGCGGTGTCAAGATTCCGGCAGGCCAGCGCATCCTGTTGGTCACCTCGGTGGCCAACCGCGACCCAGAGATGTTCCCGGACCCGCACACGTTCGACCTGTACCGCGACAACGTGACCAAGCACCTGCTGTTCGGCTACGGCATCCACCAGTGCATGGGACGTAACCTGGCCCGCCTGCAGATGCAGATGCTGCTGCAGCAGATGCTCAAGCGCCTGCCGCACATCGAGTTGGTACCGAACCAGGACTATGGGCGCTTGCCGTCGGTATCGTTCCGCGGGCCCCAGTCGATCATGGCCCGCTGGGACGTGTCCAAGAACCCGGAGAACTTCGGCCCGATCTCTGATGAAAACCCGGAGATCGTTTACAACGGCCCAAGCCGTGCCTTGAAGACCCGCACCATGCGCGTTAAAGAAGTGGAAAACGTCACCGATTCCATCCGCCGGATCACCCTGGAGTCCGAAGACGGGCAACCATTGCCATTGGCGTTCTCCGGCGCACACATCGAGATCAACGCGGGTGGCCTGAACCGCCAGTACTCCCTGGTCCGCATGAACCACGAGGAGTGGGAGATTGCAGTCCAGCTGGAGGAGCAGTCCCGCGGTGGTTCCAAGTGGATTCACGAAAACCTGCACGAGGGCGCAATCGTGGAGGTTCGCGGCCCACGCAACAACTTCCGCTTCAACAAGGAAGCCACGAAGCTGATCCTGGTCGGCGCGGGTATCGGTATTACCCCGATGCTGGCAATGGCGGACGAGGCCAAGGCTGCGGGCATTGACTACGAGCTGCACTACTCGGGTAGCGCGAAGGGCAAGATGAGTTACCTGGAGGACATTGTCCGCGACCACGGTGGAAACGCCACGCTGCACATTTCCGAGGAGGGTTCGCGCATGGACTTGAGCCAGTTCGCGGACCGCTACGAAGACGGCGTCCAGCTGCTGACCTGTGGGCCGGACCGCTTCACCAACGAGGTCCTCGAGGTGACCAAGGACTGGCCAGAAGGCAGCGTCCGCCGCGAGTCCTTCACCGCAGTGAACCTGCTGGATCCGACGAAGAACGAGCCCTTTACCGTCCAGCTAAATTCCACCGGCGTGGAGTACAACGTCCCAGCGAATATGACCCTCCTGGAGACCCTGGAGGACGCGGGTATTGAACTCTACGCGGAGTGCCGCGAAGGTATCTGCGGTACCTGCGAGGTGGGCATCGTCGCCGGCGAGGCGGACCACCAGGACGCGGTGCTGACCCCGAAGGAAAAGGCTGCAAACAACTCGATTATGACCTGCGTGTCGCGCGGTAAGTGCGGCCAGAAGCTGGTCCTGGACATCTAAGGAGGAACGAACATGGCACACGTAGACCTGTGGGACATCTTCAAGGACGTTCCAGAAGACAAGTTGGTGGGGCACTTTAAGAAGTACCTCGACGGCCACGAGGATGAGAACCTGATCGAAGGCAAGAGCCAGGACGAGCTAGCTGAACTCCTGGTCACTGCCTCTACCGGGGCAGAAGATGACTATGCCGTGACGAAGGTCTTCGATTACGCACTGAAGTTCCTCCGCCACGACGGTTAAGCACCTACCTACTCAGCGCCCACGAACGCACCCGCCGAATCCACATTCAGGCGAGGGACGTACGTGGGCATTCCTGGGTCTCCCGGCAGCCAGAAATCACTAAATGGGGCGGTGATTTTAACCCGCTTATCGACGTCCTCCGGCCCAAAAACCTGAGTCCGCCCAGTGCCCCTGACAACTGGGAACACCTGGGCGACTTCCTCTGTAGGGTAGGAACAGCAGCCCTGCTTGTAGGTGATTGTCTTTGGATTATCCAGCTCGAGGACGTAGTAGACCTCGTTCGGATCATCACCGGTCTTGCCAGCTAGATCAGGGGCAATATCGTGGGCGGTTTTCGCCTTCACAACACCAGACAGCTTGGCTTCATTCGGTGCCTCATCGTCAGCAGACGCACCGAACGCGCCGTTTGCCAGTCCGTCGAGCCAACCGCGGTCCTCGACAGGAACCCACATCATGTCCTTGAGGGTGGTCTTGTCCACGGTCTCTTGGTATCCGGACTCACCAACTTTGACCGTCGTATTACCTTCGAGCCGATAATGCGAGCTGTTTATGCCGCTGACAACGGAGATGAGGTTAGTGATGTAGAAACCATCCCCATTTTCCGCAGCAAAGAACTTGTGCGTCGCACCGCTGGCAGGGGACTGGCCGTCTAGATGGTAGTTCTCCGTCAGGCGAGCATTCTTGCCGTCCTCAGACGACGCGATACGGACCTGCCCATACATGCTATCCCCATTCGCCCGAAAGAAAAGCTCCGGCAGGCCGTCGCCGGTGGCATCGTGCAGGGCGTACGAGTACGTGCCGTCAGGGCGTAGCCCCATGTTGTTCTCATCGAGGTAGGGGAATGGGTCGTCCAGAATCTTGCCGTACGTTTCGGCCAAGATCTCCACATCACTTACTTCAGAAGAGGCTGCGGAAGTTGTCTCTTCCACGGTGACGGTCGAGGTCACAGTGCTACTCGACGACTCTGAAGACGCACCAGATTCATCACCCGAATTTGAGCATGCGGTAAGCCCTAGACAGAGGGCAAGGACTGCAGGAGCTAGTTTTTTCATACCAAAAGGCTAGCAGTTTTGTGGAAAACATCTGCAAGTTTGCGGCAGTAGTATGCGTGGTCGACTCTGAGGTAACGAGCCGGAAATGCCGGGTGAACTGCTGAGTTGCGCAATAAATATGGAACCGTTTATTGTTAACGAGTCGCATACAAACGCGAACGCGCCCCGTTCGTCTAGCGGCCTAGGACGCCGCCCTCTCACGGCGGTAACACGGGTTCAAATCCCGTACGGGGTACAAAATAGCCGGAAGCCACTCTGATGGAGTGGCTCCCAGTTTTGTTCTGGGATTATTCACCGTGCGTCGATGTTAGTAGTTTTGCCGCTGGGGTTCGAAGTTGTCGGGCCGATTCGAGTAACACTGCTACAGTGTGGAAACCGTTTGTTTCTTCGGCTTTCGTCATTGCATAGGTCATTCAAATTGGCATGCTGAAAACTATCGTCCCCAGATTGCCTGTTTTGATTGATGGATACCTATAGTAGGAGGCTACTTATAAAACTCTCGATAGATAGTTTTATAAGTGACGGCTGCTTTAGTCTTGCCCAGAGTGCGATTCTATTTGGCCGTCTGGGCTTCGAGTAGAGCTTCTCTGAGAGCATCATCGACCGCATAAATGCCGAGACCACGAACACCACGAGTCAAAAGCACGTTGAGCTGATTCTTAAGTAGTTGCTTACTTACGTCAATTTTTTCTTCTTTGCCATTGACGATGATTGTTCTTTTATTGATGACGTTCGGATTTGCGCTCTCTGAAGAGTCGAAAACTACTTTACCGTCACGGTATTTCACTGAGGGGCCGATGATGACGCCAGAATAGTTAAGGTCAAAACCCTGGATTGTGAAAATTGAGCCCACTTCATCAACGGTCTGATCTCGTTCTGCCCAAGCCTTATGTTTGTCCCTGCGATTGTATTTGCCCTGGTTATTCCAGGGTAGCCGGAAATCTGGACCAATCACCACGTCCCAAGTTTCACTGTCCTCAGGCCGTGTTTTGCCAGAAGAGAATTTCCAATCATATGTGGCAATTAACCGGGATAGTCCTTTCTCGACCTCGGATTCTTCATCATATCGGGACTTGTGGCGAATTACTTCGTGGAGTGCATGAGGCGAGTCGAAGATTTCGATCTTATAACGGTCATCTGTTGGAATCTGGAAAATTTCTCCTTCGTTAACAAATGCGGATATCCAGGCTTCTGCGGGACCGTCAGAGTGAATTCGCATCTGCTTATCCAACTGAATGATATTGCCTTCACCGGCTTGAGATTGTAGAACGTGAAGGTCTTCTTCAGACCAGAATTGGTTACCTGCCAGAATCTGCATAGGGTCGAATACTGCAACAACGATGCGGGCGCGCTTCATAATGTCTTTAAGCTGGTTCTTGCCCCTATAGGACTGTTTACCCTGAGTCCACAGCAGATGAGCCTCGTCGATGAGGACAATATCAGCTTTTTCACGATCCTCGGGGCGATCGTTGATAAACTTCGTAGGCTTCATGACCCGAGGATCTTTCTTATTGCCTAACCCCAGCTTTTCAGCGATTTGTTGATATACAATCACCTGCTCATCGTGATTCACCAGTAGGAACGCATTGAAGTCTGTCGGAGCGCCAGTTTGCTCATCGGTTCCATAGGTTTGAAAAAGATCAAAGAAAATACTGCTGAGAAGCACAGTTTTCCCAGTTCCAGCTCCTCCCTGGACAAGAATTAGCTGATTTGTGGGCGTATCGCGTGTGTCTTCCTGCGGCGTATTTGCCGCATCTACAGCATTTAGGATTTGAAGCTTTGCACCCACTTGTTGTTCATTAAGTTGGTGGAAGGGCGAGGCCTTGAACAACGCCGAATCGCGAATCAATCGCTCAAGAGGGAAGAGCTGCTGATCGTGCTTGCGTAAGCGACGCCAAATCTGTTGGAAAGTCTTGTTTACGTATTCGCGAGTAAAGTAGTCTGTCTGAATATTGCGTCGTCCATTATTTAAGTCAATTCCATTTCGCTCGGCTGAATCGACGTCTGTAGCGCTGGACAGATAGAGCATTAACCGATCTTCAATATCTAGAGTCATTGACTTATTAAAGAGCGAATGTCCGATGACTATAATGGTAGAGTTTTTGTCTCGGAACGCCCGCCATCGAGCAGATTGGCGTTGTGATGCTGTGAACTCGTTCTCCGACTTTAGTACGTTTTCTAAATCGATTTTAGACAGCTGCTTTTCTGCGATCCTTGGATCGTCCAGTAAGTGAGTTTTAGTGCGTTGTTCTATGCTATTCGTTTCGCCAACATATACGCGGTAGCTCCCGTTTTCCTGGTAATAAATCACATATACGGTTGGGTACTTGAGCAGGAGCTGACGAGTCTCCTCATCGGAAGCGCTAATCTCATCAACAAAGCGAGCCAGATCTTCGGTCGAATATGGAAAGGGCTTTACGATTGCTTTGGTTCTGCCTGTTAGTTTCATTTTCTATCCAATCTAAAGTTGGTCATACTTAGTTGAGATTCCGAAGGCCTTGTCTACTGGGTACTTTTTTGCTGTTATTTTGAGTTTTTCTCGGATTAGCGCGTTCGGAGATTCGTTCAATTTATTAGCTAAAAGGAAGCAGTAAGTAAGTACATCGGCGAGTTCTAGACGTACGTTCTGTGTCTGTCCGTTGTCACTCCACTGGAAACATTCGAGTAGCTCAGCAGCTTCGATGGAGATACTCTTGGCGAGGTTCTCGGGTGTATGAAATTTTCCCCAGTCCCGCTCCTTGCTGTGTTGTTGAAGTAGCTCCATTGTTGATCTTTCATCCATGCTTAGAAGGCTAACGTAAAATTTATCCAGGGGTGCTGGTCAGAGCGGACGAACAGGTTGTGCAGCCGGACATGATTAAATGCGTCTTGAGGAGTTTTCATTAGTGTGGCTGCCTTACAGCGGGCGCACTTTGCTGCTACGAACACGTGGCTTGGGTTCCGTAATAGGAGCAAGGTGATTGGCTGGTTTATGCTGAGCATAGAATTTCCAGGCAGGTATCTGTAACTAGGCTTGGTTTTGAAACTAGGAGCTGACCGGCCAAAATGTCTGAGGTACGTAATGCGCAGGGTTTAACGTTTGAAGAATATGTTAACGCTGGGGTAGGTGGTTTTGAATGTCTCACCGACGGATTTATCGACTATCTGGCTGCACCGTGGGCCGGTGAAGCAACGATTATTACTAACGACCATGGCCTATCGGCTGTTATTTTTACAGACCGGGATAAAGTTGGTGGGGCAATTCGCCTAGCCGGAGATGATGGGGCATTTGCTAGCCCTCTTGCTGGCTATTGGCAGGAATCGTTTGACGCTGGAAAGTCCACCGGGGATATTTTCGACCAGCTGTGTGTCCAGTATGGTGTGACCGAGGTCTGGGAAATTGACAACTTAACCACTCTCGTGGCATTAGACGATAATGCTCGAATCTTAGGGTATGGCCCTTACGAAAATAACACGGTAGAAGAACGGCCACGCCAGGAGTGTGCTAGAGAGTAGCCTACGGCGCTGCGAGCAGGGGCAAAGCGACGATCGGCAGTCGGGTGGAGATCCTTAGAGCTGGCCAAAAAAATGGTGGCAAGAGTGCGCCGCACCGCTATCAGAAGCGAATAGTTCCGAGGACGATGCGGCTTGCACCACGCTTTGGTGGTGCTTAAACAGTGCTACGTTTTACCGTCGTTCGCTCTTAAAATCCCAGATGCGACTTGATTCGGTCGAAGATCTCCTTCATCGGAGGCGCAGCCAAAGTCAGCGCGGTTAAAAGCCCGCCAATAATCATGCCTAAAATGCCCGAGGCGATAGCTGAACCTGCAGTTGCGCTGGAACCCTGATCGCTGCTATTTCCTGGTTGAGGATTTTGGGTTTCGGCACGTGCCGTCAGCCATTGATTGGAACTGATTGGGTGGTCTACGATGCGTACCTCGCCAATCGAGCCAAACCATGGGTCGGTAGGTGTGCCGTCAGTTGCAGACGTCCCCATGATCCACTTTCCGCCGTCGGCAAGCCCGACCGGGCCAGATCCGTCACGAAGGATAGGGGCGCCGTCGATGAACATTTCCACCATGTTCTTCTTTGGGTCATTGACTACTGCAACATGCAACCACTGACCTTTAGGGACCTCATGGGACCAGTTGGAATGGCCTTTGAAGTTTTCTCCATAGGACCACCAGCGAAGCTCACGTAGCGAGGAAACACCGAGCATCTGCGCAGGATCGCCATCAGAGTTGGTGGGGTCAGCATCTTTTACACGCTTTTCGCGGATTAGTGCATCTGCCCATCCATGTTCATCGCCGTCAAAGCGTTCATCAATCTTGACGAAGGCCTCCAACGTGTATCCATTAGGGAAATTCTGCTCATTGATGGGGGCGCCGGTGGCGGTTTCGAAGAAGTTGACATCGAAACGGTCAATTGGTTTGCTCCACACCAGGGCACCTTTATCAGACGACAACGGGTGCACGTCCGTAGTGTACGTGACATCCTCCATGACAGCAGCACCGCTTAAGCCTGCGCGGGTCATTGGAGATAGCCCGGTCGCGTCTGGGATGATGGCTCCCACGGGGACCACATCGCCGTCGTTAAGCGACTTACCGTTAGCTGTAGTAGAGCCTGGGCGCCAGTGCACAGCAGTGCCCTCCACAGCAGGGAAGTCTTGCATTGATTGTGGGCGGTCTGCCTCCGTGATTACATACGGGGAGTAATTGTCCTTCACCATGTCACGAGCTTTAGCTGCGTAATCAATATCGTCGGCAGTACCCGGCTCCCATGTCTCATTGAAACCAGCGAAACGTTCATCAAAGTTTAAGTCAATCCGGTAAGAATCACCCGTCCCCTCCGGTATGAGGTGATCGAACTGAGTGAGCTTGCCGTGCTCTTTCTGCGACACCCACGGGGAGAAGGCAGACATTTCCAGAACATTATTAGTGAGGTCGAACTGCAGCACGCCGAGTAAACCATTGCCACCCTGGTAGGCCATTTGGTAATCCTGCAGGATGTGGATTACGCGGTTGCCGGCATCGTTGGTGGTTTCTGTGTATCCGGCGCCGTGGTGGTGGCCAGCCATAGTTAGGAAGATTTGGTCATTCTTCTTAATAAACGTGTCCCATAGACGCTTGCCATAATCATCAGAAAGGTACACGGTGCCCGCGCCGTCGATGTTGGTGATCTCGTGGCTAGTCAGGATAACCGGCAAGGTGGGGTTGGCGTCCAAAACCGACTGCGCCCAGTCAAGAGTTTCCTGCGGTGCGCGCCAACCAAGTGCTAGGACCAGGTACTTCTGGCCTTCAGCTTCGAAGATATGGTACTCGGAATCAATGGGGTAGCCATTGTAGTTGTGGGTCACGCGCTCGCCGAAAGTGCTGTTCTGGGCTGCGCGCTCTACGGTGAAGGTTTCGCCGAATGGGTTTGCCCCCTGCAGCAGATCGTGGTTGCCCGGCAGGATGGAGTAGTTCAGGTCGTCGTTATCTAGGATCTGCATGGCAGAGTCCGCGACCTGCCACTCGTCTGCGTAGGAAGCGCGGTCCACGACGTCGCCAAGGTGCATAGCAAACGGCATGTTCAGATCTTGGTTGTGCTGCGCCAGCCACTGCGCCTGCACGTTGTACGGGTTCGACCCATAGCGTTCCACGTACAGGTTGCCGGTGGCCTCCGTGCCATAACGGGAGTAGAACTGGGTGTCTGGCATTACGCCGAGGGTGAAGCGGGAGGCGAGCTCCTGAGCTTGAGCATATGGAGTGAGGGAAAAGAGAAGAGAAGTGGCAACGCATGCCACGATAGGTTTACGCACGGAACTGGCATCCTTACTTATATCAGAAGAAACGAATATGTCCCTTGTGAATGTAAGGGGCGCATTTAAATTTCAGGTGAGTTCCAGGTGAACTTTCGGGGTAGTGGTGTTCAGGGGAGTGTCGTGTGGCTGTAGAGTGGAGCTGAACTCCGCGTGGGGAAAAGTCTTTGACTGGCGTCAACGGTTCTCATACAGACCTTTTGACGTGGGCAAACTGCATTACAACTAGGTCTTCTTTCCTGTACCGAAATGCACTACATTGCGTTACAAGGAAAGGGGCTTGAGCGATGAACTCGTCCACACTGTCTATTCGAATTATTGACGAAGATAAGAAACTGATCGCGGATTATGCCACCACGATGAACGTTTCGGTGGCCGAATTTGTTCGCCAAGCGACTCTAGAAACGATTGAGGACGAGCTCGACATTAAATCCTGGGATGACGCAAAACGCGAATACTATGCTGACCCAGAGACCTTCAGCCTGGAAGAAATCGAAGCTAAGTATCTATGAGTCTGTATAGTCTGCGCTTCACTAGGCGTGCTGATAAGCAGCTTTCCAAAATGGATCCTGGCGTGTGCATGGAGTGAGCTGGGTTTGTCGGGCCAGTTGACTTGAGTGTCTTTCATAGCAACCCCGCTATGGGGAGAAAGATGATGATGCCACACTGAGATTTACCAGTTCCTGCGCGATATGCAGATCATAAAGAAGGTCCGTAGTAGCTGTCGTGGAATATGTGGGTAAGCTTTGAAAGGTTCGGACAGGTCTCTGCCTTGCCGCTCATCCGGAAGGGGGGGGCAAGTCCTTGACGACCTGGAGTATTGAGCGGGTACAAACAATTTGGCACCTCACTGTGGTTGGATTTTGCACGGTTTCGTAATGAGTGGGAGGGAGATCACTAGAGGCGCTTGAATCGTGCAGTGTCTGACGATGTGCCTGAGTAACTTGAAGCCACACTAATCATGCTCTAATATCAGCGGTAATAGTTCAGCCCGCCCTAACGATAGTTAGGAGTGGGCTGGATCTCTATAAAAACCAATGGGGAGGGGACTGTGGTTGGGGCTCTTAAACCGGCTTTAACCCGAAGTCAGCATATTGACTTGCTGCGTTCGCGGGGTATGGATGTAGATGATGAAACTGCATGCCAATGGCTCAGTTATGTAAGCTATTACCGTTTGTCAGCCTACTGGTACCCCGCTCGAGAGTTCGACGCAAACGGACGGCGAAGTGACATATTTTTACCAGGCACGCGGTTTCGAGATGTAGTCGAGCTGTATGAGGCAGATCGAAAATTGCGCACATTAGTTCATGACGCAATGGAACGGATCGAAGTTGCTCTGCGAACACAGGTTGGAAGTATTTTGGCTGAAGAAGATCCTCTTCGATACACCGACCCAAGCCGTTTTCGTTCTTCGTTCCAGCACGCGGCCTGGATGGAGACTGCACAAAAGCGCATCCATCGCGCTGGCAAAAACAACGAAGCTATTAAGCATTACCGTCGGAAATATAAATCCCGGTATCCATTTTGGGTTTTAGCTGAAGTGCTCGATTTTGCGGATATCTCGCGCCTCTACGAGGGGCTGCCTTCTCGTGACCAACATCAAATTGCTAAAAATCTCGGTATTTCGATCAAACTAGATATGCTGAGCAAGAATCAGCAGCGAAAAACTAAAGCGCAATCGCCTTTGGTTCGGTGGATGGAACAAATGACCATTGTTCGTAATTTCTGTGCGCATCATGTTCGCCTCTGGAATAAATCTTTCATGCCGGTGTCGACGTCAGCGTTACGAACCCTCCCACAATTCGCGTCGCTGCCAGAAGGACAAAGCGAGCGTATCTTTGGCGTCATAGTCGTGATGGATAGGCTTCTCAGGGAGATTTCACCGGGAACTACGTGGTCAGAGAAAATATCTACTTTAATTTTCGAAGACTTTATGACTAACCCACTGGTAACTCCGGGCAGCATGGGCTTTCCAGAGAACTGGAGTATGCTCTAACGGATGTAGCTAAACCGCTAGTTCTCTAAATCCTCCAGCTATCCCCACCACGCCCGCCACTCGCTGGCGCCAGGGTAGACCGGCACGGGTATCACAGCCCCATCACTCTGGTTAACAGCACTGACCGGGCTAATCCCTTGCACCGCGTTGAGGAACCACAACGGCTGATTGGGGCGCAGCTTTCCTTCAATCACGCGGATTCCCAAGCTCTCAGCCCGGCGCGCCACCAGTTGTTGTGTCGTCGAAGGCAGGTGGCCGGCCTTCGGTAGGACAAGCATGTCGCCTTCCCAACCGACCAGCGCTCCCGTGGTGGTCTCGGCGAAGTCGCCGATAATCACGTCGTCGGTACCAGGAACAAGGTGGTGGGCGCGGAACTCGGCCAGCGCCGCCAGATCGGGTCCCTTCACCAAGGGTTGCGTGCGGGGATCCGGGACATCGCTGGTGTCTAACCACGTCAGCACAGTGTGCTCGCGCAGGAGTGGGGCGGGACGGATGTGCAGGTAAAAGTCGTTACCGAATTGGGCGATTCGCGGGAAGTTCGGGGTGCCTTCGTAGATGTGCGTGAGTAGCTCAATAGCCGCCGGCCACATCCCGTCCGGCACCTCACCAAAACGGGCCACGTGCAGCGGGTAAGCGCGTGGGGGCGCACCACGGTTCAGCCAACTTTCGGCGCGCTGAAGCGGGCCGTCAGTTTCTTGCCCTGGGGGTAGGGGGTTCCAGGTGGACGTCGAGAAGCTCCAGTAAAAAGCGTCCATGGTTAGTCCTGCAGGCCTTTCAGCACGGCCTCGGCCTTGAGCTGCTTCTCCTGGTACTCAGCCTCTGGGGCAGAGGCCCACACGATCGCACCACCTGCGCCGATGTGAACCGCGTCGCCGGACTTGGTTGCGGTGCGGATCACGATGTTCAGGTCAGCGTTGCCGCCGAAGCCCAGGTAACCGATCGTGCCGGAGTACACTCCGCGCGGGCCGGCCTCCAGGTGGTCGATGATATCCAGCGTCCTTCCCTTCGGTGCGCCCGTCATGGAGCCGCCCGGGAATGTCGCGGCAATCAGGTCCACCAGGGTGGCGTCCGGGCGCAGGGTTCCGCGGATAGTGGTCACCAGTTGGTGCACGCTGGCGTACGTTTCCACCGCCATGAGGTGCGGTACCGTCACGGTCCCGGGGGTGCATACGCGCGCAAGATCGTTGCGCAGCAAGTCTACAATCATCAGGTTCTCTGAGCGGGTCTTCGGATCCTCCTGGAGCGCGCGTGGATCAGTATCCCGCGGGGCGGTGCCCTTAATCGGCTTCGTTTCAACCACACGGTCGCGGACTTTCAGAAAACGCTCCGGGGAGGAGCACAAAATTTCCGGCTCATCAGGGCTTAGATGAAGGTAAGCCGCATACGGCGCGGGGTTGGCTGCGCGCAGCCTTCGGTACAGGTCAAAGCCGGTTCCTTGACACGTGCCCTCCCACGTGTCGGTGAGGCAGACTTCGTAGGAATCGCCAGCGGCCAGGTAGTCCTTCGCGGCGGCGATGGCACGGAGATACGTATCCCGGGACATGCGCCACTGGCCGTTGACCACGCGGGCCGGACCTGACTCGGACCGCGGGGCGC
This sequence comes from Corynebacterium renale, assembly GCF_002563965.1. NCBI lineage: Bacteria > Bacillati > Actinomycetota > Actinomycetes > Mycobacteriales > Corynebacteriaceae > Corynebacterium > Corynebacterium renale. The sequence continues at coordinate 2,061,006 of NZ_PDJF01000001.1, read as the reverse complement.
GGAGGGCTTGCTCCAGGGCGCTCATGAGGGAGTGCGTTTCGTCGTCGATAAGCTCCTTGTACAGCACCATGCAGTGCGCGGTGTTCGTGGAGTGGTCGATGGCGATGAATGCCTGCGGCATCAGCCAGAAACCACCCGGAACTGGGCGCGGGTACTGAAGATAACCCACGAATCCACCGGCGAACGGGACCTCTGCAGGAACAGTCGTGCGGTCAACGCTCTGGTTGAGGCCCTGAGCGAGGCGTTCAAGTACCTGCTCGCCGCTGATCGTGCGCGTCAGGTGGCCTGCGCCCGTGCCCATGATGGACCACGAATCGCCGGTGGCGCAGTCCAACCAAAAATGCTGCGGATGCTGGGCGCGCAGGGCTGCGAAGACGGATTCCGCGTCCGTGGTCAGCGGGTGCTGGGAGTGCAGGACCTGGAACTGGGGTGCTGGGGTCAGGCGCAGGAAGTTCGCCATGAGCGTATCCCCGTGCTGGGTGAGGATAGATTCTGGGTGGAACTGGACGCCCCAATGCGGTTGCCCGGCGACCTTGAGAGCCTGGATAGTGCCGTCTTCGCTGCAGGCATGAACCTCAAGCCCGTCGGGGAGAGGCTCGGCCACGTGTAAGGAGTGGTAGCGCACCACTTCCATGTTGTGGGGGAGGTTTTCGAAGATGCCCTCCCCGGAATGCGTAACGGTGCTGAGTACGCCGTGGTGGGGCTCTGTACAGGAGACCTCAGCGCCGGCGAGGAGTGCTAGGCCCTGGTGTCCCAGGCAGACTCCCAGAAGAGGTATGCCTTGCGATGCTTCGATGACTGCGCGGGAAGCCGCAAAATCTGCGTCTGTTTCCGGGTGCCCAGGACCAGGGGAGATAACCACGTGGCTGAACTCGCCGGCACGAATGCGCTCGGGGATGCGGTGGGTGAATACGTCGTCGGCACTGACCACCAGAGGTTCTTCACCCGATTGAGCGGCGATGAGGTGAGCCAGGTTAAACGTGTACGAATCCCGATTATCAACGAGCAGAATCACGGGGTAGAGCGTAGCAGGGCAGTGGGCCCAGCCCATAGGGTGCGTAGGCCCGCCTAATGATTACGGTCGTACGCTTCGTTGCGTTGCAGGATATCGCCCATGTTGTTTTCCACCGTCGAAATGAGCTGAAGAAGGGGTTGCGCCACGTCGTTCCCAAGGGGGCTTAAACCGTAGGTCACATGGTCTTCCTCATTGCGCACCAGGATGCCGTCGCGTTCGAGGAGCCCAAGGGTGTGGGACAACATGCGGTCACTAATGCCGTCGATACTGGCGCGGAGGTCCTTGAAGCGCAGGGGATGGGGCGCACTATCGAGGGCCGCGATGATGAGCGCACCCCATTTGCCGGAAAGGTGTACAAGTACGTCCCGTGAGGGGCATTTACTGGAGAACACATTGGCGTGCGGCATGTACGTGAGTGTATGCCCCAGTGCGGTTGAAACGGGAATTCTCCGGCACGCCTTGCACTTACTAAAAGTAAGTAATATGCTCGAGGTCGTACTTATTTGAAATTTAAAAGGAGGATCCATGAAGATCGCAGTAACCGGCGCTACAGGGAATCTTGGCGGGCACGTCATTCAAGCATTGCAGGACAAGGGAATTGCTGCTGACGAAATCGTGGCCATCGTTCGCAACCAAGAGAAAGCTGCGCCGCTGGCAGAGCAGGGCATTGACGTCCGCGTGGCGGACTATTCGGACCAGCCGGCTTTGACTCAGGCGCTGCAGAGTGTGGAACGCCTCGTGCTGGTCTCCGGTAGCGAAGTAGGGCAGCGCACGGCTCAGCACACGAACATTATTCGTGCTGCTCAAGAAGCTGGTGTTTCGCTCATTGCCTACACCAGCCTCCTCAACGCTGACATCTCGAAGTTGGGCTTGGCACCTGAGCATCGTGAGACCGAAGCCCTGTTGCGTGATAGTGGAATCGACTATGTTCTGCTGCGTAACGGCTGGTACTGGGAAAACTATGCTGCAAACCTGGACGCCGCCAAGGAAACAGGGAAATTCTTCGGGGCTGCTGGAGATGCTCGGGTCTCTGGTGCGGCGCGGAAGGATTATGCCGAAGCCGCTGCGCGCGTCGTTGCAGAAGACGGCCACGCCGGCAAGGTCTACGAGCTTGCAGGATCGCCAGCGCTGAGCTATCCGCAGATTGCTGAAGGTCTGGGCGAAATCGCAGGCCGTGACGTGGAGTACGTGTACCTCCCAGAGGCTGAATTCGCGCAGGTGCTCGAGGGTGCAGGACTGCCCGCGGAGGTGGCGCAGATGATTGCTTCCTGGGACCCCATTATTGAAGCAGGCGCCCTCTACTCGGAGAGCACTGACCTGCAGGACCTCATTGGGCGTGAAAGCACGCCTTTTGTAGAAGCCGTGCGTTAACTTGTCCGCGACCTCGCATCACTTGCGCCGCTAGAAGCATACGTTTCTAGCGGCGCAACGCATTGCGGGGCAGCGAATAGCCCCAGCTACCCCCGGCGCGCATAAATAGTTTGGTCCAGAACCTAAGCCGGGTCTATCCTTACTTAAAGTCAAACTGACCATAAGTAAGAAAGTGGCAACAATGCGCAGGTGGCACAGTCTGAACGTGAGTGAACGTCGGCAGCTTAGCCCCACCGTGGCGGTCTCCACGGTGGGCTTTGCTCTAGCGCAACCGTGGGCCCGCCACGCAGAGTCCCCGGCAGGCAGCCCCATAGATCCCGCCGACCGTGGCCTGTGGGTACCGCTGGTCCGCCGCGTCCGCCCACCGTTCAAAGGGGCGTGGGCGCTTCCCGGCGGCCCCACCCAATGGGATCAAACCCTGGGCGAATCCGCGCATGAATACTTAGTCGCAGCAACCGCAGCCGAACCGAACTACCTGGAACAGCTCTACGCCTTCGGCTCCGTTGAGCGTTCCGCCGAAGCAGAACGCACCGTCACCATCGCATACTGGGCCCAATTCCGCGACCGCGACTTCCGCGGCGCACACCCGCCCGATGATCCCAACCTTGCCTGGTTCAACACCACGAACCTGCCAGAACTTGCCTTCGACCATGCGGACATCATCGACAAAGGGCTCGAGCGGCTGAGAAAACGCGCCGAACAAACCCTGGTTGCGCACCGATTCTTAGGCGAATCCTTCACATTTGCACAACTGAGGGAAGTCCACGAAGTGATCGTCGGCAAGCACCTTGACCCCGCCAACTTCCGCAGACAGATCCTCGCCAGCGGAGAGATCGAAGAAACCGGCACCACCCAAGCCGGAGCCAAGCACCGCCCAGCCAAGTACTACCGCTTTATCCAGAAAGACCACTCATGAGCTCCGTAACTAACCTCATCCTGCGCGCCGCCCAACGCGAACGCACCTGCGACGCCGGCCTTCCTGCCGAGCCGTGGGAAGTAGACCAGAACAACTCCTACGGGCCCGGCGCCTCCCACGGCGATACTTTCGCCCCACTACCAGCCCCGCAAGGCCCACTTCCGGACCGCTACACGCAGGCCACTACAGAAGAACTCGAAGCAATGATCACCCAAGCGAAGGCCACGTTGGGCGACCGGGTAAAGATCCTGGGGCACTTCTACCAGCGCGATGAAATAGTCCAATTCGCGGACTTCATCGGGGATTCCTTCAACCTGGCCCAAGCCGCCAAAGCCCACCCGGAAGCCGAGGCCTTCGTCTTCTGCGGCGTGCACTTCATGGCAGAAACTGCAGACATCCTCTCCGGGGAGAACCAAGCCGTCATCCTGCCGAATCTTGCCGCCGGCTGCTCGATGGCAGACATGGCCACGATTACTCAGGTGGAATCGTGCTGGCAGCAGATCACCGAAGTGTTGCCCTTAGACGCGCGCGCCGGGGCGAAGGCACCCATCGTGCCGGTGACGTACATGAACTCCTCTGCGGACATCAAAGCATTCTGCGGGCGGAGCGGCGGGATCGTGTGCACCTCTTCTAATGCGCGCACCGTCCTGGAGTGGGTATTTGAGCGCGGCGAGCGCGTGGTTTTCCTGCCGGACCAGCATCTGGGCCGCAACACCGCGCGAGCCATGGGGATCGCGGACGAAGAAATTATCATGTGGCACCCCAACCAGCCGCTTGGCGGCAACACCCCGGAAGAAATCCGCGCGGCGAAGGTGATCCTGTGGAATGGGTTCTGCTCCGTGCACAAGCGTTTTACTGTGGCCCAGATCGAACAGGCCCGCGCCGAATTTCCGGGCGTGAAAGTTGTGGTCCACCCCGAATGCCCTGCGCCGGTGGTTGATGCTGCCGACGAATCCGGTTCCACCGAAGTCATCCGGCGCGTCGTGGAAGAATCCCAGCCCGGTGACGTAATTGCCATCGGCACCGAAATTAACATGGTCAACCGCCTGGCCCAGCAGTACCCTGACCGGGTAATTTTCTGTCTGGATCCTGTGGTGTGCCCGTGCTCGACGATGTACCGCATCCACCCGGCATACCTGGCCTGGACCCTGGAAGCCCTGGTGGAAGGCCGCACACCTAACCGGATCACCGTGCCCGACAATACTGCTGCCGACGCCCGTGTTGCCCTCGAGCGCATGCTTGCAGCAAAACCACGCCTATGAACAAGCACCACATTCTTGTTGTAGGAAGCGGCGTTGCAGGCTTATCTGCTGCTCTTGCGGGGGCAGCGGAAGGGGCCCAGGTCACCTTGCTGTATCCCGGGCCATCGATTGCAGATAGCCCCGGCTCTACCCAATTGGCACAAGGCGGGATAGCTGCGGCTATCGACGTCGGCGACACCAACGAGGACCACGTCCGCGACACCCTCAGCGCCGGTGCGGGCATCGTGGATCCGCGTGCCGCGCAGGCGTTGGTTGCAGGCGGCGCGCGTGCAGTACGGACGCTCATTGAACAGGGCTTTCCCGTCGACCGCCACCCCGACGGGACCATCGATTATGCACTCGAAGCCGCGCACAGCAGACCACGCGTCCTGCACGCAGGCGGGGACCGCTCGGGGTTGCGGCTCCACGAATTCCTCACCGCTGCAGTGCTGGCGGAGCCGCGCATCCACCACGAAGCCGGCCACAACCTGGAATCCATCATGGTGCGCGACGGCCATGCCACCGGTATCCGAACACCAGCCGGACAAGAGTTCACCGCTGATGCCACCGTCCTGGCCACCGGCGGATACGGCTCGGTTTACTCGCGAGCCACCGGCGCACCCGAAGCCATCGGCACCGGACTCATTGCCGCAGCCCGCGCCGGGGCACTGCTCGCGGACCTCGAGTTCGTCCAATTCCACCCCACGGTCCTCGCCGGCACCCGGCACCTCATCTCCGAGGCGGTGCGCGGGGCAGGTGCAGTGCTTCTCGACGACGCCGGCCACCGCTTCATGCGCGAGGTCGACCCGCGCGCGGAACTTGCACCCCGCGACGTTGTCTCCGCCGGGATCGCGGGAGTACTCGACCGCGGCGCTGACAACGTGTGGCTGGACGCCCGCCACCTGGAAGGCCTCGATGAAGAATTCCCAGGCATCAGCGCCTGCCTGCGCGCGGAGGGCTTTGATTGGCACACCGACCTGATTCCCGTCGCCCCCGCGACCCACTACTGCATGGGTGGAATCGCAACCGACGTTAAGGGACGCACCAGCGTTCCGGGCCTCTACGCAGCAGGCGAGGTCGCCCGCACTGGCGTGCACGGGGCCAACCGGTTGGCCTCCAACTCCTTGCTTGAGGGCCTTGTCTTTGGTGCGGCTGCGGGGCGGGCTGCAGCAACTGGCGGTGACTCTGCGCCCGCGTGGGAAGGCCGCGGGTGGTCGTCGCGAAGCACTACCGTCGACGTCACCCTCCCTGACGGGCCATGCGATACAGACCGTGCGCGCCGGGCCATCGACGCCGGCCTAGGACTCCTGCGCACCGGCGCCGGCATCGAGCAGGCACGCAGCGAACTGTCTGAGTGCGGCGGCGACATCGCTAACACTGGCCTGCTTATCGCCACGGCCGCAGCACTGCGTACCGAATCTCGTGGCGCGCACCGGCGCCGCGACTATCCCACAACGGACCCCGCGCAAGCTCACTCCATATGGCTTGCCGTGAAAGGACACCATGCTTACTGATGCACACGTTCGTGAACTAGTAGCCCGGGCACTTGCTGAAGACGCCCCCTGGGGCGACGTCACCGTCAACGCCACCATTCCTGAAGACGCGCGGTTGCGCGCCGCACTCGTAGCGCGCGAACCCGGCGTGTTCGCCGGCGGGGCACTCTTCGCCGAGGCCTTCCGTCAAGCGAGCCCGGAGGTGACCGTCACCGGACTCGTCGCCGAAGGCACCCGCTTCGCCGCTGGGGATCAGCTAGGCGCCGTCGAGGGCCCGGCGCGCGCGGTGCTCACAGCCGAGCGCGTGGCGTTGAACTTCTGCCAGCGCATGTGCGGCATCGCCACATTAACCGCACGCTACGTCGCGGCGGTAGACGGCTATGACGTGCGGATTGTAGACACCCGTAAAACAACTCCCGGCCTGCGCGCCTGCGAAAAGCACGCCGTCCGCGCCGGCGGGGGACACAACCACCGGTTCAGCCTCTCGGATGCGGTGATGCTCAAGGACAACCACCTGGCAGCATTAGGGGCCAGTGACCTGACCGAAGCGCTTGCTGTGGTGCGTTCACGTGTGGGGCACACAACCCACATTGAAGTCGAGGTCGATCGTTTCGACCAGATCGACGCCGTACTCGCAGCCGGGGTAGACAGCATCATGCTGGACAACTTCACGGTGCCTGAACTACGGGACGCAGTGGCCTACATTGATGGCCGCTTAACGACGGAAGCTTCTGGGAACGTCTCACTGGAAACCGTGCGCGACATCGCCGCAGCGGGGGTGGACGTAATCTCGGTAGGAAAACTGACCCACTCCGCCAGAGTCCTCGACTTAGGCTTGGACGCTTGCACCCCATGAGTACCTACCTCGACGCAGCGGCTACCGCGCCACTCCTCCCGCAGGCCCGCGCCGCGATGGAGCGCATCCTTGACGCAGGAAACGCGAACCCCTCGAGCGTGCACAGCCCCGGCCAGTGGGCCGCCCGCGAAGTAGCCGCCGCCCGCGCCACCATTGCCAGAGTTTTCGGGGTTCCCGATACCGGAGTGATCTTTACCTCCGGGGGAACCGAAGCCAACAACCTAGGCATCATCGGGCGTGCGCTCGCAGACCCACGCGGCCGGCACATCCTGACCACCCGGACCCAACACTCCAGCGTGCTTGCCAGCTGCGACTACCTGCACCGCCTCCACGGCTTCACCGTTGAGTACGTACCCGTAGACAACAACGGGCAGGTCCAACGCGACGACCTCATCGAGCGCCTGCGCCCCGACACCACACTCATCGCCCTGGACCTGGCCAATGGGGAAGTAGGTACCGTCACCGACCTTGACGGCATACCCGCGCACCTACTGCACCTGGACGCAGTCCAGGCCGCCGCCAGCCTGCCCGTCAGCCTTGCACCAGACGGCTGGCCCGGACCACACGCAGCCACCATGGCCGTAGCCTCCCACAAATTCGGCGGACCCCAAGGCGTCGGGGCGCTCGTACTCCCACAGGACATCCCCCTCGAACCACTCATCCACGGCGGGAACCAGGAACACGGCCGGCGCGCCGGGACGCACAACGTGGCCGGAATCTGCGGTTTTGCTGCAGCCGTAGGTGAACACGCCGCCACCGTGGGCACCCGGGCGCTGGCTCTGATGGACTCGCGTGACCGGCTGATACGTGCCGTCGAGAAGCATATTCCGGGAGCGCGCTTGACCGGGCATCGCACCGAGCGCCTACCCGGTCATGCCTCCTTCGTGTTTCCCGGGGTGAGTGGGGAGTCTTTGCTCGTGGCTTTAGATGCGGCAGGGTACGCGGTCAGCTCGGGCTCAGCGTGTCGGGCAGGATCCCAGGACCCTTCCCCGGTGCTCATCGCACTGGGGTACAGCCCAGAGGAGGCGCATTCGGCGCTGCGTTTTTCTTTGGCACAGCCCCTCGACGATGCGACGATTGCGCAGATAGTACGAGTTCTTGCTGGTGAAGTGACGCAATGGGATAAAAACAACAATCAATCAATGGGTTAAGGTAGTTGGATAATTGAGCTGAACCTACGTAAGGTGGCGGGAACCCATTTCTTCTAAGAAAGGACTTTGCCCATGTCGCTTAACCAACGTCGCACTGCTTTCTTCGCAGCGCCAGTTGCAGCAGCCCTGCTCCTAGCAGGCTGCACCGCCGAAGACACGGCAACCGAGACCACCACGACGCAGACCTCCACCTCCGTAGCCAAAGCCACCGATGTCCACTGGGGCTACACCGCAGAAGGCGCCCCCGAGCACTGGGGAGAACTCTCCGAAGAATACGCAACCTGTGGCACCGGCACAGAGCAAAGCCCCATCGACCTGACCGGCGCCACGCCAGAAGACTTGGACGACCTCACCTTCGCCTACACACCAAGTGGCGGGGAAGTGCTCAACAACGGGCACACCCTCCAGTTCACCCCGGCAACTTCCCAAAAGGTCACGCTTGCTGGCGAAGAACTCGAACTCGTGCAACTGCACATGCACACCCCCTCCGAGCACCACATCGACGGTAAGCAACTACCGGGCGAAATCCACCTCGTGCACAAGAACGCTGACGGTGATCTGACCGTCTTAGGCATCATGCTTGCCGACGGCGCCGCCAACGACCTCGTCCAGTACCTCCTCGACAATGCCCCCGCGCAGGCAGACGCCACCACTGACGTGACGGAAGAACTCGACATCGCAGCGCTCCTGCCAGCTAAGCAGGAATATATCACCTACGCCGGATCGCTGACCACCCCGCCATGCACGGAAAACGTGCGCTGGATCGTCATGACCCAGCCCGTTGAAGCCTCCGCAGAGCAGCTAGCAGCCTTTGAAAAGCTCATCGGCGCCAACGCACGCCCGGTCCAAGAACACGGCGACCGCGAACTCACCCTCGACGCCACCAGCTAACCCGCTGTGCCGGGAGGATGTGTTAAGCAATCTCGTAGCGGCGCAAACGCAGTTCTCGTTCCGCGGCATACAATGGCGAGCCGTGGAACGGCAGCTGCGCAATATTAATGCTTTGAGCAGCTTTGAGAGCCAGCGCATTAGCGCTGCGCGCGGCCACAACCGGCAGTCCTATCGACTCTGCGAATTCGTCCCAGTGCCTTAACCGAATCTTTTTCGTGCGACCAGCAATCGGCAAAGCCATCGTCATGTCTCCATACATGGCGGTGCACGGAATATCGTAGATGGGCGAAATCTCCCAGCGGCCCCGTTCATTCTGAAGAATTGACATATTTTTCGCATGCAGGTCACCATTGCCCGTTAACCACGCGAACATGAACTGCACATACAAGCTTCGTGCGGCAATGATGGGTGCCTCGGTGTGTTCCGCCAAAGCAAGAACCACGTCAGTTGCTTCAACGGAATACTTCTTTGCAGGCGGGATACCTAGGACTTGGGCGCCATCCTCCAGGGCGCGAGCCTTACCATCATCTGTGCGATCAAACCTGCTCACCAGCAGCCCTGGTGTTCCTTCAGAATCGTGCACCACCTCGAACTCGGCGACGGGCATCTTTAAAGCCGCGGCATGGCGTAAATGTAACGCCTCGTTGACTACCAAGTAGGGGTGCTCTGGTGGATCAATTTTTAATATGGCGTGTCTGCCATGCGCGGTGACGGGACGGTTCGCCATGGAAGCAGAAGCTTTCGCTTGAACTCCCGGAATCCCGACTGCATCGGCAAGGTCAACAACATCCTGAAAGCGAACATCTGTCTGCGCTATATCGATGGCTGCTTCGACAGGCTGAGGCGTATAGCCATCAGGCACCACCAGAACGTCACCGGGTACATCCCTTCCCACGGCAAGCAGGAGCGAAAGCTCATCGTCGAAAGATGTTTTCACTGCGCGACGTAATACCGAAAGCCGATGACCTTCCGGGAGCAAGCCACTGAAAAAAGGAGGAAGCGCGCCATTCATGGTGGAAAGCGGTTCAGTTGAAACCGGCAAGGTTGTGGCAATCGAAGGGCCCGAATAGCTTTCAGCGTAAAAAAATGTAGTGGCGCCCACATCATTACGGTAGATATGGCCTGCCAAGACGCCTGCCTTATATACGTCTGCTTTGTTGATAAAACGGAGTTGCTCTACACCCGGAAAGGTGGCCATGGCTAGCAAACCTCCAAGCGCAATCCAACGACATTCAAGACTGCAATCACTGCGGCCAAGCTTGCGGTCCCGGTCCCATGTTCGATATCGCGCACGGTTTTATCTGAAAGCCCGGAAAGTTCCGCGAGCTGCACTTGCGTAATCCGATAGTGCTTCCGCGTCGCACGCACACGCGCACCAATTTCTTCAGCGGTCGTCAGGTCGGGTTCGAGGTTAAGCATTGCCACCCTGTTTCGGAAAGATAGTTCGGATTTAGTGATTATCTGCAAGTGTATACCGCGAAAGCGCTTAATTCCGAAACATACTTCCGAAAAGAGGGTGAAAAGTGCTCACGCTGAGTAGCGAAGGCGGAAAACCGCAGAATACTTCGGATTACCTCCTTCGGTGCCCCAACCCATTATGAGCCTCCAACTCCTTCGCCACACCAATAACCTCCGCATCCGTAGCATCTAAAGCGCCCAAATGCACCGCAACCGGAGGCAAGCCAGGCGCGCCGGGCCGTGCCCATGGGACTGAAATAGCGGCCGTACCGGACAGATTGAAAAGGCTGCACCACGGCGACCACAAAGTCTGGGCGTCGAAATTCTGCGCGGGTTCCAGGCTGCTAAACGTCCCCGTCGCTGGCGGGTCATACGCCAGGGTGGGGGTCAACAGCATGTCCGCGCGGTAATGGTCAGCCACGTGTGCTGCCAACTGAGAAGAATGCCGCTGCGCTGCCGTGAGTTGGCGCCGCGACACTGCCCGACCCTGCTGGCTTAACCAGCCGGCCAGCCCCTCATGTTCGTCCAGGCCCGCGACCTTCTGGGAGATAAGACGCCGAAAATGCATGAAGGTGTCGGTGACATCGGGGTAGGGCCATACTCGCTCAACCGTATGGCCCAATCGCGCCAAAGTGGCAGCTGCCTCTGTTGCTGCCCGCGCCCACCGCGGGTCCACCGAACTTGGAGCGAAGAGGGGGTCGGTAAGAAGCGCGATCCGCATGGGCCGACGATGCGGGCGAATCTCGTGCAAGAAAGCCTGGTCGGACACGGTCGTCGTGATGAAGCCCTGGGCTGCCAATTCAGGAGAAGAAGGCTTGAAACCTACGGTGCCCGTCGCAGCGGCAGGTACGCGGATCGAACCACCAGCATCCGACGCGTGCGCCGCGCGCACCAAACCCCGGGCGACCATCACTGCAGCGCCGCCCGACGAGCCACCGGGAGTGCACCCCGGGTAGAGCGGATTATCGACGGCCGGGAGACCTCGCGGTTCAGCGTCGATGGACATCCCCAGTTCTGAGACCGCTGATTTGCCTGGAACTAGCGCACCCTGATCAAGCAGCTGTTGGACAAAGCGTGAGGTAGTCGTTGCCATCACGGTGCGTTGCGCGGCACCAAACGTCGTGGGCATGCCAGCCACGTGGTCCAAATCTTTAGCAGGGATAATCCATCCGCTTAACCGGCCTCGCCCCGAGGGGGTGGCGGTCGGGTCGTAGTAGGCGAAGCCGTGTTCGCTAGGGCTCAGGGATGCGATCGCTCTGGTGAGGTGCTCGAGCATGTAAGAAGCATAGCCCTTTTCGGCCCCGGGATGAATGGGAAGTTGTTTCTCCTAGTTACGCGGAGGTCTGCCGCTGGGTTAACTGCTAATGCAGCCGCGAGCTCAGTTTCGCTGCAGCCGTAGTAATAGTGTCGGCCCATAAGGCGCCAGGGCTGGGGGTGAAACGGTCGGCCAAGCCGCTGATGGAAAGCACCGCAACCAATTCCTGCTCCGGAGAATAAATAGGCGCCGAAATACTTGCCAAACCTACCTGGCGTTCCGATATTGATTCCGCCCACCCCTGCTTGCGGGTGGTGTCAATATCCGCCTGGCTAAACGCGGCATCCCGCGGGATGGGCAGGGGAGCAAACGCGACGAATGCGCGCGCTGCTGACCCGGCGTTTAAAGGCATGTGCATCCCCGTGGGCACAATGTTCTGTAAACCGGCAGCCGCCGCCTCGGAGGCGAGGCAGACTCGGGAGTTGCCGGAGATCTCATATAACTGAGCAGACTCGCCGGTTTCTTGAACAAGGCTGGTGAGGATGGGGGTGGCGGCGTCGATAAGCGAAGACGGAGTGTGCAGGCACCTGCCTAGTGCCCAACGACCGTGCTCGTCGCGGGAGAGTAATTTGTGTACTTCTAAAGCTGAAGCGATGCGGTGTGCCGTCGCCCGGGGGAGGCCCGTGGTCTGGCTGAGGTCCGCCAATGACAGTGGGGTATGCGCCACGGCGTTCAAGATCGAGGCTGCCCGATCAAGTACTTTGATGCCAGATGTTGTATGATATTCCATACCCTGATATTAACATTCCATTATATGAGATGGAAGACCCGTTGTCTTATTCAGTAACCTGTTAGGAGCAAAGAATGGCTGAAAAGCTCACTCTGGCCGAGAAAGTCTGGCGCGACCACGTCGTTGTCAAAGGAGAAGGCGAAGAGCCCGATCTGATTTACATCGACCTCCAGCTCCTCCACGAGGTTACCTCACCACAGGCATTCGACGGCATGCGCATGTCCGGCCGTAAAATCCGCCGCCCAGACCTGCACCTGGCCACCGAGGACCACAACGTTCCCACCGAAGGCGTCATCGGCGGTAACCTGCTCGACATCGCAGACATGACCTCGCGTACCCAGGTGGCAACCCTGCGCAAGAACTGCGAAGAATTTGGCATCCGTCTGCACCCGATGGGTGATGTGCAGCAGGGCATCGTCCACACAGTCGGCCCGCAGACCGGCGCCACCCAGCCGGGCATGACCATCGTGTGCGGGGACTCGCATACCTCCACCCACGGCGCATTCGGATCCATCGGCATGGGCATCGGCACCTCCGAAGTCGAGCACGTCATGGCAACCCAGACCCTGAGCCTCAAGCCCTTCAAGACGATGGCTATCGAGGTCTCCGGCGAACTGCAGCCAGGGGTGACCGCAAAGGACCTTATTCTGGCAATCATCGCGAAGATCGGTACCGGTGGCGGCCAGGGCCACATCATCGAATACCGCGGCGAAGCCATCCGCAAGCTTTCGATGGAAGCCCGCATGACCATCTGCAACATGTCCATCGAAGCAGGTGCCCGCGCCGGCATGATCGCCCCCGATGAGACCACCTTCGAATACCTCAAGGGCCGCGAACTCGCGCCGAAGGGCCAGGACTGGGACGACGCCGTCGCATACTGGAAGACTTTGCCTACCGACGAAGGCGCAACCTTTGACACCGTCGTCCATATTGATGGTTCCGCGCTGACCCCATTCGTGACCTGGGGAACCAACCCCGGCCAAGGCTTGCCACTGTCCGCGAACGTCCCCGATCCCGAGGACTTCACCAACGACACCGACAAGGCAGCCGCTACAAAGGCGCTGGAATACATGGACTTAAAGCCTGGCACCCCACTCAAAGACATCAAGATTGACACCGTCTTCCTAGGCTCGTGCACCAACGCCCGCATCGAGGACCTGCGCGCCGCCGCCGACATCCTCAAGGGCAATAAGATTCACCAGGACATCCGTATGATGGTCGTTCCGTCCTCGACTCTGGTGAAGCAGCAGGCGGAAGAAGAAGGCCTGGACAAGATTTTTATCGACGCCGGCGCGGACTGGCGCACCGCCGGTTGCTCCATGTGCCTGGGCATGAACCCCGACCAGCTCAAGCCAGGGGAGCGCTCCGCATCTACCTCGAACCGTAACTTCGAAGGCCGCCAAGGCCCAGGAGGCCGCACCCACCTGGTCTCCCCACCGGTAGCCGCAGCCACCGCACTCCTGGGGCACCTGGCCAGCCCAGCAGACCTCTAACACCGACGTAACCAAAGACTTCAAAGGAGCACTCACGATGGAGAAGTTCACAACCCACACTGGTGTCGGCGTACCCCTGAAGGCGTCCAACGTAGACACCGACCAGATCATCCCTGCGGTCTACCTCAAGCGCGTGACCCGCACCGGCTTCGAAGACGGCCTGTTTGCCAACTGGCGCAAGGATGACAGCTTCATCCTCAACCAGGAGCCGTACAAGAACGGTTCCGTCCTGATTACCGGACCAGACTTCGGCACCGGGTCCTCCCGTGAACACGCAGTGTGGGCACTCATGGACTACGGCTTCCGCGCCGTATTTTCCCCACGGTTCGCCGACATTTTCCGGGGAAACTCCGGAAAAGCAGGTCTTCTTGCAGGCATCGTTGCGCAAGATGACATCGAACTCCTGTGGAAGGTCCTCGAACAGGACCCAGGCATGGACGTGACCGTCGACCTCGAAGCACAAACCATCACCGCCGGATCCACCGTGGTGAGCTTTGACATCGACGACTACACCAAGTGGCGCCTGCTCGAAGGCCTCGACGACATCGGACTGACCCTGCGCCAAGAAGATGCCATCGCAGATTACGAGTCCAAGCGCCCGGCATTCAAGCCACACGTGTTCTAAACACACGAGGGCACGCTTCGCCAGAAAAATGAGCGAAAGCGTGCCCCAGCCGTAGGCTGAGTATAGGGGGATTAACTGCTACTTCACCGGTAACGCCGAACGCAAGTAGTCAGCGCCAGAAAGCACGCCGTCACGGAAGCTCAAAACCCACGCTGCGCCCTTCTTCGTATGAGTGTGCGGCAGCGTGAAGTCAGCCTCCGCAGCTAGAGCTTCAAGGATGCCGGGAATAACCGCACCCTGCGCGCACACGACAGGAGTGCCTCCGGCTGCGATGAGTTGGCGGTAGCGCTCTTCAGTGGCCGCGGGCGAGGAGGCGAAGGCGTCGTCGCCAAGCAAAGGATCAATGGTCAGACGCACGCCGAGTGCTTTCGAAGCCGGCAAGACCGTCTGCACACAGCGGTCCGGCGCCGCGGTATACAGCGCCGTCGGCTGGTACGCCTCCAGCACGGAAACCAGACCCTGGGCTTGATCGCGACCCTTCGGATCGAGAGGGCGTGCGTCGTCCGGGCCTTCCCATTCGGAACGCTCGCCGGCGCGGCCGTGGCGGACCAGAATCATCCGAGTATCGGTCGGGTTATCAAAGCGACGCTGCGCTTGGGCCAGGATCATGTGGTCAAGTTCGTAAGACAACAGCTCCTGGGCTTCGTCGACAGGCAGCCAGCGCAGTTCATCAGCTTCATCGTCGGTGGCTACCTGTTCGCCAGTAACTTTGGCTGTCCAGTAATACACCACCTTGGTGTTGTTCTTCACCGGATAGGTCACGTGGCCCAGCAGCTTACCAAGGCGAACCGGGTAGCCGGTTTCCTCCAAAATTTCGCGGACTGCGGTTGCCGGCAAGTTTTCGCCCTTGTCTACCTTGCCCTTTGGTAAAGACCAGTCGTTGTAGCGCGGCCGGTGAATAAGCGCTACCTCGGCGCGCCCATTGTGATGGCGCCACATGACAGCACCGGCTGCGAGAATCGGCCTCGTGTACGCGGCGCCAGGATTGCGGGGCACCTTTTGGTAGCGGCCGGTCATCACGATGGACGCTGCAGCATCCTTGGTTGTTTCTCGCATCTGCATGGCTTCTATCATTGCGGATAAAAGATTTCGTCACCACATCGGGTACTTGTAACCTAGTATCGATAGGAAAAGCCCTCGGTTTAGGTGGCTGCCCCGACGTGGGGTATGAGCTGCGACGATGTGCAAAAATCACGTAGAGGAGATGGTGCAGTGGTCAACATTGCCGTCATGGGAGCAGGCTCCTGGGGAACTACCTTGGCAAAAGTCTTCGCCGACGCCGGAAACACCGTCCGGTTGTGGGCACGGCGCGAATCCTTGGCGCGCACCATCGACGAAGACCACGTCAACCCCGACTACCTGGATGGCATCACCTTGCCTGGCGCCATCTCCGCGGCCTCCGACCCCGCTGCAGTACTGCACGACGCCGCCATTGTCGTCCTTGCTGTACCGTCCCAGAGTCTGCGTGAAAATCTCGCAGTCTGGGCGGAGCACATCCCCGCTGACGCCACCGTAGTGTCCATCTCTAAAGGCGTGGAACAAGGCACCTACATGCTTATGAGCCAGGTCATTGCTGACGCCACCGCCATTGAGCGCGAGCGCATCGCCGTGCTTTCCGGGCCCAACCTGGCCCGCGAAATTGCTGAGGAACAACCCGCAGCAACCGTCATCGCCTGCGTCGACGAAAACCGCGCGAAATTTGTCCAAGCCGCGGTATCCACCAGTTACCTGCGTCCTTACACCAACACCGACGTCACCGGCTGCGAAGTCGGCGGCGCCTGCAAAAACGTCATCGCGCTAGCTTGCGGTATGGCGTCCGGACGCGGGCTCGGCGAAAACACTCTAGCTACCCTGATCACTCGCGGTCTCGCAGAAATTTCCCGCCTCGGGGTGGCCCTCGGTGCCGACGCGCGTACCTTCAGCGGCCTCGCAGGCCTAGGAGATTTGGTAGCAACCTGCTCTTCGCCGCTCTCGCGTAACCGCAGTTTCGGCTACCGCCTCGGCCAAGGCGCCGGTCTAGATGAAGCGAAGAAAGCCACCCACGGTCAAGTCGCCGAAGGCGTGATTTCCTCCCGCTCTATCTTTGAACTTGCCGATAAACACTCGGTAGACATGCCACTGACCCAGGCCGTCTACGCAGTGTGCCACAAGGGTTTAAGCGTCGAGGACATGGTCATTGCCCTCATGGGCCGATCAAAGAAAGCAGAGTAAGTGAACGCACCAATCCGGGTGGGTGTGGTCTACGGAGGCCATTCCCCTGAACAT
The DNA here is from genome assembly GCF_002563965.1 of Corynebacterium renale. Taxonomy (NCBI): domain Bacteria; kingdom Bacillati; phylum Actinomycetota; class Actinomycetes; order Mycobacteriales; family Corynebacteriaceae; genus Corynebacterium; species Corynebacterium renale. The sequence goes on along the minus strand of NZ_PDJF01000001.1, from coordinate 2,044,186 downwards.
TCCATTTCATGCATCTCAGCGACGTCAATCATGGCAGCGCTGGAAGAAGACCCTGAACACAATTACCAGGTCATCCCTATCGGCATTACTCCAGACGGCGTATGGGTAGAAGGCACCGCTGACCCACAGGGCGACGCGCAGTTGCCAACTGTGCCCATAACCCGCGAAGTATCCCTATCCGTCAACCCTCAGCGGGCAGGACACATTACATTCGAAGATGGTTCCCTCTACGCAACAGTGGACGTGATTTTCCCCGTCCTCCACGGCCCATTCGGCGAGGACGGTACGATCCAGGGCCTGTGCGAGCTTTCTGGTGTCCCGTACGTGGGCCCCGGCGTCCTGGCTTCTGCATGCGGGATGGATAAGCAGTTCACTAAAAAGTTGGCCGCTGCTGCAGGTATTCCGATTACCCGCGAGGTAGTCCTTGAGCCCGGCATGCTTCTCGACGCCGAAGCGCAGGACTACCTGGGCCTGCCGGTTTTTGTGAAACCGGCCCGCGGAGGTTCCTCTATCGGTATTTCGCGCGTGACGTCCTGGGAAGAATTCCCGGCCGCGCTTGAATTGGCGCGCGAACATGACCCGAAGGTCGTCGTCGAAGCCGAGATCGTTGGCCACGAGGTCGAGGTCGGCGTCCTGCAGTACCCGGATGGCTCCGTGGTGGCTTCCGTACCAGCGCAGTTGGATGGCACGGGGGATTCTGAAGGCGGCTTCTACGATTTTGATACCAAGTACGTGGATAACGTTGTCACCGCGGCGATACCCGCACCAGTGGGAGAGGAGATGACCCAGCAACTTCAGGAGCTGGCCATCACAACGTTCCATGCCCTCGGATGCGAAGGGCTATCACGAGTGGACTTCTTCGTAACGGAAACCGGGCCGGTGTTCAACGAAATTAACACCATGCCCGGCTTTACGCGTATTTCTATGTACCCCCAGATGTTTGCAGCTAGTGGGGTGGATTACCCCACGCTGGTTTCCACTATGGTGCAGACTGCACTGGCGGAATCGTCTTCTCAATAAGGTTCGTGATCTCCAGGAGTTCGTCGGTTGCTTCCGGTGGCATGGAGACTGCGACCAGAGCCTGGCGGCCCAGTGCAAAGTACCCGTCTTGGCCCACGAACCACGGGACATTGTTGACCTGGGTCAGGCGGGCTCCGGCCGCATAATCTGCCGGTTGTTCCACACCACAAGCCACAACAATCGGCGCGTGGTCTTCGGCTGCCCACACAGCGCGCGTGCCTTCAGACCTCACCAACGGGTTGTCCCCCAAATTCTTGGGGAGCGCACCCATAAAACCAGTACAGCGCTGAGCTTCAGGAGTGGCAAGGTCAGAGAGGGGGAGCGCGAAGGGTTTCCACTGCTTTTCTGGAAGCTGCGCAATCGCCGGAGACACATCACCGGTAGGATCCTGGCCTTCTGCTGTAACAGCGACGACCGGCTCCCGGTCTACCGTGTACCAGGTGGCCAGGTCCGTGCCGGGGTCGGCCACCTTCACCCATTCCACGCCCGCTACATCTGCCGTGCGCGAAAGTTCCGTGTATTGCTCTGGAAGGGACACCCCGCAGCGCAGTGTGACCCGATTATCACCCAGTGACCACGCCGCTGCTCCCGGCGGGACGGGGTCTACCAGCGTTGCTCTCCGCAGGCCTGCGACGGTGGTGGGGAGGTCGTCGAGAAGCGCACTACATTCCTGCGACTCAGCCTGTGGTGCCGGCACTGCAGAAAGCTGCACCTGCCTGGACCGGTCAGACACGAGACGTGCACCGACCAGCACACCCACAACCAACACGATGGCAAGGCCAAGCGCAATGTAGACCGGGGTACGGTTAAATTGATTCTCACGCATGCACTAAATCATGCCAGAAAGGAAAACCACCGGTGAAGACACTCGGCGATATTGGCGAACACGGGGCCATAGATATCATCACTAGGCTTGCGCCCTCAGCACTCAACGGCGACGACGCCGCAGTGCTCTACAATTCTCCGCCAAATTCGCGCACCGTGGTGACTACGGATTCCTTAGTTCTCGGTAGGCACTTTCGCCTCGACTGGTCCTCACCGGAGGATATTGGGCATAAAGCGATTGTGCAGAACTTCGCTGATATTGAAGCGATGGGAGCCCGGCCGGTGGCAGCCGTCATGGCGCTCAACGCACCGCCATCCACCCCCGTCAGTTTTATTGAAGGGCTAGCCCGCGGCATCCACGATGAAATCAAAGAGTTTGCAGCGGAACTAGTCGGTGGAGATATCACAGCAAGTGATGAAATCATCGTGACCATCACCGCCATCGGATCCCTCGGCGGAAGCGCAGCACCACTGAACTTAAACGCGGCGAAACCGGGCCAAAAACTCGTTGCCAGCGGGGTGATTGGGCACTCGGCTGCGGGACTCGCCCTTCTCCAACACTTCGAAGGAAACGTCCCAGAAGAATTCGCACCTCTTGTGCACGCGCACTTGCGTCCGCGTCTGCAACCCTCACGCGGCATGATCGCGCGTGCCACTGGAGCTACCTGCGCCACGGATAATTCCGACGGCCTCCTCGTGGACCTCGAAACGATTGCCACGCGCAGTGGCGTCTCCATCAACCTCAACGCCGATGCAATCGCACCCACCGACCTCATGCATGCCGCTGGTGAAGCCACCGGCATCGACCCCTGGCAGTGGGTGTACAGCGGGGGAGAAGACCACACCCTCATGGCCACCACGCACCATGACGTCCCCTCCGGGTTCCGCCACATCGGCGACGTTGGTCGCGGTAACACAGTGACTGTCGGAGGCAAGACCCCCGCGCACACCGGGTGGGTGAGCTTCTAATGCCGACTATGAACAGCCCACTTCCCGTACACCCGACGTGGCAAGAACCTTTAAGCGAGGTGGCGGCGCAGATTCATGCCATGGGTGACTTCCTCCGCCAAGAAAACGCAGCCGGCCGTGGATACTTGCCCGCTGGTGAAAACGTGTTGCGGGCCTTTACCTATCCCTTCGACACCGCCAAAGTGCTGATCATCGGCCAGGATCCGTATCCCACGCCAGGGCACGCCATGGGGCTTTCGTTTTCTACGGAACCAGGGGTTCGGCCGTTGCCACGGTCGGTGGCCAACATCTTTAAAGAACTTCACGACGACCTAGGCATCACAGCTGTTGACGCCGACCTCACCCCTTGGGCCGAGCAGGGCGTGATCATGCTCAACAGAGTCCTCACCGTGCAACCCGGCAAAGCGGGCTCCCACCGGGGCAAAGGGTGGGAAGCAATCACCGAGCATGCTATCCGGGCACTTGCCGCCAGGGACACGCCCTTGGTCGCCATCTTGTGGGGCAACGATGCCCGGTCTTGCGCGCGGTTTATGCCCGGAGTTCCCACTATCGAAAGCGTGCACCCTTCCCCGCTGTCGGCCCGCCGCGGGTTCTTCGGCTCCCGCCCATTTTCCCGAGCCAACCAGATCTTGAACGACGTCGGGGCGACACCAGTCAACTGGGAACTGTAGAATAAGGCTTTATGTCCAAAACCACAGTCCTTGACGGCCCGCGCCTGCACTCGTGGGCGCGTCGAGCTGTGGCGGAGTTGTCTGCTCGGCGCGCGGAAATAAACCACATCAACGTGTTCCCAGTCCCTGATGCGGATACGGGTTCAAACATGGCTTTCACCATGAATTCGGCCCTGGCAGCAGCTGAGGAACTAGATGAAGACGCCTCCACCGTCGAGGTAGCAACGGCCCTAGCCCGCGGGGCTGTACGCGGAGCTCGGGGCAATTCCGGCCTGGCGCTTTCCCAGGTGTTGCGTGGCGTCGCAGAAGCCTCAGGCGATGGCATCGACGGCGAGGCTATCCGCCAAGCGCTGGCGAAGGCAACCGTATTCGTCGAATCAGCGATTGCAGATCCCGTCGAGGGAACCGTCATTTCGGTGCTGCGGGCAGCCCACGACGCCGCCCAGGGAGAGACCATCGAAGACGTGGTCTCCAACGCGGCAGCGGCCGCGCGCAAGGCGCTTGCAAACACTCCGTCCCAGCTCCCGGTGCTGCGCGAAGCTGGCGTCGTTGATGCAGGTGGCCAGGGCTTAGTAGTGCTTCTCGACGCCCTCGAATCCGAAATACTGGGCCGGGAAGCAAGCACCCCGCCTGTGGCCCCACTTCAGTCTGTTCCCCGCACTATTGGCACCCCAACGTGTGATCACGGGACACCTGCTGGTTCAGATGCTCACCTCGAGGTCATGTTCACCTTCGTCGGCGACGCCGCCCAGCTGACCGATGCGCTGAAAGATTTAGGCGATAGCCTCTTCGCCGCGCCACTGGATGACGCCACTGCCAAGGTCCACATTCACTCCCATGACGCTGGACGGGTCGTGGAAAAAGCTTTCTCCCTCGGTCAGGTGAGCGAACTTCGCTTCGAAGTACTTCCCGGTCCTGCTCCGACGGCGTACGTGAACACGGAGGCCCCGACGCGTCGTCAAGTGATTGCCATCGCCGGCCCTGGGCAAGTCGCCGACCTCTTCACCGCGGCGGGCGCCACCGTCATTGCTCCTGATGATCAGATGGAAGCGCGCCTTGCAGCCGCCCGCGACGCGTTCCCAGAAACGATTGTCATTGCCAATGGGTACGTGCCACCCCTGCGCACCACTCATCACGTAGTCCTCGACGTGCCGCGCACAGTTGCCGGTTTCGCTGCGATCGCAGTCTACGAGGATAACGCCCCGCTAGATAAGGCGGTAGAGTCCATGGAGGAAGCGGCGTCAGAAATGCGCAGCGCCGTCATCGATCAGACCGCGCATGCCTTCCTCACCCCGGCAGGCGCATGCGGTAAAGGGGACTACCTCACGGAAACGACTCCGGGCAACGTCATTCGCGTCTCGGATACCCTCGATGAAGCCATCGAAAATACCATCCGCGACCTGCTTGCCGAAGGCGGGGAACAGGTCACACTACTTGCCCGAACCGGGGTGGATATCAGCACCGACAACCTCGCCGCGCGTTTTCGCGGTAATGTCGACATCATGTCGTACGTTGCAGACAACGTAGAAGGGCTCGTTCAAGTAGGGGTGGAATAAAAATATGCTGGGGTGGCACGATCGGCGAACGTTAGACACACTTTTTGAAAAGAAAACTGCCACCGAAATCCGCAAAGAGCTGGGGCTTAGTACTGTCGATGAGCTGCTGGCGTACCGGCCACGAACCTATTCCCGCAACGGTGCGCACGTAGGCGTTGGCAACGCGGAAGAAGGGGAGCAAGTCACCATCGTCGGGGAAGTCTTGGACGTTCGCCAGTCCACGACTCGCAACGGCATGCGGATCACCACGGTGACGATCTTCGATGGCACCGTCAACCTGACTGCAAGTTTCTTCCGCGTCACGTTCATCGCCAAAGTCCTGTTACCGGGGACCAAAGCAATGTTTACCGGCAAAGTCCGCTACTACCGGGGACAACCGCAACTGCAACACCCCCAATACGTCATCTTGCGGCGTGCTTCCAAAGAAACGTTGGCCAGCTTCGGGGAGGAAACCGACGAGCAACCTACCGAACTGGAACTGCGCCTAGCCAAGCGCGATTACGTGCCTATCTACCCGGCTACCAAAAAAGCCACCTCCTGGAAGATTATGGACTGGGTTGATCACGTACTGGCCAACGTTCCGCCCATCCCCGAACCGTTGGATGAGCCACCCGCATTCTTGCCGAGCTTCGACCAGGCGATTCGGGGCGTGCACGTCCCAGGACCTGAAGGCCCGGAGCCGCACATCGAGCGTCTCAAGTACAACGAGGCCCTTGAACTAGCAACTGTCATGGCTTTGCGACGTGCCGACAACCACGACCGCGTCGCAGCCGCGAATCCACCGCGACACGGTGGAATGCGCGAGGGCCTGCTGGGCAGCCTGCCGTATGAACTCACGGCGGGGCAGCAGGAAGTCGTGGAAACTATCTCGCACGACCTGTCCCAAGAGCACCCGATGTCTCGTCTCTTGCAGGGGGAAGTCGGTTCGGGTAAGACGGTCGTGGCGCTGCTGTCCATGCTCCAAGTCATTGATAATGGGCGCCAGTGCGCATTTATGGCACCGACCGAAGTCCTTGCCACTCAACATTGGGCGAGCCTGCAGTCCCTGTGCATGGACTTGCCACTTACTGTCGTATTGCTCACGGGCTCTTTGAGCACTCAGGACCGTCAGGACGCACTGCTGAAGATTGTCAGCGGGCAGGCTGACATCGTGGTCGGTACGCACGCGCTCTTCCAAGATAGCGTAGATTTCTTCGACCTTGGCTTGGTCGTCGTCGACGAGCAGCACCGCTTTGGTGTAGAACAGCGTGACGACCTGCGTGCCAAGGGCGGACACCCGCATCTGCTGGTGATGACTGCGACCCCGATTCCGCGCACCATCGCCATGACAGTCTTCGGTGACCTCGCGATTTCCAGCCTCCGCGAACTACCGGGCGGGCGTAAGCCGATCCAGTCATTCGTGGTGCATAAGGGTAGACCCGCGTGGTGGGAACGTACCTGGTCCCGGCTCTACGAAGAGGTCGAAGACGGGCACCAAGGCTACGTGGTGTGCCCGTCGATTGAAGGCGAAGGCGGCGTCCTGGAACTGGCGAACGTCCTGCGCGCACGGTGGCCGAACCTCCGGATTGAGGAATTGCATGGCAAGTTGCATCCGGAGGATAAAGACTACGTGATGGCAGAATTCGCGGCCGGGCGCATCGATGTCCTCGTAGCTACTACGGTTATCGAGGTCGGCGTGGACGTGGCCAATGCCACCGTCATGGTCATTACGCAGGCCGAACGGTTTGGCATTTCCCAGTTGCATCAGTTGCGCGGGCGCGTCGGGCGTGGCGGGCACGCGTCGATATGCTTCCTCATGACGGCAACTCCTGATCAAGCGGCGTTGGAGCGTCTCGAGGCAGTGGCTGCGACGACCAGCGGCTTCGACCTAGCGGACATCGACCTACGGCACCGACAGGAAGGCGACATTCTGGGTGCTGCGCAGTCCGGGAAGTCGCGCCTGAAGATCCTAAACCTGCTCGCGGACCAAGATATTATTGCGATGGGCCAAGACGACGCCGCCGACCTGGTTGCCCGCCACCCAGATTTAGCCCGCACCCTGGTATCTGATATAGAAGAAGAGTCGCAAGACTTCCTGGAAAAGAACTAGTACTGGAGGAAACTATGGCCCGCATCGTGTCCGGCAATGCCCGAGGACGCACCCTCAAAGTGCCACCGGAGGGGACCCGGCCAACCTCTGACCGGGCTAAGGAAGGCCTCTTTTCCTCCCTGCAGGTCCGCTTCGGTTTCAATGGCCGTACCGTCGCTGATCTCTTCGCCGGTTCCGGGGCGTTGGGGCTGGAAGCCCTGTCCCGGGGCGCCGATTCGGTGGTGCTCGTGGAAAACCACAAGCCAGCGGTCAAAATTATCGAACACAACATTGCCAAAGTGAATATGCCCGGCGCCCGCGTCGATGAGATGAAAGTCTCCACGTGGGTGAAATCCGCCCCCCGCGAGCACTTCGACATGATCCTCGCTGACCCACCCTATGACCTCCCAGATGAGGACGTCACTGAGATGGTAAACGCGCTGCGCCCATTGCTTATCGACGGCGCCGTGGTCGTCGTCGAACGCCACCGCGAATCCCCCGAGACCGCTTGGCCCGCCGACTTCCACCCAACCACCCAAAAGCTGAAGAAGCGCACCTACGGCATTGCCCGCATGGACATGGCCGTGTACGAGAAAGCCGAATAATTATGCGTAAGGCCGTAGTCCCCGGGTCCTTCGACCCAATCACGTTCGGGCACCTGGACATCGTGGAGCGCGCGAGCCGACAGTTCGACGAACTCATTGTGCTCGTGACCGCAAACCCCAACAAAGCCTCCGGTCTGTTTACAGTGGAAGAACGAATGGGCCTAATCCGCGAGGCCACGCGCCATATCCCGAATGTGACGGTGGACACCTGGGGAGGCCTTCTCGTTGATTACACCACGGAGCACGGAGTCGGAGCACTAGTCAAGGGATTGCGATCCTCCTTGGACTACGACTACGAAGTCCCCATGGCGCAGATGAACCGTCGCCTATCCGGGGTAGACACCTTCTTCCTGATGACTGACGAAAAGTACGGGTACGTGTCCTCCTCGCTGTGCAAAGAGGTAGCCAAGTATGGCGGAAGTATCGAAGGCCTGGTTCCCGATAACGTAGTCGCTGCCGTGAATTCGAAATACCACGAGTAACCCGCCATGGTTGCGTTGTTCGTCGTTTTCCTGACCGTATTCGTCGGATCGTGCATGCAACGCGTCTCCGGCATGGGGTTGGGGCTCATCGGCGGCCCGGTGCTGGCACTCTTGTTGGGGCCGGTTGAAGGCATCCTTGTTGTGAATGTGCTCGCGTGCGTGAATGCTGCGTTGATCAGCGTGAACGTGCGGAAGAACATCGACTGGAAAATTCTGAAATTCCTAGCGCCAGCTCTTGTGTTAGGTGCGATTCCAGGGGCACTCGTGGTGCGCGAAGCGCCCGCGGATGTTCTCCAGATTGCGGTGGGTGGGCTGTTGTTGGTCGCGCTCGCGATAGTCACCTGGTTTAAGTCCGCCTTCCCGCCAGCGCACGGCGGAGGCCCCGCCGTTGGCGCGGGAATAGCAGCTGGATTCATGAACGCGTTAGCCGGAATCGCCGGGCCGGCACTGACTGTATACGCCCAGGCGTCGAGATGGGAACAGCGCAAATACGCAGCAACCCTGCAACCGTGTTTCTTCGTTTCTGGGTTATTTTCTTTCGTACTCAAAGTAGGGCTCGGCGCGGCATCGCTGGAGCACACCAACCCGTGGATTTGGGTTGCCGGCGGTCTTGCGATGTGTGCCGGTATTGCCACAGGCATCCAGATTTCCAAGCACGTGGAACGCGGTAAAGCCTACAAGCTAGCGCTTGGGTTAGCTGCGACAGGTGGCATCGTCACAATGACGCGCGGCGTGATTTCTGTAGTGGGGGAGTAAGCCCGCTTTCCGGGGCCGAATACACGTCAACCCTCGACCAGTTCCCTGACAGAAACCAGGCCGAGAGTTGAATCCCGCAGCTTACTTGTTAAACGAATGTAAGAAGCTCTGCGTGCGCTCGTGCTGTGGGTTATCTAGAACCTGTTCAGGCGTGCCGGATTCTACGACTACGCCACCGTCCATAAACACGATTTGGTCGGCAACCTCGTGCGCAAAACCCATCTCGTGGGTAACAACCAGCATGGTCATTCCCTGGTTCGCCAGTTCCTTCATCACCCGGAGGACTTCTCCCACAAGCTCGGGGTCGAGGGCGGACGTGGGTTCATCGAAAAGCATGAGCTTCGGCTCCATCGCGACCGCACGTGCGATTGCGACGCGCTGCTGTTGTCCACCGGAAAGCTGGGCAGGGTAGGCGTCAGCCTTGTGCGCTAATCCCACCATGTCCAACAGTTCCAGGGCCTTAGTGCGGGCTTGATCGGCAGGCACATTCTTCACGTGGACCGGCGCTTCCATGATGTTCTCTACCGCAGTGCGGTGTGGGAACAGGTTGAACTGTTGGAAGACCATGCCGATTCCGGCGCGTTGGTTGGCAGCTTCCTTCTCCGAGATTTCGTAGAGGGTGCCATCCTTTTCCTTGTAGCCAATCAGCTGGCCATCCACGTAGAGGCGGCCCGCGGTGACCTTCTCCAAGTGGTTCACGCAGCGCAGCAGAGTGGACTTACCGGAACCGGACGGCCCGATAAGACAGGTGACAGTACCTTTCGGCACTACCAGATCGATGCCCTTGAGCACTTCAAGTTGGCCGAAGGATTTGCAGACCTGCTTCATTTCAATCATCGGCGTGCTCATTAACGGGACCTCTTTTCAGGCTCAGGGATGACGGTGACGTTGCCGGGGAGGGCTCCTTCGGCGTCGGCAAGCGCTGCCAACTGGCGGGCGGTGAGTTCGCGGGTGGCACCACGCTCGTAGTACTTTTCCAGGTAATGCTGGCCGACCATGAGCAACGACGTAATGGCAAGGTACCAGGTCGCGGCGACCAAAAGCATCGGTACTGGGTCGAAGAGAGCGTTCGCGATATCCATCGAGCGGCCGTACAGCTCATGGGTGTACGGAATAGCAACGACCAGGGAAGTGGTCTTGAGCAGCGAGATGAATTCGTTACCGGTCGGCGGGATGATGATGCGCATCGCCTGCGGCAGGACAGTACGGCGCATGGTCAGGCCCCAGCTCATGCCGAGCGCCTTGGACGCTTCCAACTGGCCCTCAGGAACTGCTTGGATGCCAGACCGGACAATCTCAGCCATGTACGCGCCCTCGTTCAGGCCAAGCCCCAACACTGCGAGAACGAACATATTAGAAAGCACGCCCTCCAAACTGATGGAGAAAGAGCCGATCGTAATCGCTTGGTACAGCGAACCAAGTAGACCCCAGAACACCAGCTGCACGTAGATTGGTGTGCCCCGGAAAATCCAGAGGAAGACCCAGCTCACGCCACGGAATACAGGGTTGGGGCTCATGCGCATGACTGCTGCAAGAACGCCCAGGATGACACCCAAGATCATGGCTAGCACCGTAATCGTGATGGTGTGTACAGCTGCCTTCGCAATCCGGGTATCAAAGAGGTACTGCCGGTACGTGTCCCAGCCGTAGGCCTCGTTGCCTAGCGCGTCGATAACGAACCAGACGGCAATAGCTAGCACGATAATTGCCGCGACCCAGCGGCCCGGATGCTTCAGCGGAACAGCCTTAATAGGCTTCGGCCCTGCTGGCCGGGTTCCGTCGTTGACATAGTGGCCGTGTGCGCTGCTGCTGTGCGACGTCACCTGCGCCCCCTTTTCCTTCTCTGACGAGTTATCCATCTTTTACCTTCTTCCGGCCAAAAATTCTTTATAGGGGACTTCGTTAATCAACGATTCTTCAACGAGCCCGCTCTGAATATTCCACTGATCCATAATCCGCTGATAATCGCCGGAATCAATCAGCTTCTGGAACGCTGCAGCCAGTGCTTCGGTCAGCTGCGAACCTTTTGGCGAGGCGTAGCCATACGGCGCGGCATCGTACATGTCGCCGGTGTTCTTGAGCTGGCCGTCGGCACGCTCGATCGTCCACGCGGTGACGGGGGAGTCGGCAACGAAGGCATCCGCCCGCCCCACGACCAGAGCGGTGGCTGCCTGGTCAGCGGTTTCGTAGGAGAGGATTTCGATTTCGTCCTTGCCCTCTTCGATGCACTTTTCGTTCTTCGGACGAAGGTCATCGGTCTCGGGGACAGTGTTGCGCTGTACCGCAACAGTCAAGCCACAGGCGTTGTCAGGATCGACGGTGGGCTCGTCGACGCGCTGCGCCCACTGAATGCCCGCGAAGAACGTGTCGATGAAGTCGTAGCGTTCGCGACGTTCTTCAGTATCAGTGAAACCGGAGGCGCCAAAGTCCAGGGTTCCCGCGTCCACAGCCGGGAGAATCATGGCAAATTCTTGCTGCACAATCTCCAAGTCCAGCCCCATGATGGAGGCAGTCGCTGCGGCGAGGTCCATCTCCACGCCGATGATGTTGCCGGCGGAGTCTTTAAACTGGAACGGCGCAAACGGAGGGTTCGTGCCAATAGAGATGGTGCCGCGAGCAGCAATATCCTCAGGAACCAAAGCCATCACATCGGCATCGGCCTCCGGAAGTATAGGCTCCCAGCCTTCGGGAGTCCCGGTTTCAGAGTTGGTGACGCAACCAGATAGCAGTGCAACGCTTGCCAGCACGGCTGGCACCGTCATCAACGGTGTGCGTTTTTTCATTGTGGATCGCTCTCTTCCTTTACCTCCGAGTGGCCAGGCGTAGATCCAGAGCGGCCCTGGCGGTAGTCGTAGAACAACAGACCGGCCACGGCAAGAGCGCCAACCGCAACGGCAAACCAGACGGGAAGTTGGTTACCATACGGTGCCAACAAGTCGGCGTGGTCAGTCTGCCATGGCCACAGGGCACGCAAAGAACCGAGCATGAGGCCGGCCATGAAGATCAGTGTGACGGTCCGGTGCGTGCTTAGCAGCCAGTCCAGGAACTTAACAAAGCAGGTCACGCCCACAACTGCACCGAGAACGAAAACGAGGATGACATCCCATTCGCGATTGCTCAACGATTCCATAACCGGGCTGTACAAGCCCATTGCCAGCAAGAGGAATGAACCGGAAAGTCCGGGGAGGATCAGGGCACACACGGCAACCATCGCCGCGAAGAAAATCATGATCAGCGAGGGATTTTCGTGGGGAGTGGAAGTAAAACCGGTGCCGAAGAACGCAGCCAGTGCGCCAAGAGCGAAGAGTATGACCAGTTTGAGCCGCTTTGCTTTAGCTTCGCGGGGGTCAACCATGCCAAGTGGCACGAGAATCGACACCGCGACCATTCCAAGGAAAAGGCCCTTGGATATTTCGGGGTAATTCTCCACGAAGCTGTGCATGACGGTGGACATCCCGAAGACGGCTCCCACCATGCCGAGTGCGATAGCGATAAGGAAAGGCCAGTCGACCTCTTTGAATTTTTGAGCTGAGCGGTCCTTGACGGCGTCGATAAGGAGATTGCCGTTGTGGAGCGCGCGCTCGTAAATGCCCACAATCAGGGCGACGGTGCCACCTGAGATTCCGGGCACGAGCTCGGCCATGCCGATGAGTGCACCCTTAACCAGGTTTCCGACCGCAGTGAGCGGACTGGTAGAAGACATATACACCTACAGTAGTAATTGGGTAAATACCCATTACACACTAGTAGGTATAGGTTCCATCACTGAAACGAACTCACCCTTTTTCCGGAAAATTATGCAGTCGGGTGCATATCCTTGCGCTTTAGGCCTGACGCGCACCAACTTACGAAGCGTGCCACGCACAAGCACCAGTGGAAAAGCAGCAAAACTGGGACGATGTAAGAAATCACTTCCAGCCATGACTGGCCCGACGCCATCGACAGGTGGTAGCTCCCCAGGCTGATCGTTCCGGTGGGGAATGTCGATGCCCACCATGCGGGCGCATAGTCGACCCACCGCAGTACCGCGCTGTAAAAACGGCTCATGGCAAAGAGTGCCAGCGGCACGCCGATGCTGAGCATGATGGAACCGTAGACAACTTCCACGGCGTCTGGCAGCAAGACATTTACCGCAGAGGTTGACTGGCCCACCACCCCCAGAGGAATCCAAGTTGTCGCTGCAAGTGGCCCACTGATATCCACTTTGCCGCGCCACAGGGACACGTAGACGTAGGTAAAGACGGGGATCGCAGTGACAAAAGACATGAGAAAAAGCACGCGCCCGAACAGCTGGTACACCTCGCCGTAGAACGGCACCAAGTTGCCTGCGGTCGTAGCTGCAATCATGGGGCCGACAAGGGGCAACCCCCACGTAAACGCCGGATTCCCGGTGAAACTACCGAGCTGAATCACATACACGATGATGCACAGGGGAGTACCTATCCAAAATCCGAGGAAACTCCACTCTGGATTCTCAGTAATCGTGGTCCACGCGGAACCGAGCGCGATGATCCCGATAAAGAACATTGCCCACGATGGCATTTCGGCGCGCAGCAGTTGTGGCCGGTGATACACCAGGCCAGCGCAAATAACACCGAGGATGCCCGTGGCGAGAACCGCGAAGAACACCGCAGCTTGTGGGAAACCGTCGTGGTGGACAAGTGTGGCCACGATCGAGGTGCCCATGAGGCTGCCACCCCACGCAGGACCCGCGGGTGGGAGGGAATGCTTCGACTTGGGTGACTTGCTTGTCGACGCCCTCTCGGCGGGTTTCGGGTGTGGGGAATTATGCTGCGCAGTTGTCACATGCATAGTCTAAGCCGGGTCAATGTCCGATACCACATTAGGACAACCAATCAGATGTGGTTCCGTGTGGGAATTAACGTCAATTCACATATGTGGCGTGGGTCGCGGAGGTTAGTCCAGATTCAATTGGTCCAAGCGCTTTAGGCGTTCTTGCTTTGCCCGCCACCACGCACGTACGGCGGTCTGTGCCACGCCGTCAACCACCGCCGGTGGAAGCCCGGTTGGATTTTGCCCGCAAGAATTGCCTGGGCAATAGGTGCTAGTGCCGGGTCTGTGTTCTCGGATGCCCACGTGTGCGCGTGGCGCATGATCGCTTTTTCGTCCACGAAGGCCGTAGTTCCTTCATAGGGGCCTTCTAGCGCTTCAATGCTTGCGCTGGTTGCTTCATGCACCTTACGGGTGGGGTATCCGACTTTTGCCCACCACGATGTGGGCAGCGGCATTTTACGGATGATTTCGAGTCCTGTGCTGTGTTCCATGGGAACCTCCTTGGTTAGTGATGTAGTTCCGTACGTTAAACCGAGGGGCAGACATCTCAGCTGAGGTTGTTCGAACACTTGAATTCTAGGGGTCGTTGCAACAACGACGATTAATCCCGTCTAATGCTACCGGTTTGTGCCAGAGCCTCTGCCATAACTTCCGCCGGAGTCTTCCATTGCAATGCTTTACGTGGTGTGTGGTTGTGGATATTGGCAATCATTTCAAGATCATGTGCGCTGTAGACTGACAAATCACTACTTTTCGGAAGATTCCGCCGGAGTCGCCCGTTAGTATTCTCGTTACTTCCACGTTCCCATGGTGAACCAGGATGACAGAAATAAATGGGTATATCTGTAGCCATCGTAAAAGCCTTATGACCAGCCATCTCGCTTCCCTGATCCCAGGTAATCGATGACCACATCGCTTCGTCGATCGTGCCAACTGTTTTCTTTAACGCTGCAAGTACCTCATCACTGCTATGGCGCCCAGGCAGGTGACCTAACACGACGAACCTGCTGACACGTTCCACCAAAGTGATCACTGCTGATTTGTTATTTTGCCTAAAATGAGGTCCCCTTCCCAGTGTCCAGGCAAAATACGCTCAGCGACTTCTTCAGGTCGTTCATCGATCATGATCATGTCATCAACGAATCGTTGCTGAGTAGGAGTGTCAACCCGGGGGAGTCGTTTCTTGCGTTTCTTCCTACCCCGAGGCAGTGTCAAACCTAGCTCACTGAGCTTACCTTTCGACTGCAGGTAGAAAGCATCGTAGATAGTTTCGTGGCTAATACGCATGTCCTTGTCATCGGGAAAATCAACAGGGAGTCGATGAGCAATCTGTTCAGGCGACCATTGTGCCCGCAACCCATTACACACGTACTCCCATAATCGTTTATCTGCTAATAACTTGGGTAGTTTAGGACGCAGCCGACGTGCGCACGCTTTCAACTGAGCAGTTTCTGCACGATACGGGCCTTCCGCACTGCGATTGCGTCTAATTTCTCGAGCAATTGATGAAGCACTTCGCCCAAGTCGGCGACTGATTTCACGAACCGAGGTATGCTCACGCAGCAAATCAGCAATAAGTACTCGTTCTTCGAAGCAGATATAGCGAGCGCTAATAGGTTTGTATGGATCAACCCCATGTGGCAATGCCGGTGGACGCAATCGTCCAGAGTCAACGAGATCATGGCGTTGGCGCAGCGTGATCATAAGTCTTTTATACGTGATGGCATCGATACCAACACCGACGAACTCTTTGCGTGAGCCGTTTGTTTTAAACAGACCGCGTTCGAAATCTTGCCTCATCGATCTCTCAATACCGAGTGCACGCCCAGCATCACCAGAAGGCACACTTGCTAAACGTAGCCGGAGGTATTCCACACGAAGTTGAGTCTGCCGAACCCTGCGCTGGTACCTGCTTAAGCGGATATGACAGCCGGCATCCATTGCAATCGCATACGCAGCAGTGTCATTGATTCCGCATTGAACTGCCGCGGCGTGGACTGATTGTCCATGTCGAACACGTGTCAGGAACTCTTTGATAACCGGGGTGTTGTGATTAAGTGGTCGTTGTCTCTTGCGTGGTTCGATGAGTTTGTGGGCGTGGCAAAAATTTAACGCATGTCCGTAGTTACAGCCGATTTCATAGGCGGAGGAACGCACGCTGCGACCGCGTGTCACTAACGCGATTAGTCGTACACGATCAGACTCGGATAACGAATGATAAGGCCCATAACTGGTAGTCATTGCCACACTCCTTAGGGAAAGTGTTGCAACGACCCTCTGAACTTAAGCTGCGCATGTAAACAAATAATCCGTCCCCCGCACGTGTGGGGGACGGATTACGTTGAACTAATCAGAGATTAGTTACCAGCGAGCTTCTCGCGCAGTGCTGCCAGCTGCTCGTCGGAAGCCAGGGAGCCACCGGTGGTCTCCTCAGCCTGAGGTGCCGGAGCTGCATCCTCGGACTTGGAAGAGTAGTTGGTTGCTTCCTGCTGCTCTGCCTCAGCGGCAGCCGCGCGGTTCTTTTCAACCTGAGCGGTGTGAGCCTGGAAACGACGCTCGGACTCTGCGTAGCGTGCTTCCCAAGCCTGGCGCTGCTCGTCGAAGCCTTCCATCCATTCGTTGGTCTCTGGATCGAAGCCCTCTGGGAAGATGTAGTTGCCCTGCTCATCGTAGGAGTCAGCCATACCGTACTTGGATGGGTCGAACTCTTCGCTGTAGTCCTCGTCAGCCTGCTTCAGAGACAGGGAGATGCGACGACGATCGAGGTCGATGTCGATGACCTTGACCATGATTTCCTCGCCAACGGAGACAACCTGGTCTGGGACCTCGACGTGGCGCTGTGCCAGCTCGGAGATGTGAACAAGACCCTCGATGCCCTCTTCGACACGTACGAACGCACCGAATGGGACAAGCTTGGTGACCTTGCCAGGAACGATCTGGCCGACAGCATGGGTGCGTGCGAAGACGCGCCATGGGTCTTCCTGGGTTGCCTTCAGGGACAGGGAGACGCGCTCGCGGTCCAGGTCAACGTCGAGAACCTCAACGGTAACTTCGTCGCCAACGGAGACAACCTCGGATGGGTGGTCGATGTGCTTCCAGGACAGTTCGGAAACGTGAACCAGTCCGTCTACGCCGCCAAGATCGACGAATGCACCGAAGTTGACGATGGAGGAAACAACGCCCTTGCGGACCTGACCCTTCTGCAGCTGGTGCAGGAACTCGGAGCGGACCTCAGACTGGGTCTGCTCGAGGTAAGCACGACGGGACAGCACGACGTTGTTGCGGTGCTTATCCAGCTCGATGATCTTAGCTTCGAGCTCCTGGCCAATGTATGGCTCCAGGTCACGAACGCGACGCATCTCAACGAGGGATGCTGGCAGGAAGCCACGCAGTCCGATGTCGAGGATGAGACCACCCTTGACGACCTCGATGACGGTACCGGTAACTGGCTCGTCGTTTTCCTTGAGCTGCTCGATGGTGCCCCAAGCGCGCTCGTACTGTGCACGCTTCTTGGACAGGATCAGGCGGCCTTCCTTGTCTTCCTTGGTGAGGACAAGTGCGTCAATCTGATCGCCGATCTCTACGACCTCATCTGGGTCGATGTCGTGCTTGATGGACAGCTCGCGGGTCGGAATGACACCTTCGGTCTTGTATCCGATGTCGAGCAGGACCTCATCGTGGTCAACCTTGACCACGGTGCCCTCGACGATGTCACCATCGTTGAAGTACTTGATGGTGGCGTCGACTGCTGCGAGGAAATCCTCAGCGGAGCCGATATCGTTGATGGCTACCTGAGGTACGTTGTTGTTGGGCATATTTTATTGCTCCGAAATTGAGATAGGAACTAGAAAACGGACAGTTACACATCGTCTCACCAGCCAGATACGGCTTGAGCGATCCCGCTTCCTTAGGCGTAATGGACTCCTATCAGGACCACCACTCCCCGAAAGCCTAGATGTGCTCGCCTCATCTTATACCCTGACCTGTAATGATGCAAGTATATCCACTGAACAAAAGGGGCTTCCTACCAATGATGTAACCGGTGTTACTGAAGTGACTTACGATGAATTCATGTCAAAGTCACCTGCAGAAATCCAGCGCACATTTTGGAACAGTGACGCGAGCCGCTACCACGAAGCACATCCGGAATACTTGTCTTCTTTTTATTGGTGCCCGGAAATGCTCCACGAAAAGGATGCCCAGCTGTTGGGCGATCTCACTGGGATGAACGTCCTTGAGATGGGCTGCGGCAGTGCCCCGTGCAGCCGCTGGGTGGCTGATCACGCAGAACTTGCGGTAGGTTTCGACGTTTCCGATGCCATGCTGCGCGCGCACCCGGATAATAGGAAGCTCCCGCTGGTGCAAGCGGACGCGCTCCGATTTCCCTTCCGCGACGCATCCTTCGACGTCATTTTCTCCGCCTTTGGAGCAATCCCTTTCATCAAGGACATTCCCGCGGTGTTTAGGGAGGTCCGCCGGGTCCTCCGTGGCGATAAGTTTGTCTTCTCCGTCGCGCATCCGATGCGATGGATTTTCCAGGATGATCCCTCGTCTTTCGAGGTAGCGCACAGTTATTTTGAGGACGGCTACGAAGAATTCGACGACGCCGGCGAAATAACCTACGCCGAATACCACCATTCATTGTCTGATTATGTGAACGCCCTGACGCAGGCCGGTTTCGCGGTTAACCGCCTCATCGAGCCCGAGTGGCCGCGCGGCCTGACCACGACGTGGGGCCAATGGTCACCGGCGCGTGGCCACTACTTCCCGGGTTCTCTTATCGTGAGTGCACGTCCCCGATAGGAAGTTAGTGCGCGGCCTCGTCCCAGTTCTGACCCACACCGACAGACACTTCAAGCGGCACGGACAAGGTGATTGCCTCGTCCATCTGCTTTTCGACGATCCCACGCACCTGCTCCAATTCGCCCGGTGCAATCTCCACGACGAGTTCGTCATGCACCTGGAGCAAGACTCGGGACTTCACTCCCGCGTCACGCAGCGCGTGGTCAACCTTGACCATCGCGATCTTAATAATGTCCGCCGCAGTACCCTGAATAGGCGCGTTGAGTGCCGCACGTTCAGCATTCTCGCGGGCCAAGCGGTTGGTAGACGCTAATTCTGGCAGGTAGCGGCGACGCCCGAAGAGCGTTTCCGTGTACCCGTCCTGCCGAGCTTTTTCCACCACGGTATCCAGGTAGCGCTTCACCCCACCAAAGCGATCGAAGTACGCCTCCATGATGGACTTAGCCTCACCAGGAGAGATGCCTAGCTGTTGGCTCAAACCGAACGCCGACAGCCCGTAGACCAGACCATAGGACATCGCTTTGACCCGGCGGCGTAATTCGGGGGTCACGCCGTCGATAGGCACATCAAAGACCTTGGAGCCCACGTAGTTGTGCAGGTCCTCCCCTTCCTTGTATGCCTCTATCAGGCCCGGATCCTCGGAGAGGTGCGCCATGACGCGCATCTCAATCTGCGAATAATCGGCGGTCAGGAGGGTTTCGTAGCCGTCACCGACGGTGAAGGCGGAGCGAATCTTCCGTCCTGCACCGGTGCGGACCGGGATATTCTGCAGGTTCGGGTCCGAAGAAGAGAGGCGACCGGTAGAAGTAACTGTTTGATGGAAGGTCGTGTGGATGCGACCATCGGGCTGGATCGTTTTGATCAAGCCCTCAAGCGTGGACTTCAGTTTCTGGTACTCGCGGTGGGCCAGCAAATGGTCCAGGAAAGGGTGCGGATGCTTGACTGCGAGCCCCTCGATTTCCTTCGCGGCCGTCGAATAGCCGGTCTTCGTCTTCTTGGTCTTTGGCATGCCGAAGGTCTCGAACAGCACCACCTGGAGCTGCTTCGGGCTCGACAGATTCAATTCCGGATCACCAGCAAGTTCGCGCGCGGCTTCCTCTTCTTCCTCTACTTGCTGAGTGAACTGCTCGAGCTGGTCTTCAAGTACTTGCTTATCGACGGCAATACCGACCCCTTCCATCTCCGCCAAGATGGTCACTAGCGGAAGCTCAAGATCGCGGTAAAGTTCGTAAGACTGAATATCTTGAAGGTCACGAGTCAACTGCTGCGCCAACTCGAGGACTGCCGCCGTCTTCTCGATGACAGTGTCCCCCAGTGTTCGCTGCAGATGACGCTGGTACACGTCATCCAAGTCATACGTACGCTGACCCGGCCTCAGGAGATAGGCAGCAACAACTGTGTCGTGTTCTAAACCTGCGACGGTATAGCCACGGTCACGCATCGCGTGAATGAACTGCTTTCCGCCGTGGACATATTTCTTCGACTCTGTGGCAGCCAACCATCCTGCAAACGTTGCGTCCTCGTCCGCGGGCAGTTCGGCCAGGTTGATCAGCGCACCGACGCGATCTTCATTGACCGCACCAAAAGTGTCCTCGCCGTCATAGAAGACCGCCACCTGCTGCTGATCGGCCAGCCATTGCACCCCGTGGTCGTCGTCAAGCTGTACTGCAGGGAGTTGTTCCTCTTCGGGGGCCTCCCCTTCGGTTGGAACGACGGCCAGCACACGCTCGCGCAAGTTCACGCCGAATTCAAGCTCATCGAACTCCTTGGCCACCTCTGCCACATCCGCGGTTCGGAAATCGAGTTGATCAACCGAGACCGGCAGCGGCAGATCCGTGACCATTTGTGTGAGCTTGCGGTTCATCCGGACCTGATCGAGCCGTTCGCGCAGACTATTACCAACCTTGCCCTTGATCTCATCGGCGTGTTCGAGGAGATTATTCAAGTCTCCATACTGGACAATCCACTTTGTAGCGGTCTTTTCACCGACTCCCGGAATGTTCGGGAGGTTATCTGAAGGGTCACCACGAAGCGCAGCGAAATCCGGGTACTGCTGGGGAGTCATCCCGTACTTTTCTTCTACAGCTTCAGGGGTGAAACGATGCAGATTGGAAACGCCCTTCATGGGATAAAGCACCGTGGTGTGTTCGTTGACCAGCTGAAGGTAATCACGGTCGCCCGTGACAATGAGCGTATGAATGTCCTGAGGCGCGGCCGTCGCCAAGGTCGCAATAATATCGTCAGCCTCATAATTATCCACGGTCAACGTGGTAATCCCCAGGGTCTCCAGC
Organism: Corynebacterium renale; assembly: GCF_002563965.1. Lineage (NCBI taxonomy): Bacteria > Bacillati > Actinomycetota > Actinomycetes > Mycobacteriales > Corynebacteriaceae > Corynebacterium > Corynebacterium renale. The sequence goes on along the minus strand of NZ_PDJF01000001.1, from coordinate 2,023,346 downwards.
ATATTCTGAAGGATGCTCACCTGGCCTTTAAAAGGCTCCGGAGTGGCGTCACGTTGCGCCTTATACTCAGGAAACATTTCGGTGCGGAAGGTTTTGCGGCCGACGTCGAAAGCCACGGCAATCTTGTCCGGCTGCTCGTCACGCAAGAGGCCCGAAAGCATAGAAAGGAAGCCATAAATAGCATTCGTATGCTGGCCTCCGGAGGTAGAAAACTTCTCTACGGGAAGGGCATAAAAAGCCCGAAAGGCCATGGAGTGGCCGTCAATTAGCAGGAGTTTTTCTGGGCTGTTCGAATTATTCTGGTCGCTCACGCTGTCCCAGTGTAGACACCGGTTTGCACTATTGGGGGTTGGGTGGGCTAATATAACTCTCCAGTGCGCCCCTGTAGCCCAATTGGCAGAGGCAACGGATTCAAAACCCGTCCAGTGTGAGTTCGAGTCTCACCAGGGGCACCAATACACCGGCTCAAAGGTTATTTCTTTGGGCCGGTTTTCTGATTTCACCCCGTGTCTTAAGTTCAGAGGGTCGTTGCAACACTTTCCCTAAGGAGTGTGGCAATGACTACCAGTTATGGGCCTTATCATTCGTTATCCGAGTCTGATCGTGTACGACTAATCGCGTTAGTGACACGCGGTCGCAGCGTGCGTTCCTCCGCCTATGAAATCGGCTGTAACTACGGACATGCGTTAAATTTTTGCCACGCCCACAAACTCATCGAACCACGCAAGAGACAACGACCACTTAATCACAACACCCCGGTTATCAAAGAGTTCCTGACACGTGTTCGACATGGACAATCAGTCCACGCCGCGGCAGTTCAATGCGGAATCAATGACACTGCTGCGTATGCGATTGCAATGGATGCCGGCTGTCATATCCGCTTAAGCAGGTACCAGCGCAGGGTTCGGCAGACTCAACTTCGTGTGGAATACCTCCGGCTACGTTTAGCAAGTGTGCCTTCTGGTGATGCTGGGCGTGCACTCGGTATTGAGAGATCGATGAGGCAAGATTTCGAACGCGGTCTGTTTAAAACAAACGGCTCACGCAAAGAGTTCGTCGGTGTTGGTATCGATGCCATCACGTATAAAAGACTTATGATCACGCTGCGCCAACGCCATGATCTCGTTGACTCTGGACGATTGCGTCCACCGGCATTGCCACATGGGGTTGATCCATACAAACCTATTAGCGCTCGCTATATCTGCTTCGAAGAACGAGTACTTATTGCTGATTTGCTGCGTGAGCATACCTCGGTTCGTGAAATCAGTCGCCGACTTGGGCGAAGTGCTTCATCAATTGCTCGAGAAATTAGACGCAATCGCAGTGCGGAAGGCCCGTATCGTGCAGAAACTGCTCAGTTGAAAGCGTGCGCACGTCGGCTGCGTCCTAAACTACCCAAGTTATTAGCAGATAAACGATTATGGGAGTACGTGTGTAATGGGTTGCGGGCACAATGGTCGCCTGAACAGATTGCTCATCGACTCCCTGTTGATTTTCCCGATGACAAGGACATGCGTATTAGCCACGAAACTATCTACGATGCTTTCTACCTGCAGTCGAAAGGTAAGCTCAGTGAGCTAGGTTTGACACTGCCTCGGGGTAGGAAGAAACGCAAGAAACGACTCCCCCGGGTTGACACTCCTACTCAGCAACGATTCGTTGATGACATGATCATGATCGATGAACGACCTGAAGAAGTCGCTGAGCGTATTTTGCCTGGACACTGGGAAGGGGACCTCATTTTAGGCAAAAATAACAAATCAGCAGTGATCACTTTGGTGGAACGTGTCAGCAGGTTCGTCGTGTTAGGTCACCTGCCTGGGCGCCATAGCAGTGATGAGGTACTTGCAGCGTTAAAGAAAACAGTTGGCACGATCGACGAAGCGATGTGGTCATCGATTACCTGGGATCAGGGAAGCGAGATGGCTGGTCATAAGGCTTTTACGATGGCTACAGATATACCCATTTATTTCTGTCATCCTGGTTCACCATGGGAACGTGGAAGTAACGAGAATACTAACGGGCGACTCCGGCGGAATCTTCCGAAAAGTAGTGATTTGTCAGTCTACAGCGCACATGATCTTGAAATGATTGCCAATATCCACAACCACACACCACGTAAAGCATTGCAATGGAAGACTCCGGCGGAAGTTATGGCAGAGGCTCTGGCACAAACCGGTAGCATTAGACGGGATTAATCGTCGTTGTTGCAACGACCCCTAGAATTCAAGCAGTGCGCCTTGCATCGCACTTGGTTGCTACGCTAAAACCCATGAAAATACTAGGGCTTACAGGGGGCATCGGCTCCGGGAAATCTACCGTATCCCGAATGCTGGCCGAGGCCGGATTCACCATAGTAGATGCAGATAAAATCGCACGGCTCGTAGTAGAATTCGGCCAGCCTGCCTTAACTGAATTGGCGGAAGCCTTCGGGCCAGACATCCTCTCCGATGATGGCACACTCAATCGTGGATTACTTGCCCGTCGAGCTTTTGCGAGCCCAGAAGCAACAGCACAGCTTAATTCGATTACTCACCCAAGAATCGAGCAGGAACGCCGCCGGCAATTCGCACAGGCTGAGAAAGCTGGCGCCAATTGGGTCGTGTACGATATGCCCCTTTTGATAGAACAGGGAGCGCACAAGGATGTTGACTACGTCGTGGTTGTAGATGTCCCCGTAGACATTCGGGTTGAACGCCTCATCCGGAGCCGCGGGATGGACGAAAGCGATGCGCGTAAGCGCATAGCCGCGCAAGTTGGCGACGATGAACGTCGCAAAGTGGCAGACACTATCCTGGACAATTCTGGAAGCCTTGAAGAGCTAGAGGCCCAAGTGACGCAACTTATTGCAACGTTGCGGGGGTAGACCAGTATCATCGTGGCATGGCGACATGGAATACTGGCCCTTTCGATAACGATGAGGCACAGGAACTGCTTGAAGACCTAAGAAGCGGCTTGCTCGATCCTGTAGAACTCATCCCCAATACTGGCTACCGACGCATCGACGCCGACGAAGGGCAGATCGTTGTCGCTCTAGCAGCATTAGCCACCAGTGAAGAAGACGACCTGCCTGACGGTATCAGCCCCGATATTGTGGCTCCGCTGCGTGAGCCCACGGTCAAAGAACGCCTACGTCAAAACCTTGAAGCAATCGTGGCGGATGCACAAGTCTCTGATCTGTTCGCGTGGTGGCAGACCCATCATCCAGACAAGGTTCTGGAATGGAAGGCTGCTTCCTGGGTATCGCTGGGCTAAGCAGATTCATCCTCATCCCAGTCCCACCATGGCTCTTGCCACGGTAGTTTGAGCTCTTCGTCGAAGAGTATGGAGTCGACACCGTGCTCTGGGGTCCACTCGAAAGCATCCTGGATGCCGGTGATACCGGGGTAGTCGTCGAAATCGTTGATCAAGTCGGCAAGGTCAGCGTAATCCGAGCCATCGTCTGGTACCCAAATCATCAGGTTGTGTTCGTTGATGAAGAAGGCGTAGAGGCGGTCAAAATCCGCACCGATGCCAGCCTTATAGGAAACAAGCTCCTTAAGATAGGGAAGTAGGGCCTCCGTAGCCCCGTAGGGTGCACGCACGTGCAGGAGTGCGCTCATCTTCCCGTTTATAATCTGGGAATCCGCGGAGATGGCAATTTCTTGGGCCAAGTCATTATCCCTGGCAATGTCCCACAACTCGTCCCGGAATTTTTGTCCCTTGGGAAGAGCAGCGTCGGGCAAAATCACTTGGTAGGTGTCTGCCTGCAAAGCCAAATACCGGCCATAGGCGCCCACGTGCCGGGCGTAGGTGTATGTGGCGCCCGAAGCCTGGGGCCTGCCCTCTTTGACTACCGTGCGCAGTTGATTGCGCAGAAGTGGATCATTGAAGTTGATGCGTTTCGTCGTTTCTGCGATGGACAGCATATCTTTTACTGCGTGTTCGCACGCAGCCTTTTGGTGTGTTCCACAGAGTTTTGGGGATTCGGTCATGAGATCTCCCAACCATAGGTGTCCTACGGATGTCGAAACGAACACACAGCCACATGGTATGGCTTCGACATAACTGCTTTGCCCATGGTTTTTGAAAATGCGCTGTACTCGAGTGACAACGCTGCGAGCAGAGGGGTCTATACGGTTCAGGTCAAGCATGCGATACTCCTGTGAGGTCGAAGGTTGAAGTATTGGACTTAAGAGTTTGACGGTGCGCATCCCCGGATTGGTTCCCACCTCGATAGCGTGTAAAAAACGGCTACAGTGGACCCCATGGCTTTTGCTGCTGAACATCCCGTATTGTCACATTCTGAGTTCCGTCCCGTCGGTGAGGTGGAGCGTACTGACGCCCAATTTGAAGTCATCTCTGAATACCAACCTGCCGGTGACCAGCCGCAGGCTATTAAAGAATTAGACGAGCGCTTGAATCGGGGTGAATCAGACGTAGTTCTGCTCGGTGCCACCGGTACAGGTAAGTCGGCGACCGCCGCATGGTTGATTGAAAAACAGCAGCGACCGACCTTAGTCATGGCGCCGAATAAGACGTTGGCTGCACAGTTGGCAAACGAGCTCAAGCAGCTTCTGCCGAATAACGCAGTGGAATACTTCGTCAGCTATTACGACTACTACCAGCCCGAAGCGTACATCGCGCAGACGGATACTTACATTGAAAAGGATTCTTCAATCAACGAGGACGTGGAGCGTTTGCGGCACGCTGCGACCTCGGCGTTGCTCTCGCGTCGCGACGTCGTCGTCGTAAGCTCTGTCTCCTGCATCTATGGCTTGGGTACGCCGCAGTCTTACCTGGACCGTTCTATCGTGTTGCGCGTCGGTGAGGAAGTGGAGCGGGACCGTTTCCTTCGCCTGCTTGTCGACGTCCAGTACGACCGCAACGACTACTCGCTAGAACGCGGGGCCTTCCGCGTTAAGGGCGACGTTGTAGACATCATCCCCGCCTATGAAGAAGTTGCCGTGCGTGTAGAGTTCTTCGGCGACGAGATTGACTCGCTCTACTACATACACCCGCTGACAGGCGACGTAATCCGACAAGTTGATGAAATCCGTATCTTCCCTGCCACGCACTACGTCGCAGGGCCAGAGCGCATGGAAAAGGCGATCGCGGATATCAAGGCTGAGCTTGAAGACCGGTTGGCAGACTTGGAGAACCGCGGCAAGCTCCTCGAAGCGCAGCGTTTGCGCATGCGCACTGAATACGACCTGGAGATGATCCAGCAGGTCGGTTTCTGCTCCGGGATTGAGAACTACTCACGCCACATCGATGGTCGTGAAGCGGGAAGTGCTCCAGCCTGCTTAATCGATTATTTTCCGGAAGACTTTCTGACCATCATTGACGAGTCCCACGTGACCGTCCCACAGATTGGTGGCATGTACGAAGGCGACATGTCGCGCAAGCGCAACTTGGTGGAATTCGGCTTCCGTTTGCCATCGGCACTGGACAACCGGCCACTAACCTTCGATGAATTCGAAGATCGGGTAGGCCAGACCGTATATCTTTCGGCAACGCCGGGCGACTATGAGATGGCTGCAGCTGGTGGAGAGTTCGTAGAGCAGGTAATCCGCCCAACCGGCCTAGTTGATCCGAAAATTACCGTCAAACCTACTAAGGGTCAGATTGACGACCTCATCGGCGAGATCCGCGAGCGCACCGAAAAGAACGAGCGTGTTCTCGTCACCACCTTGACCAAGAAAATGGCAGAGGATCTCACTGACTACCTGCTAGAACACGGGGTGAAAGTCAGGTACCTGCACTCGGACATCGACACTTTGCAGCGTGTTGAGTTGCTCCGGCAACTGCGCCTCGGTGAATACGACGTCCTTGTGGGCATCAACCTCCTGCGCGAGGGCTTAGACCTTCCGGAGGTCTCCCTAGTCGCAATTCTGGATGCGGACAAAGAGGGCTTCCTGCGTTCCGAGCGTTCCCTCATCCAGACGATTGGTCGCGCCGCACGTAACGTCTCTGGCGAGGTCATCATGTATGCCGACAAGATTACGGATTCCATGCAATACGCAATAGACGAGACGGAACGACGCCGCGAAAAACAGATTGCGTACAACGAAGAACACGGCATCGATCCGCAGCCTTTGCGCAAGAAAATCGCGGACATCTTGGATGAAGTATACGAGCGTGACGATACTGCTACTACGGCAGCAGCTGATGCGGCGCTCGTCGATAAGCCTGATACCGCTTCTATGAACCAGGATGAAGTCCAAAAACTCATCGACGACATGACCGCCCAGATGGTCGCTGCAGCAAAGGACCTCAAGTTCGAGCTTGCTGGACGTCTCCGCGATGAGATATCCGACCTGAAAAAGGAACTCCGTGGTATGAAAGAAGCAGGCATTTAAGCAACAAGGAGAAAAACGTGAAGTACACATCCATCGCCGTAGGCGCTGACGGGTCCGAGACCGCCCTTTACGCCGTGCGACGCGCTGCAAGTTTGGCTGCTGCATACGAGGCAAAACTGGTCATTATTTGCGCTTATAACCGCAACAGTCATTCCGTCTTGTCGAGTCCTACAATCGAAGGCACGTCGGCTCCGGTCGTCGGCGACCAGACGGCTGACGAATACTTGAAGGAAGCCGAAGCAGTAGCCCTCGACGAAGGCGCAAAGAACGTGGTCCTGCGCAAGGTTGCGGGTTCACCAGTCAACGTACTGACCGAGACGTGCTTGGAAGAAGGCGCAGAAGTTCTTGTCCTAGGTAACCAAGGCATCCGCAGTTTTTCGGGCCGAATTTTCGGAAACATCCCTACCGGTGTCGCGCGCCGGTCGCCAGTTGACGTGATGATTGTCAACACGCAGAGCGCTGTAAGCTAAATCTCGTTTTCCGCTGTACGTATCTTCGCTACCTCGAGGTAGTGCTTGGTATGATGAGCACTGATTCGAATCGTCTTAAAGGGAGGCTCAATGAGCGACTACTATAGCAATATCGTTGTTGGTACTGATGGAACGAAGTCTTCGCTCCTCGCAGTTGAACGCGCAGCCAAGATGGCAGCAGCTTTCGATGCCACACTGATTATTGGCAGCGCTTACTACGAGTCTGAAGAAGAAGCATCTAAGACTTTGCGCCAGGATTCCGTCACCGTTTTGGGTGATGATACCGCGCAGAAGAACCTCGACGCGGCTAAGGAATTCGCAGAACAGTGGGCGAAAACCGTCGAAACCAAGATTCGCCGTGGGACTCCAGTTCAGGCGCTTATGGAGATTGTCAAGGAAGTTGACGCCGAACTACTCGTCGTCGGTAACCGTGGCATCAACTCCCTGACCGGCCGCCTTTTGGGCTCCGTACCTGCTGATGTTGCCCGTCAGTCCGATTGCGACGTCATGATTGTGCACACCGTCGGCTAATTCTCGCCCTCGACCTCGGGTAACGTGCCTACGATTGTCAGCGTCTGCGTTGCCCGAGTCAACGCAACATACAGGTCATTAAGACCTTGCGGTGACTGCGCCACAATCTGATCAGCGTCTACGATAATGACGTGATCGAATTCCAGACCCTTAACGCCATGAACATTGTCAGGACCAATGACAATTGTGCTGCGTTGAGGGTCTGCTGCGTTGAACTGTGCCACAATCTCCTCCGGAGAAGTATCGGGTGAGACCCAGCGCACCGCATCAGGGACCGCCCGGATACTGGTAGTGGGGCCGGCGTCCGGTGCAAGGAGGCTTCCGTACCGCTGCGCCACATCCATGATCTCTTGCGGGGTACGGTAATTTACCGTCAATTGGTGTACCCGGAACCGATCTGCCACGAACGGTTCCAAAGCCTCCGCCCAGGTATCCACACCTGCGGGTGCACCCGTCTGCGCCGTATCGCCTACAAGCGTCATCCACCTAGCAGGGGAGCGCCGGAATACCATACGCCACTCCATCGGGGTGAGCTCTTGAGCTTCATCCACAATCACGTGACCATAAGCCCAATTACGGTCTGCGGCCGCGCGCTGTGCCGTCGAGCGATAGTCAGTCCGCTCATGTCGTGCGGCAAGCGATTCGGCGTCGATCAAGTCATAGGCGCCTAAATATTCGGCCTCGAACGCATCGTCGTCGTTGTCAGTGTTGGCCGAGCCCTGCAAAATATCCAACGCGTCTTGCGCCTCTTCGACGAGCCTACGACGCTCCTTTTCGGCAGCCTTCCGCTTCTCTTCCTCATCCTCCACGCCAATCAGAACAGCGAGTTCGTCGAGAAGCGCAGCATCCGACGTAGACCAACCGGTGAATCCTTCACGGTAGAGCGCCTCTTGAGTTTCCGCATCATATCCCGCGGCAGCGCGAGCAATGCGGGCACGGTCAGTCAAGAGGTCTTCAAGAGCTTTCTCCGGAGTGAGTTCCGGCCACTGCTCGTCCATGAATTGCTTCACGACGGTCTCTTCCGCGAGATCGTCATGCAACTGATCCACATCAGCAACGCTGAGCAAGTTTTTCCCGCCGAGCGGATCTCTACCAATAACGTCCGCCATATGCTCGGCCAAACCGTCGAGGAACGAGTCCTGGAAAACGGCGCGGGCCTCATTGTGTGGCCGACGGCTTCTCCTAGCCCTAGTACGAGCTTTCGCAACCATCTGAGGGGATACTGTGAGCGCCAAAGAGTCAACACGCAGCGTCTCCGGAGTTTCTGGCACCAATTGGTAATCGCGGACGGCTTCTTTCAGAATTGTTACCATTTCAGCACTGCCCTTGATTTCCTGGGTCAGTAGGGAGTCCTCAATCGTCCCATCTACGCCGGGGTAGAGGCCACTGACGGTAGACAGGACCACACCAGTCTCACCCAACTCTGGAAGCACATGGGAAATGTAGTCCAAGAACGTGCTGTTAGGCCCTATAATCAGAACGCCCTGAGCCGACAATTGTTCCCGCCACGTGTAGAGCAAATAAGCCACGCGGTGGAGTGCAACAGCGGTCTTGCCCGTGCCCGGCCCACCTTCCACAACCATGACGCCACGATGCTGATCCCGAATAATAGTGTCCTGTTCACGCTGAATCGTTTCGACGATACTGTGCATTCGATCAGTACGGGCACGGTTCATGGCGAAGCGAAGTGCGGCTTCTGAGCCAACATTGGCCAAAGCGTCGTCATTGATGTGTTCAACGGCGGCTAAATGCTCGTCATTGATGGCGACGACGTCGCGGGACTTCATCCGGATGTTGCGCCTTAGATGAACGCCTTCAGGGTGCGCAGTGGTAGCCAGGTAGAACGGGCGTGCTTGGGGTGCTCGCCAATCCAGCAGGAGAGTGCGATAATTGTCGTCACGGTCATCAAGACCTAATCGACCCACGTAGCGCCGGTCTAGGCCCGGTTTTTCTGGTACTGGATTATCACCGTAACCGTGAGGATCTTCAACATCGATCCGTCCAAAAACGAGACCCATTTGGGCGACCGTGAGTTTATCTAGCTTTGCATTCAAGGCATGGTATTCAGTCTCACGTTGGACTAGCGCCTCCGCCTTAGGATTAGCGGGATCTATATTGAGCTCAACCTCGCTGAGTTTCCGCTGTGCTTCCGATACTTCGGCATCGAGCCGGCGGAAAAGCATATCCACATACCGCTGTTCAGCTCGGAGCTCCGACTCGTTGTCGTTGCGGGAGGATGGGGCGTTCGATTCGCTCACAACAAGACACCTTTCAAATACCTACAGCAGTGGGGAAGAAGAACCACCATACATAAAAAATGGTGGCACCCGTATCCGGGCACCACCACCTGAGGAAAAGGCTTACAAGGAGACGTTCTTCAACTTCTTCTGAGCCTTGCCGAGGGCCTTATCGGCCTGCTTCTGCAACTTGTTAGCCCTCTTATCAGCCTTCTTTGCAGCGCGACCAGAGGCGTCCTGTGCTTTCTCAAGCGCCTCATCGGCCTTGTCTTGTGCCTTACCAGCAGCCTTAACTACCTTCTTCTTCGCAGTCTTCGCGTTGGATTGAGCAGCTTTCAGCCAATCCTCAGAGTTGTCTTCGAAGAAGTCCTTGGCTTGCTGGGCGTAACCAGAGATTGTGGAGCCAACCTTCTGTGCGCCCTCCCGTGCAGCGTCGGCCCAGTCATCCTTGTTGTCTTCCACGTAATTCTTCGCGTCTTGGGCGAAGTCTTTCGCGTCTTGTGCGGTATCGCTAAACCAGGAAGAAACGTTGTCGGTGAACTTCTCTGTCTCAGACTTAGTAGGAAGAGCAGCTTGGACCTTCTTACCGGTTTGCTTAGCTGCATTCTCTGCGCGCCACTTCAGTCCAGGCTTGCCTTCGGTATCAGCTGCAGTGATTGCGACGCCACCGAGAAGCCCAAGGTGGGCGAGGAAGCCGGTGCGGCGTTCGGACTTCTTATCCTCATCCTGAGTCTCCCAGAAAGCGTACTCTCCGAGCAGAGTAGGAACAGTGGTCAATGCCAACACCGTTGCGGAGAGGCGAGGCGCCTTGCCCAGTGCAAGAAGGGAACCAGCGCCGACCTTCGTGCCACCGAGAACACGAGTAACCAGCTCCGCGTCTTGCGGGACCTGGCGTGCGTACGTGCGGGGGAGTAGCCCGCGAACTCGGTTGAGAACCGCTTCCGTACCTTCAACATGCTTGTTGGTGTTAATCAGGGCATCAGCGCCCTCAACAACGTACACGGAAGCCAGTAGTGGACGTGCAATCTTACGAATCATGATGATCTGCTCTCCTTCGAGCTTCGTTACGAATGTCCCAACAACTTTACAGACTTTTGAAAGTTTTCGCCGACACTACAGGTGGTAAGGGACACAAGATATACAAGGTATGTCAGGTTTACCAGCGGCGTTCCCACCAGGTCTCCAAGTGAGGGCGCTCCGCCCCCAACGTAGTTGAAGCGCCGTGGCCTGGGTGAACGATGGTCTCATCGGGGAACTCGTCAAAGATTCGAGTCTTGACGTCGTTAAATAGGCGTACGAAGTCACTATCGGACGTGGTCTTGCCGAGGCCGCCGGGAAAGAGGCTGTCGCCTACGAAAATATGAGGCGTGTCATCAATGACAGTCGAAACTGCAGCCCCGCCAGGGGTGTGGCCACGAAGGATAATAACCGGCAGTTCCACACCTGCATGCGTAATTACTTCCCCGTGGTCAAGCTCGACGTCCACTGGGGCTGGCAGCGCAGGGCTATCAAGAAATGGGGCGTAGTGGGTAGCGCCCGTCTTTTCTAGGATTTCTTCTAGCGCGCGTGTATGGTCTGCGTGCCGGTGGGTAGTCAGTACTTTAGTAATTTTCACGCCCGCGTCTTCTGCCATAGTCAGTAGCTTGTCGGCGTTGTCGGCAGCGTCGATAAGCAAACCTTCGCCATCGCCGCAGAGGAGGTAGCAGTTGTTGTCCATCTCGGAGACGGATACAGAATGGAGTGTTAGTTCTTGAGCCATGCCACCACTGTAGCGATTCGTTTCTTTTGATGATGTGCATGCAATTCGTGCACTTCGTTGGTATGTTCGAAAGGGTAACTGTGGAGTCGACGTTGCACAGGTAGTTATAGACGGCTGCAGTCGGTGAGGCAGTGGCGTATCCTGGGCAGGATATCGCCATCGCGATTGGATGGTCGGGAACTCCGCATCCGGTGGTTGGCGTCCGCATTAATTGATAAAGCACGCGCGTCGAGAACGTGCACTACAACAGAAGTTTAAGGAAAAATATCGTGGCAGAACGCCTCATAGTACGTGGAGCACGCGAGCATAACCTCAAGGGAGTAGACGTTGACCTACCGCGCGACGCGATGGTCGTCTTTACTGGTTTATCTGGCTCGGGTAAATCTTCGCTTGCCTTTGACACCATCTTTGCCGAAGGCCAACGCAGGTACATTGAGTCTTTATCGTCCTATGCGCGTATGTTCCTTGGCCAGATGGACAAGCCAGACGTAGATTTTATTGAAGGGCTTTCACCAGCGGTTTCCATCGACCAAAAGTCTACTAACCGCAACCCGCGATCGACCGTAGGCACCATCACTGAAGTCTACGATTACCTCCGACTCCTTTTCTCTCGCGCAGGTACCGCGCATTGTCCTAAGTGCGACGAACCAATCGCGCGTCAGACTCCGCAGCAAATCGTAGACTCCGTACTTGCTGGCGAAGAGGGCGAAAAATTTCAGGTGTTGGCGCCAGTGGTTCGCACCCGAAAAGGCGAATTTGTCGATCTTTTTGAGGACTTGGCTTCCCAAGGTTTTGCTCGTGTGAACGTGGATGGGGAAACGTACCAGCTATCCGACCCGCCGAAGCTGAAAAAGCAGATTAAGCACAATATTGACGTGGTCGTGGACCGCCTCCAGGTCAAGGATTCACAGAAGCAGCGCTTGACGGATTCTGTGGAAACTGCTTTAAAGCTTGCCGACGGCCTCGTGGTCATCGATTACGTAAAGAGGGAAGAAAACCGGTTCATCCCGTACTCGGAAAAAATGGCTTGCCCGAACGGCCACATTTTGGACATTGATGAGCTCGAGCCACGTTCATTTTCCTTCAACAACCCCTACGGCGCGTGCCCTGCCTGCGACGGGTTGGGCACCACCATCGAAATCGATGAAGACCTACTGATCCCGGACCCAGACGCCCCAGTAGTCAACTCGGTGCAGCCCTGGAACTCTAGCCCTAATAAAAAGTACTTCTTCACCTTGATTGAGGCTCTGGCAAAGGAGCTTGGATTCGATCCTCAGACGCCGTATTCAGAACTGAGCGCTAAAGACCGGAAAGCGCTGATTAACGGCACTTCGACAAAGGTGTCCGTGCGCTACAAAAACCGCTTCGGCCGCCAACGCTCGTGGACAGCACCATTCGAAGGCGTGAAAGGATACCTCCACCGCAAACTCGAACAAGCAGAAAGCGAACACGCTAAGGAGCGTTATCTTGCGTACACCCGTGAGATTCCATGCCCAACATGCGGTGGTACCCGCCTCAAGCCAGAAATTCTCGCAGTTCGCTTGAGCAACCAGGAAGGTCGAGAACTTAGTATTGCAGGTCTTACCGAGCTGTCCATTGTGGATGCCTCGGCATATCTCGACGATCTCAAGCTTGGCCACCGCGAGGAGATTATCGCCGGTGCAGTCCTCAAGGAGATCCAAGCGCGCCTTCACTTCTTACTCGACGTCGGCTTGGAATACCTCACACTTAATCGTGCCGCAGGGACCCTATCTGGTGGTGAGGCCCAGCGTATCCGACTAGCGACTCAGATTGGTTCCGGTCTTGCTGGCGTTCTCTATGTTCTGGACGAACCATCCATCGGGCTGCACCAGCGAGACAATCAGAGGCTTATTAAGACCTTGGAGAATCTCCGAGATTTGGGAAACACGCTCATTGTGGTCGAGCACGATGAGGATACGATTCGCAAGGCAGATTACATTGTCGACGTGGGCCCGCGTGCCGGCGAATACGGCGGAGAGATCGTTTACCAAGGAAAGCCAAAGGGTTTACTTGAAGCAGAGGATTCGCTGACGGGCGCCTATCTGTCGGGCAAAAAGAAGATTGGCGTGCCAGACCATCGTCGCGACATTGATAAAGATCGTTGCCTGACGGTTGTCGGCGCACGGGAAAACAACCTCAAAGGCATTGACGTTACGTTCCCATTGGGAGTCCTTACGTGCGTGACCGGTGTCTCGGGGTCAGGTAAATCGACGCTGGTCAACCAGATTCTGGCTAAGGTGCTTGCCAACGAGCTCAATCGCGCCCGGCAGGTGCCAGGACGGGCACGTCGCGTTGACGGCCTCGACAACTTGGACAAGCTTGTTCAGGTGGACCAGTCGCCAATCGGCCGCACGCCACGCTCCAACCCGGCTACGTACACGGGCGTCTTTGACAAGATTCGCAATCTTTTTGCGGAAACGCCCGAGGCCAAGGTGCGTGGTTACAAACCAGGGCGCTTCTCATTCAACGTCAAAGGCGGGCGCTGTGAAGCTTGCCAAGGCGACGGCACGCTGAAAATCGAGATGAATTTCTTGCCGGACGTGTATGTGCCGTGCGAAGTGTGTCAAGGCCAGCGCTATAACCGTGAAACCCTTGAGGTCAAGTACAAAGGCAAGAACATTGCCGAAGTGCTGAACATGCCTATTGGCGAGGCCGCTGAATTCTTCGAATCCATCCAATCGATCCATCGTTTCCTCAACACGCTCGTCGAGGTCGGTTTGGGATACGTTCGCCTCGGCCAAGCAGCCACGACGCTTTCCGGCGGTGAAGCCCAGCGCGTGAAGTTGGCATCGGAACTGCAGAAACGCTCTAATGGGCGAACAATCTACATCTTGGACGAGCCCACAACTGGGTTGCACTTCGAAGATATTCGCAAGTTACTCTTGGTGATTCAAGGACTCGTAGATAAGGGCAATTCAGTCATCATCATCGAGCACAACCTGGATGTGATTAAGTGTGCGGACTGGATCATCGACATGGGGCCAGAAGGTGGCGCCGGAGGCGGCACAGTAGTGGCACAGGGAACCCCTGAGGATGTGGCTAAAGTCAAGGGCTCCTATACCGGACAATTCCTCGCGGAAATGCTCTAGGAGGTTCTCAAAAGAGTCGTATTTAGGTACCGTGCGAAACTAATGTTCCTATTGTGGTCAACAGTATTGGCCCACTAGGGTGATGGCTATGGAAAAAGACGACGATACTCAATCGCTTCCTCGCGTTGATGTCCCGGACGATCCGCCGCGGATGGGCAACACGTGGGACGATGGTTACGCCGGATTGACTCGTCAGCAATATGGCACGCCTGCCGCGCACCAGAACTTTTCAGGCCGTCCGGTCGAAGGAGGAGCGGGCTATGCGGAACATGTTGCTCACGGTCCGGTTCAGCGTCAATCCAACCCATGGAAGACTGTAGTCATATTCTTGCTGCTTATCGTCGGCGCAATAGTTTTGGCGTGGTTTGTGTACACCCAATTTCTCACACCATCTCAGGGGTCAGGCGCCAAGACGGCTCCAGTGACGACAACGGTCATCGTTGAAGAAACAACCGTCGTGGAAGCCTCACAGCCGGCTCCTGAGCAGCGGTTGCCTGACAAGGAACCCTCTGCGCCACGTTCCCAGGCGCCAACTTCTCAATTTCAGGTGCCTACCGACGCTCAACCATGCGGACTCACTGGAGTTTTTGCGATTTACCGAGGCTCTGAAAACACCACGTGTGGCTTTGCGGAAAACACCGCGATAGCAATGGAATTGAATCGAGGTCAGTCCGGCACTGTTGCAGTCAAGGTGAATTCACCTACTACGCAACTGGCATATGACATGAGGTGTAGTTACCGCGATCGTGATTCATATGTTTGCACAGGTGGAGACAATGCAGTTGTCTATTTAGAACATCGGTAAAGCTCAACGGTAGGAGTAGCTCGGGATGACGCCTCGTAGCGTGGGGATAACATAATTTGCATACCCGACGGTGAGTGTGTATCATATCTATCACTACCGCCCGTTGGCGCACACGCGTCAGGGCTACAAGAGGAGTACATCCCACCTCACGCCGCCACACAAGGTTGGTTAAAGGTCACATCGGTAGAAATACCGGTAGCAACATGTATTCCTGTTCCTTAGTCGTAGGGAGCAGGTTTTTTGTTGCGGGGGTCCCCTCAGGTGTAGCGCGGTACGTTAACCACTATTTCTGCAACTTGAGGAGTTCACAATCAGCGCTGAAGCTCGTATTAATGAGCGTATCCGAGTCCCCGAGGTTCGCCTCGTAGGCCCCAGTGGGGAACAGGTCGGCATTGTCCGAATTGAGGATGCGTTGAAGCTCGCCGAGGAAGCTGACCTCGACTTGGTTGAGGTCGCAGCTCGCGCTAAACCGCCGGTCTGCAAGATTATGGACTACGGCAAGTACCGTTACGAGCAAGCTCAGAAAGCTCGTGAGGCACGTCGCAATCAGCAGCAGACTGTCGTCAAGGAACAGAAACTACGTCCCAAGATCGATCAGCACGATTACGAGACGAAGCGTGGCAACGTGATCCGCTTCCTTGAAAAAGGGTCCAAGGTGAAGGTCACCATCATGTTCCGTGGTCGCGAACAGTCGCGTCCGGAGCTTGGTTACCGCCTCCTTGAGCGTCTTGCTGACGACGTCGCCGAGTACGGCGTCGTAGAAAGCAAGCCTAAACAAGATGGTCGCAACATGACCATGGTGTTTGGCCCAGTGCGTAACAAGGGCAAGAAGTAGTCAACAGTTTCCCCTCACAAGTTTAAGGATCAGGCATGAAGCAGAAGACCCACAAGGGCACCGCGAAGCGCGTGAAGATCACCGGCTCGGGCAAGCTGCGCCGTGAGCAAGCAGGCCGTCGTCACCTGCTCGAGGGTAAGCCCTCGACCCGCACCCGTCGCCTGAAGGGCACCGTTGACGTGGCACCGGCAGACACCAAGCGCGTCAAGCGTCTGCTGGGTAAGGCATAAGCCACCCGTTCAACCCCACCCCTTATCAACCTCAAAGATAAATTAAGGAAGTATCACCGTGGCACGAGTTAAGCGGTCAGTAAACGCCAAGAAGAAGCGTCGCGATATTCTGAAGTCCGCCAAGGGTTACCGTGGCCAGCGTTCCCGCCTCTACCGTAAGGCTAAGGAACAGTGGTTGCACTCGATGACCTACGCTTACAACGATCGTCGTAAGCGTAAGAACGAGTTCCGTAAGCTGTGGATCCAGCGCATCAACGCTGCTGCTCGTATGAACGGCATCACCTACAACCGTCTCATCCAGGGCCTCAAGCTCGCTGAGATCGATGTAGACCGCAAGATCCTTGCAGAGCTGGCTGTCAATGACTTTGACACCTTCTCCGCAATCTGCGAAGCAGCGAAGAACGCACTCCCAGAGGACGTCAACGCTCCAAAGGCTGCCTAAACCAGCCTAGGCACACGCCGGAAACAATCAACCCCACTTTCCATCGTGGAAGTGGGGTTGACGCGTATCACCGCCAGAAAACTGGTTTGCTAGATTGAACTCATGCACCTTGACTTTGACAATGCTTTCACCGAACGCACCCCACGCGTCGTTAACGCCTCGAAACTGCACCGGGCAGCACAGCGCAGGAAAGTAAAGCGATTCATCGTTGAAGGTGAAAACTCCGTGGAGGCAGCCGTTTCTACAGGTGCAGCCACCGACGTCTTCGTTACCGAAGATGCAGCTATCCGGTATGAGGAAGTTTTGCGTACTGCCGGGTACCTCAACGTCTATGTTCATCCAATCACCGATAAAGCTGCGAAGCTGCTATCGGACACGGTTACGCCACAAGGTATTTTCGCGGTGTGTGAACCAGTCTTGTGGTCCGTTCCCAAAGCGCTACGGAAGCCGCGTCTGGTGAGCGTCCCGGTCCAAACTTCTGAGCCTGGTAACGCAGGTACCCTCATTCGCAACGCGGATTCCATGGGGGCTGATGCAGTCATTTTTGCCGGTGACACCGTTGATCCTCAAAGTTCTAAAGCTGTCCGTGCCTCAGCTGGATCGTTGTTTCACCTGCCTGTTGCCCGTGATCGTGATATTTATCGGCTGCTCGGACAGCTTCGCGACGCCGGCCTGACGATCCTGGCAACCGCGGCTGATGGGGAAGTAGACCTCGACGATGCTGACGAACTTCTTGCCCAGCCAACGGCATGGCTCTTTGGTAATGAAGCGCATGGGCTTAGCGAAGAAATCCTGGCTCAGGCTGATCACCGCGTACGCATCCCGATTCGAGGCCGTGCCGAGTCCCTGAACTTAGCTACGGCCTCCGCAATTTGCCTGTACCAGTCCGCGCGCGTGCAGGCGCGCGCTGATAAGCAGACAGCGCTGGGAGAGGACGACTCCGCTGGCTTCGGGGAGGACTAAGAGGCGTTTCCCGTGGTCGTCGATAAGCATCAACTCGTCCACGAATCTGTTGCTACCATAGGAGCCATGAAACTTTCAGCACGTAATCAACTTCGCGGAACTGTAACTGCAATTGAAGAAGGTGCGGTTAATGGTCTGGTCACCATTAAGCTCGATGGCACTGAACAGGAAGTGACTGCTTCCATCACCAACCGTTCCATCGAGGAGCTTGGTTTGGAAGTGGGCAAGCCAGCAATCGCCGTTATCAAGTCCAGCGAAGTCATGGTTGGCATCGACGACTAATAATAGTTTGGCTCGTACCAGCTAAACATATGCACCCGTTCCACCGCGCGATGGTGGAACGGGTATATTTGTTTAGCATCGTAGAAGCATCCAGATATGCAGTAGCGAAGAGTTGAAGGCCACACGCCAGATAAGAAAGGTCGAATACAGGTGCAGGACAACACCGCAAATAGCGCCCCAGTGGAGCTGACAGAACAGGCGTTAGAGGAAGCAGCATCGGCTGCTATTAACGCATTCGAGTCTGCATCCAACCTCGATGAATTAGCGCAGGCCCGTCACGATCACCTTGGCGATGCCGCTCCCATCCCACAAGCGCGCCGATCGCTGGGAAGTATTCCGAAAGAACAGCGGAAAGACGCGGGTCGTTTGGTGAACATGGCGCGTGGCAAGGTTGAAAAACGTTTCGGTGAAGTTAAAGCCGAACTCGAGGAGAAGCGAAACGCGGAAATCCTAGAGGCAGAGAAAGTGGACGTAACCGTTCCTACTACTCGCCGTCAGACTGGTGCGCTGCACCCAATTACCACGCTGTCTGAGACGATCGCCGACATTTTCGTCGGCATGGGATGGGAGATTTCAGAAGGGCCCGAGCTCGAAGCCGAATACTTCAACTTCGATGCTCTGAACTTCATCCCGGACCATCCGGCACGTACTCTGCAGGATACCTTCTACCTTGGTGAAGAAGGCTCTCGCCAAATCCTGCGCACGCACACCTCTCCAGTCCAGGTGCGCACCATGCTCGAACGTGATGTGCCACTGTACATTGCCTGCCCAGGACGTGTGTTCCGTACCGATGAACTGGATGCAACCCATACCCCGGTATTCCACCAGGTAGAAGGCTTGGCGGTAGACAAGGGGCTCACCATGGCCCATTTGCGTGGCACTTTGGACCACTTGGCGCAGCAACTATTCGGCCCTGATACTCACACTCGTATGCGCACCAACTACTTCCCGTTCACGGAGCCTTCTGCTGAGGTTGATGTCTGGTTCCCGAATAAGAAGGGTGGCGCCGGCTGGATTGAATGGGGCGGTTGTGGCATGGTCAACCCTGCTGTTCTCCGTGCGGTAGGCGTGGACCCCGAGGAGTATTCGGGTTTCGCATTCGGAATGGGGCTCGAGCGTACACTTCAATTCCGTAATGGACTGTCTGATATGCGCGACATGGTCGAAGGCGACATCCGCTTCTCCCTGCCATTCGGCATTCAAGCCTAAGAAGTCTCCAGTGGCGCGGCACAACAGGGGCAGCGCCAGATCGTCTATAAACAGCCATATTTCTTATTTGAAGGTGTTTTAACCATGTTGATTTCCCAAAACTGGGTTACCCGAATCTTGGGCCACGCGAATCCCGGCTGGTCTGTTTCTGCTGAGGATTTAGATAGTGGTTTCGTGCGCGTAGGCTTTGAGACCGAAGGCTATGAGGCCATTGAGGAAACCTCCGGACCACTTGTTATTGGCCGGGTGGAAACCATTGAAGAGCTAACCGGCTTCAAGAAACCTATTCGTTTCTGCCACCTTGATGTGGGGCAAGCTAACGGCACGGGCGAACTTCAAGAGATTGTTTGTGGTGCTCGCAATTTCGCGGAGGGCGACTATGTAGTTGTCTCGCTTCCTGGGGCAGTCTTGCCTGGAGGATTTGCGATCGCAGCCCGCAAGACCTACGACCACATGTCTAACGGCATGATCTGCTCGGCTGCTGAGCTCGGGCTTGCCTCACAGCAGACAACCGGCATCATTAACCTGGGCAAAGACTCTTCTGCCTTCGGTTTAAACCCCGGCGATGACGCACGGGACTTCCTAGGTCTTAACGACACGATCTTCGACGTCAACGTCACTCCAGACCGTGGCTATGCATTGTCTGCTCGAGGCATGGTCCGAGAGCTGGCCTCGGCGTTTAATATCACGCTTGTCGACGTCGCTGCTAACCCCGAAGCCGCTGGCCACAGCATTAACGTCCCCGCTGTGTCTGGTGAAATTCTTGATGTGACCATCGATGACGACACGCAGACTCGTCGCTTCGGTCTGCGAGCTGTTCGGGGAATTGATCCAAGTATTGAATCCCCGTACTGGATGCAGGAGCAATTGCTGAAATGCGGTGCCCGCCCAGTCAACCTGGCGACTGACGTGACCAACTACGTAATGTTCCTGCTTGGGCAGCCTATGCACGCCTTCGACGCAGATCAGATTTCAGGTGGCCTGCATATCCGCAAGGCAAAGCCAGGGGAGAAGCTGCGTACCTTGGACCACGTTGACCGTGAGCTATCCGATGACGACGTCATCATCGCCGATAACAACGGCATCCAGTCCATCGCCGGCGTCATGGGTGGAAACACCTCTGAAATTTCGGACGCCACAACGAACGTATACCTAGAGTCCGCGACGTGGGACCCACTATCGGTGGCCCGTGCCTCCCGGAGGCACAAGTTGTCGTCGGAGGCTTCGCGACGTTTCGAGCGTGAAGTTGATCCTGCACTGGTAGAGGTTTCGCTGGACTTAGCGGCAACTCTGCTGGCTGAACTCGGAGGTGGTGAAGTAGCGGCCGGACGCACTCTCATTGGCAGCATCCCTGAACCTGCTCCGATCGAGATGGACGTGCATTTCCCTTCCGAAGTAGCAGGTGTTGAATATCCTGCCGACACTGTGATTAACCGCTTGGAGGAAGTCGGTTGCACGGTGGAACGAGGCGCTGGTGACTTGCTCAAAGTCACTCCACCAACGTGGCGTGGCGACCTTTCAGTGAAGGTTGACTTGGTAGAAGAAGTATTGCGCCTCGAAGGTCTGGAGAGTATTCCATCTATCCTGCCTACCCCTGTGGGCGGTCGTGGGCTGTCTCCGCAGCAGAAGCGTCGCCGGGCAGTTGGGCATGCGCTAGCTTACAACGGTTACGCTGAAGTTCTGCCAACGCCGTTCATCGCTAACGATACCTTTGATGTCTGGGGTCTGGATGCGGATGATCGTCGTCGACAAGCAGTTGTCGTCCAGAATCCCTTGGAAAAAGATTATGGCATTATCGGTACGACGCTGTTGCCGTCGATGCTGGATTCAGTTGCGCGAAATGTTGCACGTGGACGCAAAGATATGCAGCTCTTCGGTATCCAGCAGGTTGCGTTCGCTGGTGCGGCGCAGTCGCCGATGCCCGACGTTTCTTCACGTCCAAGCGATGCTGACATCACGGAGCTTGTAGATTCTTTGCCGCAACAACCTCTGCACGTGGTTACAGTCGGTACTGGTGAAACGGATTACAGTGGTCCCTGGGGCGAAGGACGGCCATACACCTACGCTGATGCAATTGAATCGGCCCGCGTGGTAGCGCGCGCAGCAGGTGTTGAACTTGAGGTAGCTCAAGGTGAAAAGTTGCCGTGGCACCCGGGTCGATGCGCACAACTACGTGTCGGTGAAGAAATCATTGGTTATGCCGGCGAGTTGCACCCGCAGGTTATCGCCCGGCTAGGCTTGCCGGCTCGCGTGTGCGCGATGGAGCTAGATCTCACCGCCGTGGTTTTCGACGAAGTTCTCCCAGCCCCGACGTTGTCTGCGTTCCCCGCCTTGCACCAGGATTTAGCGCTCATTGTTGATGAGGAAGTTCCCGCTGAGCAGGTTCGTAGGCTGATCTCTGAAGGTGCCGGAGACTTGCTCGAAGACGTGGAGTTGTTCGACATCTATCGCTCGGACTCCTTGGGCGAAGGCAAAAAGTCCTTGGCTTTCTCCTTGCTGTTCCGTGCGCAAGATCGAACGTTGACAGATGAAGAAGCTAATGAGGCTCGCCTCGAGGCTGCGAAGCATGCCCGCGAGGTAGTGGGCGCTGAAATGCGCGGATAGTATCCCACTTTTATTTCCCCGGTTGCGGTTTATAGCAACCGGGTTTCTGTATATCTACCCCCGTATGTGTGCATAATTTGCAATCAAATGCATAAAGAGTAGTCTTGGAGCATGACAAAAACAGTTGCAATTGCAGGAGTATCTGGATATGCAGGCGCGGAGATTCTCCGCCTCCTGCTTTCGCACCCAGAATATGTTGCGGGGAACCTGCAACTAGGATCCGTAACAGGAAACTCTAATGCTGGGAACACACTGGGTAGCTTGCTTCCTCATATTCCAGAGTTGGCACATAAGACAGTGGAACCTACCTCTGTGTCTATCCTGGAAGGCTACGATGTCGTATTTATGTGTTTGCCGCATGGCCATTCGATGGAATTGGCGCAGCAACTCCCGGATAGCACTGTGGTCATTGACTGTGCCGCGGATTTCCGCTTGAAGTCACAGGAAGAATGGGACAGGTATTACGCTGATTCGCACGATTATGCTGGTAGCTGGCCTTACGGGTTGCCGGAACTGCCAGGTAACCGTACCCAATTGCGCGGTGCTCACCGTATTGCGGTTCCGGGATGCTTTCCGACGGGCGCCTCTCTTTCCCTGTATCCGGCCGTCCAGGCAGGGATTGTGGAGCCTGACTTCGCCGTGACATCCATTACCGGAGTATCCGGAGCAGGCAAGAAAGCTTCGGTAAGCATGCTCGGTGCTGAAACTATAGGTTCAGTCAAAGCCTATGGGGTTGGGGGAGTGCATCGTCATGTGCCCGAGATCATCCAAAATCTCGAGCAGGTTAGCTCTGGAAAATCGGTGAGTGTTAGCTTTACGCCCGTCTTAGCGCCGATGACTCGCGGTATTCTCACGGTCGCAAGCGCTCCGCTTAATGGGGCCCATACTGAAGAAGACGTACGGCGTGTTTACGCTGAAGCTTACGCGGATGAATCGTGTGTTTATTTGCTGCCCGCCGGGCTGCAACCGCAGACTAAGTCCGTGGCGGGGGCGAACGTATGCCAAGTGCAAGTGGCGGTCGATGAACGCGCAGGACGTTTGCTTGTCACTGCAGCGATTGACAATCTGACCAAAGGAACTGCCGGCGCAGCGATTCAGTGCATGAACCTTGCACTTGATTTCCAAGAAACCGCTGGGCTCCCACTCATCGGTCTGGCACCCTAAACCGTAAGAATTTCCACGCTCAAACAACGCATCTAAACAAGGAGGGCACCCATGGCATCTGTGACAACGCCCAAGGGCTTCACCGCATCTGCTGTAGCTGCAGGAATTAAACCATCCGGCAACCCCGACATGGCCTTAGTGGTCAACAATGGTCCACAGTGGGCATCGGCTGCTGTGTTCACACAAAATCGGGTTTTCGCCGCCCCAGTTAAAGTGACCCGTGAGGCTGTTGCTCACGGCACACTAAAAGCTGTGGTCTACAACGCTGGCAACGCGAACGCCTGCACGGGTGCTCCCGGTGTCAACGATGCGCGCGAGATGCAGCAGCTGGTCGCAGACGCAATAGAGGTGCACAAGCAAGAGGTCGGTGTGTGCTCCACAGGTCTCATTGGTGAACCACTTCCGATGAGCAATATTCGCTCTGGAATAGCGTCCCTGACTAGCAACTTAGGCGACTACGGTGAAGACGCTGCTGAGGCAATCATGACTACTGATACGGTCAAGAAAGAAGCGTCTTATCAAGCAGATGGCTGGACCGTTGCCGCTATGGGGAAGGGCGTAGGCATGATGGCACCATCATTGGCCACCATGCTGGTGCTTATCACCACCGATGCTGTCGTCAGTAGTGAAACCTTAGACCGAGCGCTCAAGAACGCGACACCATCGACGTTCGATGCGATTGATATTGACGGTTCAACCTCAACTAACGACACCGTTATTGCCCTTGCTTCGGGTGCTTCCGGTATTGAGCCCGACGCCACTGAATTCAAGGAAGCAATTTACTCAGTGTGCAAAGACATCGCAGAGCAAATGCAAGCGGATGCCGAGGGAGTAACTAAGCGAGTGACGGTGCGTGTTACCGGTACCACCAGCGATGTACAAGCACGGAATGCGGCTAGGACCGTGGCCCGCGACAACTTGTTTAAATGTGCCATGTTTGGATCAGACCCCAACTGGGGGCGAGTGCTCGCAGCTGTTGGCATGGCAGACGCGGATATGGACGCAGAAAATATTGCCGTAAGTTTTAACGGTCACGCTGTGTGCAAAGAATCAACCGCTGTCCCCGGCGCGCGTGACGTGGACCTCAGCGGTGTAGAGATCGAAGTACACATTGACCTCGGGACTGGCGGTCCCGGCGATGCACACGTGCGGACCACAGATCTTTCCCATGACTACGTCGAAATTAATTCGGCTTACAGCAGCTAAAGGATCTAGCCGTCTGTGTCGCAGACGTTGAATTGAAGGAAATTATGGAAATACATCCGCCGGTTTTGAACAGCGCAATGCGTGCCGAAGTTCTTGCTGAGGCATTGCCGTGGCTCCAGTTTTTTCAAGACAAAGTAGTAGTGGTCAAATACGGCGGAAACGCCATGATCGATGAAGAACTCAAAGCAGCGTTTGCCGCAGACATGGTTCTTCTGCGAACAGTTGGGGCAAAACCCGTTGTCGTCCACGGGGGTGGTCCGCAGATTACCGCCATGCTGCAGAAGGTAGGTATTCCCACCGAATTTAGAGGTGGCTTCAGAGTCACGACGCCAGAAGTGATAGAGATCATCCGAATGGTTCTTTTCGGCCAGGTCGGACGTGAGCTGGTCAACCTAATTAATTCTCACGGCCCTTATGCTGTAGGTACGTCAGGTGAGGATGCTGGACTTTTTACCGCTAAAAAGAAGGCGGTTTATGAAGATGGCGAACTCGTTGATGTCGGCCTGGTCGGTGAAATTACCAATGTCGATCCTACGTCTCTAACAGATCTTATCGAAGCGGGACGCATCCCGGTGGTATCTACGATTTCTCCTGGTGAAGACGGAGAAATTTACAACATCAATGCTGATACCGCAGCTGGTGCTTTAGCCACAGCGCTCGATGCCGAACGCCTTGTCATGCTTACTAATGTTGCTGGTTTATACACAGACTGGCCACGAACAGAATCTCTTGTCTCGCGGATTGAAATCGATGCATTGCGAGAACTCATGCCAGGACTTGATTCAGGCATGATTCCTAAAATGGAAGCATGCCTGCAGGCAGTCGAAGGTGGAGTGCGGGCAGCACACGTGATTGACGGCCGCCAACCTCACTCAGTCATTCTAGAACTATTGACCATGGGTGGTATTGGAACCATGGTCCTACCGAATGACTTCAACCGCGCACATTACCCCGATAGCACTGCATTCAGGAAGAAAGAAGACTAATGACTACCGCTGAGCACAACCACACTTCGCTATGGTCAGATGTTCTGATGAACACCTACGGGACACCGCCTCTCAAAGTGGTCAAAGGCCAAGGGGCTACGCTATACAGTGACACTGGGGATGATTACATTGACTTCCTTGGTGGTATCGCCGTCAACTCCTTGGGTTATGCGCATCCGACTGTCGTGGAAGCAGTTTCACACCAAGTTGCACAACTTGCTCATGTATCCAATATCTTGGCTTCACCGCCAGTCATTGAACTCGGTGCCCAGCTGATTAAACGTTTTGTACAAGCCGCACAAGAAGTTCCTTGCAAAGATGAAGTTAGCGACACTGCACGCGTTTTCTTCTGCAATTCGGGCGCGGAAGCCAATGAAGCTGCATTCAAGATAGCTCGCGCCACAGGGCGTTCACGGATCTTGGCAGCGAAGATGGGCTTCCACGGCCGCACTATGGGCGCTTTGGCGCTGACGGGGCAGCCCGATAAGCGGAAGAAGTTCGAGCCCGTCGCCGCCGGAGTTGAGTATTACCCCTACAACGACTTGGACTATGTGACCAAACTTGTAGAAATCAATGCCGGCGACGTTGCTGCAATCTTCCTGGAGCCAATCCAAGGTGAAACCGGAGTCATTCCAGCTGATGCAGAATTTTTGCAAGGTCTACGGGCACTATGCGACGAGTACGGAATCCTACTAGTCGTCGATGAAGTGCAAACCGGCATCGGTCGAACGGGACAGTTCTTCGGCTTCGAAGCTGCACACATAGTTCCAGATGTCATCACCATGGCCAAAGGACTCGGAGCAGGCCTTCCGATAGGAGCCTGTATGGCTCGAGGCAATGCGGCAAAACTGCTTGAACCTGGAGATCATGGCACCACTTTTGGCGGCAATCCAGTGTGTTGTGCAGCGGGTAACGCAGTTTTGCACACGATTGATGACACTTTCTTAGAACGTGTTCAAGAAGCCGGGGACGCAATGCGAAAGCGCCTGTCGACAATTGATCTTGTAGACAGCGTCCGAGGCCGTGGTCTCATGTTGGGAGCGGTACTCAATCAGCCTCTTGCCAAGGAAATCGTGAATAAGGCCTGGGAACACGGGGTAATTCTCAACGCACCAAGTGACACCGTGTTGCGCTTTGTCCCGCCTCTAGTGATTACTGACCAGGAAATTACACTAGGGCTAGATCGCCTTGAAGCTACGATTACCGATGTAAAGAAAGATGCAAAAAAGAATGATTAATTCGAAGACAGGCGTTCGCCATTTTCTCGCAGACGACGACCTCACCCCAGAAGAACAAGCCGAGGTTCTCTCTTTGGCCTTAGAGCTCAAGAAAGATCCTTTCTCACAGCAACCACTAGCTGGTCCTCAGTCCGTTGCTGTTCTGTTTGATAAGACCTCAACCCGCACGCGATTCTCTTTTGACGCTGGCATCGCTCAATTAGGCGGTCATGCAATTGTTACTGAAACCGCAAATTCACAGATGGGTAAAGGCGAGACGTACCAAGACACTGGCGCAGTTCTTTCCCGCTTTGTGAAAGCCATTGTGTGGCGTACTTTCGCTCACCAGAATTTGCTTGATATGGCAGAAACGGCGACGGTCCCGATTGTTAATGCACTGTCAGATGACCTTCACCCGTGCCAAATTTTGGCAGATTTGGTGACGTGCATCGAGAACTTGTGCCCCGAAGAAGGGCCGGCTGGCCTGCGTGGTAAGACTATGGCTTATCTCGGTGACGGTAACAACAACATGGCAAATTCGTACCTTATTGGTTGCGCTACCGCCGGGATGAACATCTCAATCATTGCCCCTGAAGGATTCCAGCCACAAGCGCAATTCGTGGACCGAGCACACGCCATAGCTGACATGACGGGTGCCAAGATTCTAGTTAGCGCCGATGTGGATGATGTCGAAGGCGCAAATGTGGTTCTCACAGATACGTGGGTTTCAATGGGGATGGAAGCTGACGGCCTAGACCGTGAAACACCATTCCGCCCGTATCAAGTTACGGAAGAAATAATGCAGCGCGCAGGCGAAGATTCAATCTTCCTGCATTGTCTGCCCGCATATCGAGGTAAAGAAGTTGCTGCTGAAGTTATCGACGGGCCGCGTTCTCGTGTATTTGACGAAGCTGAAAATCGTCTTCACGCGCAGAAAGCTCTTCTAGTCTGGCTACTTGCGCATCAGCCGGAGGCGTAAGTGGGCACACACTACTCAACACCGAGCAGCGCTGAGGGTGAATTGAGCACTACGCTCACGGCGCCCAGCAGGACAGCACGGCAGGCTATGATTGTGGAAATTTTAGGCCATGAGGCAGTGCATAGTCAGCAGCAACTGTCACAGATTCTACGGTCCCAAGGAATCGCAATCACGCAAGCTTCTTTATCGCGCGATCTAGATGAACTTGGCGCCCGAAAGTTTAAACCGCGTGAAGGTAAGGCCTACTACGTGCTCGACGAACAGATTGATTACGCCGAGCCAACAAACTCCGGTCCGATGGCAAAGCTTCGGCGCATGCTTGAGGAGCTTGTCGTGGCAGTTGATTCCTCCGGTGCCACGCTAGTAGTGAGAACCCCACCTGGGGCTGCGCAATATTTGGCAAGCATCATTGACCGTGCAGGTGTACATCAAGTCGTCGGTTGTATTGCTGGTGATGACACAATTTTCGCGCTTGCCAGAGAGCCTCTAACGGGGCTTGAACTTTGGGATGTGCTCCGCGGAGATATATCCGTAGATGTAGTGAATCGAAAAAGAAACTAACCATCGCATACGTGCGACCCCTGACCTCCAAAGAAAGGTGGGGAAGCGGTAAGGTGTTACCGAGCGAGTGCACCAATGCGAAGCCTGTTCGGCGGAGACGAACAGGCACACTCAAACTTAAAGATTTGTACAAGGAGAAAAGATGTCTAATCGTGTAGTTCTGGCATATTCAGGTGGCCTGGATACCTCAGTTGCTATCCCTTACCTGGGCAAGATGCTCGAAGGCGACGTTGTCGCTGTAGCACTCGATCTTGGTCAGGGTGGCGAGGACATGGAGTCGGTTCGCCAGCGTGCACTCGATTGTGGCGCGGCAGAGGCAGTCGTGATCGATGCCAAGGACGAGTTCGCTAACGAGTACTGCTTGCCAACCATTCAGGCGAATGGCATGTACATGAAGCAATACCCTTTGGTATCCGCAATCTCCCGTCCACTAATCGTTAAGCACCTAGTAGAGGCTGCAAAGGAATTCGGTGGCACCCACGTTGCACACGGCTGCACCGGTAAGGGCAATGACCAGGTGCGCTTTGAGGTCGGCTTCATGGATACCGCCCCCGAGCTCGAGATTGTCGCGCCTGCACGCGACTATGCGTGGACCCGCGACAAAGCCATCGCGTTTGCGGAAGAAATTGACCTTCCTATTGAGCAGTCCACGAAGTCTCCATTCTCCATCGACCAAAACGTGTGGGGTCGCGCAATCGAGACAGGCTACCTCGAGGACCTATGGAATGCCCCAACCAAGGATATCTACGCCTACACCGAAGACCCAGCTCTGGGTAACGCCCCAGATGAACTGGTCATCTCCTTTGAGTCTGGCAAGCCAGTAGCTATCGACGGTCGTCCTGTCACTGTTCTCGAAGCTATTGAGGAACTCAACCGTCGCGCTGGCGCGCAAGGTGTAGGCCGCCTGGATATGGTTGAAGACCGTCTAGTAGGCATCAAGTCCCGCGAAATCTACGAGGCACCTGGTGCTATCACTCTGATTACTGCGCACTCAGCATTGGAAGACGTAACGCTAGAACGTGAACTCGCACGCTACAAGCGACTCGTCGAAGCTCGTTGGTCCGAAGAGGTATACGACGGCCTATGGTTCGGTCCGCTGAAGCGTTCCCTCGACGCTTTCATTGCTTCCACTCAGGAGCACGTCACAGGCGATATTCGTATTGTGCTTCATGCCGGCAAGGTCACAGTCAACGGTCGTCGTTCCAACCACTCGCTGTACGACTTCAACCTGGCTACCTACGACACTGGCGATACCTTCGACCAAACCTTGGCAAAGGGCTTCGTGCAGTTGCACGGCCTCTCCTCCAAGATCGCGAATAAGCGCGACCGCGAGGCGCAGTAAATGCAGAAACACGGAACTAACGAAGGTGCTTTGTGGGGCGGGCGTTTCTCCGGTGGTCCTTCCGAGGCAATGTTTGCGCTCAGCGTTTCCACCCATTTTGACTGGGTGCTAGCACCCTACGACGTCCTTGCTTCAAAAGCTCACGCCAGAGTGCTACACAAGGCTGGTCTTCTCAGCGACGCTGACTTTGAGACGATGCTCGAGGGATTGGATCAGCTCGGCCAAGACGTCGCGGACGGAAGCTTCAAGCCAGCACCATCGGACGAAGACGTTCATGGGGCCATGGAACGTGGTCTCATCGAGCGTGTTGGGCCCGAAGTCGGCGGGCGCCTGCGTGCCGGCCGGTCCCGTAATGACCAAGTTGCAACATTGTTCCGGATGTGGGTTCGCGACGCCATCCGTGGTGTCGCAGCTGACGTCACGGATTTGGTCGCAGCTCTCTCCGCGCAAGCGAAAGCACACCCGGATGCAATCATGCCAGGTAAGACCCACTTCCAGGCAGCTCAGCCAATTCTTCTGGCCCATTCGCTGTTGGCACACGCCCAACCACTTTTGCGCGATATCAACCGTTTGCAGGACCTCGACAAGCGTCTAGCTATCTCGCCTTACGGGTCCGGCGCGTTGGCTGGTAGTTCCCTTCATCTGGATCCTGATGCGATTGCTGAAGAACTAGGTTTCGACGCAGCCGCCGAGAACTCACTCGACGCAACCGCCTCACGCGATTTTGCTGCAGAAACCGCATATGTTCTGGCGCAAATTGCAGTTGACATGTCACGCCTCGCTGAGGAGATTATCGCCTGGTGTACGCCAGAATTTGGGTACGTCACTCTTGACGACGCGTGGTCGACCGGATCGTCAATCATGCCACAAAAGAAGAACCCAGACGTACCGGAGTTAGTTCGTGGCAAGACCGGACGACTCATCGGCAATCTTGCAGGTCTGATGGCCACGCTAAAGGCAATGCCCTTGGCCTACAACCGTGACCTTCAGGAAGATAAAGAGCCCATCGTCGATTCTGTCCAGCAGCTCAGCCTGCTCCTGCCGGCGTTGACAGGTTTGGTGTCCACGCTTACCTTCCATGAAGACCGCATGCGCGAGCTTGCACCACGCGGTTACACGCTTGCTACTGACTTGGCTGAATGGATGGTTCGTCAGGGAGTTCCATTCCGGGAAGCCCACGAAGCTTCCGGCGCGTGTGTCCGGATTGCTGAGTCCCGGGGCGTTGACCTCATCGACTTGACGGACGAGGAACTTCAGAGCGTCGATAAGCGCTTGACTCCCGAGGTGCGTACAGTGCTCACGATTGACGGCGCCGTCGCATCGCGATCAACTCACGGTGGTACGGCAGGGGTTCGCGTTGCTGAACAACGCGAACGAGTAGACGTTTTGAACAGCGAATACAAACAGTGGGCATCGACCCCTGTTCGCTCCTAAAAACCTACTTACCGGCTACAGACCCGCGCAGACAAAGGTTTGCGCGGGTCTGTAGTATCTAGGGCATGAGTCTTGATCCTAAGTTGCTTGAGGTTTTGGCCTGCCCACAAGATAAGGGCCCACTGCGATATCTGGAGGAAGAAAACCTCCTGGTAAACGAGCGCCTGGGACGTGCCTATCGTATTGACGACGGTATCCCGGTCCTCCTCATTGATGAAGCAACTGACTGGCCAGCGAAATAGGCCTGAAAGGAAATAGAGATGAATATTGTCGACGAACTGTCATGGCGTGGACTAATCAATCAGTCCACAGACCTAGATTCGCTGCGCGCGCACGCGGAAGAAGGTCCTATCACCCTGTACTGTGGTTTTGACCCCACAGGTCCTTCACTGCATGCGGGGCACTTGGTTCCCCTGCTGATGTTGGCGCGTTTCCAGCGTGCCGGCCATAACCCGTTAGTTCTTGCTGGCGGTGCGACCGGCATGATTGGCGACCCTCGTGACGTAGGGGAGCGGTCAATGAACTCTGCGGATACCGTCGCTGACTGGGCACAGCGCATCACCGGACAACTACAGCGTTTCGTCTCCTTTGAGGGCGATCACAAGGCAACCCTTGTCAACAATGCAGACTGGATCAACGAGATGTCTGTCATTACGTTCCTGCGTGATGTTGGCAAACACTTCTCGCTAAACACGATGCTCTCGCGAGATACCGTGAAGCGACGTCTTGAGAACGACGGAATTTCGTACACCGAGTTTTCCTACATGTTGCTGCAAGCAAACGATTACGTTCACCTGCGCAAGAACTACAATTGCACACTGCAAGTCGGTGGTGGCGACCAATGGGGCAACCTTGTTGCCGGTGTTGATTTGAATCGACGTGTGGATGGGACCACGGTCCACGCGCTAACGGTGCCACTAGTCACAGATTCCGAAGGCAAGAAGTTCGGCAAGTCAACCGGTGGCGGATCCCTATGGCTGGACCCAGAGATGACCAGCCCGTACAAGTGGTACCAGTACTTCATTAACACCGCTGACGCTGACGTCATTCAATACCTACGCTGGTTCACCTTCCTTAACCAGGAAGAAATCGCTGAGTTGTCTAAGGCAGTTGAAGAACGTCCGTTTGCGCGTGAAGCCCAGCGCACCTTGGCTCGTGAGATGACCAACTTGGTCCACGGCGAAGATGCCACGAAGGCCGTCGAACTTGCCTCTCAGGCACTATTCGGTAAAGCCGACCTGCATGACCTAGATGCTAAGACACTCGAAAGCGCAGTCTCAGAAACAGATGTATTCGAGCTAAACGACGGCGCACCCTGCACGGCAATCGACCTACTAGTAGGAACGGGTCTTGTTGAATCTCGAGGAGCAGCACGCCGCGCAATCAAGGAAGGTGGCGCCTACGTCAACAACACTCGTATTGAAAACGAGGAATGGGAGCCAGCTGCGGATGACTTTCTCCATGGCCAATGGCTCGTACTGCGTCGCGGCAAGAAAAACTTCGCAGGCGTAAAGCGCGTTTAGGCGTTTAGTTCAATCCATTCAGTCACAAACCCGTGGGTTTACCTGCTGGTTTGTGTTGTTTCCGGGGTGTGTGTAAGTTTATGTCTCGTTGCCGACGAGGTCACCACAACACAGTGTGTGTGGGTGATGGTTGGTGAACATGCTGGGGGTTTACTTCACGTTTGCTTGTTTGTAATCGTGTGTGGTAGGCTCCTGGGACATTGCAATCGCACTGATTGGCACTCGTAAAACTTGTGAGTGTTGGTGGTGTGTGTTGTGGTTGTGTGAGAACTCAATAGTGTGCCAATGTACTTTTATTATTTTTGTTACTGGTTACATTGCGCCTGACACGTACTGGTTCGTATGACTGGTGGTGTTGGGGTGTGACTGGTCGAGTGTGTGGTGTGGGTTAACACCTGTGGCTCGTTAAATATGATCATGGTGTGCCTAACTATGTTTGACCACATTGGTTTCTTGTTCATGCACCCCCGTGTGTGGATAAGATTGGTGTGGTTGTTTTGCTAGTTTTTGTTTGTCAGGTTTTTCAGGCTTTCTTGCTTGAGGATTTTTTCTGATTGAATTTTTTCTTTTGTGGAGAGTTTGATCCTGGCTCAGGACGAACGCTGGCGGCGTGCTTAACACATGCAAGTCGAACGGAAAGGCCACTGCTTGCAGTGGTACTCGAGTGGCGAACGGGTGAGTAACACGTGGGTGATCTGCCCTGTACTTTGGGATAAGCCTGGGAAACTGGGTCTAATACCGGATAGGACCATCGTTTAGTGTCGGTGGTGGAAAGCTTTTGCGGTACGGGATGAGCTCGCGGCCTATCAGCTTGTTGGTGGGGTAATGGCCTACCAAGGCGTCGACGGGTAGCCGGCCTGAGAGGGTGGACGGCCACATTGGGACTGAGATACGGCCCAGACTCCTACGGGAGGCAGCAGTGGGGAATATTGCACAATGGGCGCAAGCCTGATGCAGCGACGCCGCGTGAGGGATGACGGCCTTCGGGTTGTAAACCTCTTTCGCTAGGGACGAAGCTTTTGTGACGGTACCTAGAGAAGAAGCACCGGCTAACTACGTGCCAGCAGCCGCGGTAATACGTAGGGTGCGAGCGTTGTCCGGATTTACTGGGCGTAAAGAGCTCGTAGGTGGTTTGTCGCGTCGTCTGTGAAATTCCGGGGCTTAACTCCGGGCGTGCAGGCGATACGGGCATAACTTGAGTACTGTAGGGGAGACTGGAATTCCTGGTGTAGCGGTGGAATGCGCAGATATCAGGAGGAACACCGATGGCGAAGGCAGGTCTCTGGGCAGTTACTGACACTGAGGAGCGAAAGCATGGGTAGCGAACAGGATTAGATACCCTGGTAGTCCATGCCGTAAACGGTGGGCGCTAGGTGTGAGACCCTTCCACGGGTTTTGTGCCGTAGCTAACGCATTAAGCGCCCCGCCTGGGGAGTACGGCCGCAAGGCTAAAACTCAAAGGAATTGACGGGGGCCCGCACAAGCGGCGGAGCATGTGGATTAATTCGATGCAACGCGAAGAACCTTACCTGGGTTTGACATACACCAGACCGGGCCAGAGATGGTCTTTCCCTTTGTGGTTGGTGTACAGGTGGTGCATGGTTGTCGTCAGCTCGTGTCGTGAGATGTTGGGTTAAGTCCCGTAACGAGCGCAACCCTTGTCTTATGTTGCCAGCACGTTGTGGTGGGGACTCATGAGAGACTGCCGGGGTTAACTCGGAGGAAGGTGGGGATGACGTCAAATCATCATGCCCCTTATGTCCAGGGCTTCACACATGCTACAATGGTCGGTACAACGCGTGTGCTACTTCGTGAGGAGATGCTAATCGCTGAAAGCCGGCCTTAGTTCGGATTGGGGTCTGCAACTCGACCCCATGAAGTCGGAGTCGCTAGTAATCGCAGATCAGCAACGCTGCGGTGAATACGTTCCCGGGCCTTGTACACACCGCCCGTCACGTCATGAAAGTTGGTAACACCCGAAGCCCATGGCCCAACCAGTTTTCTGGGGGGAGTGGTCGAAGGTGGGATCGGCGATTGGGACGAAGTCGTAACAAGGTAGCCGTACCGGAAGGTGCGGCTGGATCACCTCCTTTCTATGGAGTATTTTTTATTAATTGTTTTACTGGTGGATCACACCCCCTCTTGTGGTGCGTGTAACCATATGGTGACAGGAATAAACGTTGGCATGCTGTTGGGTGTCTCATGCAACCCTTTGTGGTTGTGTGAAACATGTGCATCATAGGCTGGGATGACACACTGTTGGTTGTGTTGTTTTTGGTGTGTGGTGGTGTTGTGTGAGAACTGTATAGTGGACGCGAGCATCTTTATTTTTTGTGGCAAGTTGAATTGTAACTAGATACTAACCACAGTCTTTTGATGGTTGTGGTGGTGTTCTTGTGTGTTTGTTGTAAGGGCACACGGTGGATGCCTTGGTATGCTGAGCCGATGAAGGACGTGCAAGGCTGCGTTAAGCCTCGGGGAGTTGTCAATGGAGCGTTGATCCGAGGATGTCCGAATGGGGAAACCCGGCTACTGTTATTGGTGGTCACCCTTCCATGAATTCATAGTGGTTGTGGGGGTTACGTAGGGAAGTGAAACATCTCAGTACCTACAGGAGAAGAAAATAATATATGATTCCGTGTGTAGTGGCGAGCGATAGCGGATGATGGCTAAACTTTATGCGTGTGATACCTGGCAGGGGTTGCGTGTAGGGGGTTGTGGGAGATAATTGTTGTGGGTTCTGCCAGACCCACCCGCATGTCATATGACGCAAGTGGAACTGGTTTGGGATGGCCGACCGTAGTAGGTGAGAGTCCTGTACATGAATGTGTTGTGTGGTGTGGTGATTGTGTTCCCGAGTAGCAGCGGGTTCGTGGAGTCTGCTGTGAATCTGCCGGGACCACCCGGTAAGCCTGAATACTCAGTGTGACCGATAGCGGATAGTACCGTGAGGGAATGGTGAAAAGTACCCCGGGAGGGGAGTGAAATAGTACCTGAAACCGTGTGCTTACAATCCGTCAGAGCCCCGTATGTGGGTGATGGCGTGCCTTTTGAAGAATGAGCCTGCGAGTCAGCGGCATGTCGCGAGGTTAACCCGTTGTGGGGTAGTCGTAGCGAAAGCGAATCCTAATTAAGGGTGTTGTGTAGTGGCATGTCCTGGACCCGAAGCGGAGTGATCTACCCATGGCCAGTGTGAAGCAATTGTAAGAGGTTGTGGAGGCGCGAACCCACTTAGGTTGAAAACTGAGGGGATGAGTTGTGGGTAGGGGTGAAAGGCTAATCAAACTCCGTGATAGCTGGTTCTCCCCGAAATGCATTTAGGTGCAGCGTCACATGTTAGCTTGCCGGAGGTAGAGCTACTGGTTGGTTGAGCGGGACTATCATCTTAGCAATGTCAGCCAAACTCCGAATGCCGGTGAAGTGTTGTGTGGCAGTGAGACTGCGGGGGATAAGCTCCGTCGAGTCGAGAGGGAAACAGCCCAGATCGTTGGTTAAGGCCCCTAAGGGTGTGCTAAGTGGAAAAGGATGTGGGATCGCGAAGACAGCCAGGAGGTTGGCTTAGAAGCAGCCATCCTTGAAAGAGTGCGTAATAGCTCACTGGTCGAGTGGTTCTGCGCCGACAATGTAGTGGGGCTGAAGCATACCGCCGAAACCGCGGCATAATTTTTTGATTATGGGTAGGGGAGCGTCGTGCATGGGGTGAAGCCATACTGTAAGGAGTGGTGGACTGTGTGCGAGTGAGAATGCAGGCATGAGTAACGATTAACATGTGAGAATCATGTTCGCCGGATGACTAAGGGTTCCTGGGTCAAGTTCGTCTTCCCAGGGTGAGTCGGGGCCTAAGGCGAGGCCGACAGGCGTAGTCGATGGTTAACGGGTTGATATTCCCGTACCCGATAATGTGCGCCCAGTGACGAGGCTGATGATACTAACCTCCCACATGCTGTCAGCGCATACTTTGTGTGTGTTGGTGGTGTGTGGTTGGGACCTGAGTTGGTAGTAGTCAAGTGATGGGGTGACGCAGTGAGGTAGTCACGCCCCCGGTTGGTGTGGGGTGTAAGCGTGTGGCCCGCAGGGTAGGTAAATCCGTCCTGTATTGTGGGTGAGGCGTGATGCGTAGACCATTTTTTGGTTGATGGTGATGATCCTGTACTGTCGAGAAAAGCCTCTAGCGAGTGCATTATCGGCCCGTACCCTAAACCGACACAGGTGGTCAGGTAGAGAATACTAAGGCGTTCGGGTGAACTGTGGTTAAGGAATTCGGCAAAATGCCCCCGTAACTTCGGGAGAAGGGGGACCACTGCTGGTGGAATGGTCTTGCACTGTTTTTGCTGGTGGTGGTCGCAGAGGATAGAGGGAAGCGACTGTTTACTAAAAACACAGGTCCGTGCGAAGACGGTTAAGTTGATGTATACGGACTGACGCCTGCCCGGTGCTGGAAGGTTAAGAGGACCTGTTAGATCACTTTGTGGTCGAAGCGGAGAATTTAAGCCCCAGTAAACGGCGGTGGTAACTATAACCATCCTAAGGTAGCGAAATTCCTTGTCGGGTAAGTTCCGACCTGCACGAATGGCGTAACGACTTCCCTGCTGTCTCAACCACAGGCCCGGTGAAATTGCAGTACGAGTAAAGATGCTCGTTACGCGCGGCAGGACGAAAAGACCCCGGGACCTTCACTATAGCTTGGTATTGGTGTTTGGTTCGGTTTGTGTAGGATAGGTGGGAGACGTTGATGCAGCATCGCTAGGTGTTGTGGAGTCGTTGGTGAAATACCACTCTGATCGGACTGGGCATCTAACCTTGGCCCATGATCTGGGTTGGGGACAGTGCCTGGTGGGTAGTTTAACTGGGGCGGTTGCCTCCTAAATGGTAACGGAGGCGCCCAAAGGTTCCCTCAGCTTGGTTGGTAATCAGGTGTTGAGTGTAAGTGTATAAGGGAGCTTGACTGTGAGAGTGACGGCTCGAGCAGGGACGAAAGTCGGGACTAGTGATCCGGCACCTACTTGTGGATGTGGTGTCGCTCAACGGATAAAAGGTACCCCGGGGATAACAGGCTGATCTTCCCCAAGAGTCCATATCGACGGGATGGTTTGGCACCTCGATGTCGGCTCGTCGCATCCTGGGGCTGGAGTAGGTCCCAAGGGTTGGGCTGTTCGCCCATTAAAGCGGCACGCGAGCTGGGTTTAGAACGTCGTGAGACAGTTCGGTCTCTATCCGCCGCGCGCGTAGAAACTTGTGGAAGGCTGACCCTAGTACGAGAGGACCGGGTTGGACGTACCTCTGGTGTGCCAGTTGTTCCGCCAGGAGCAGGGCTGGTTGGCTACGTACGGGAGGGATAACCGCTGAAAGCATCTAAGCGGGAAGCCTGTTTCGAGATGAGGTTTCTTTTGAGGTTCCCTAGAGATGATGGGGTTGATAGGCCAGGGCTGGAAGGCATGTAAGTGTTGGAGGTGACTGGTACTAATTGGCCGAACGTAACACACAAGTAAGTTTGTAACGAGCCCAAAGATTTGTTGGGTGTTTGCGTCCACTGTGCAGTGTTTGACACAACACGTGGTGTTGTGGGCATGGTCCCTTTCGGGGTTGTGTTTATTGAGTGTGTTGGTGGTTATTGTGGCAGGGGTACGCCCGGTCCCTTTTCGAACCCGGTAGCTAAGCCTGTTAATCGCTGATGGTACTGCATGCGGGAGCGTGTGGGAGAGTAGGTCGCCGCCAACACTAAAAATTACATACAAGAAAAAGGGTGGTCCCCGGGTGACGTGTAAAGCGTGTTACCCGGGGACCATTTGTTTTGCGTCCATTATTCTGTTTTTGTGTTGTGGCCCGGGTTGGTTTGTATTACTTGCCCAGGCCACTTTTGAGTATGTGTATTTGTGAGTCGCAAAAATAAAGCCCCGCAATTTTTTAATATTTCGGTTTGGGTCAAAGACGTACTATCCTGTTGAAGTAGTTTTAACTCCTCCAACGTGCAGAAAGATTTCACATTAATGGCAGATTATCGTAGTGACCGTTCCGAGCA
The DNA here is from genome assembly GCF_002563965.1 of Corynebacterium renale. Taxonomy (NCBI): domain Bacteria; kingdom Bacillati; phylum Actinomycetota; class Actinomycetes; order Mycobacteriales; family Corynebacteriaceae; genus Corynebacterium; species Corynebacterium renale. Next base: position 1,985,097 of record NZ_PDJF01000001.1, on the reverse strand, counting down.
TTCTCGTCGAAACGACAGTAAACGTGGATCGTATCGGGGCCGTAACGGCCGAAACAGTCACGACCGCACCGAGGACGGAGAACATCGGCGTAGCCAAGGCCGTAAAGATGACAGGAGCGGTCGTCGATTCGGCAATCGGGATGACCGGCGTGATGATAACCGTCGTGGCAATGGCCCGCGACAAGGTGGCGAACGTCGGCGTGATGATCGAAATCGGGAAGATCGTCGCGGTGGCGATAATCGTCGTGGCCAAGGAAATTCAGGATCGCGTTCCCAACGTGGTGGTAGTGGTCGTGGTTACGAGCGACGTTCAAATCCTCAACGCCCCGGATATCGTGAAGAGCGCATTAACAAGCGGATTAATGAACCCGATATTCCCGATGATATCGACGTACGAGATTTAGACCCATTGGTTCTTCAAGATTTGAAGGTTCTGTCTAAGCAAAACGCTGACGCCGTCGCTAAGCATATGATCATGGCTGCTACATGGATGGACGATGATCCACAGTTAGCACTTCGTCATGCTCGTGCTGCGAAGGATAGGGGTGGCCGCGTCGCGATTACCCGTGAAACTAATGGTATCGCTGCGTATCGTGCAGGTGAGTGGAAAGAAGCGTTGTCTGAGCTACGTGCAGCTCGGCGCATGGGAGGCGGGCCTGGACTTCTCGCGGTCATGGCAGACTGCGAACGTGGACTTGGTCGTCCCTTAAAGGCCATTGAATTAGGGCGTTCGGATGAAGCGGCCGAGCTTGATTCTGACTCCGCGGTTGAGTTGGCAATCGTCGTAGCTGGAGCCCGTCACGACCTAGGACAGCATGATTCCGCGCTGGTTACGTTGGAGCGTAAGAATCCGAGCAAAGAAGCCAGCGATGTTACCGGAGTGCGCCTAGCCTACGCTTACGCAGATGCCTTGGAGCTATTAGGTCGTTTTGACGAAGCCCGTGAATGGTTCGAATCGGTTGCTAAAAACGATGTAGACGGCTATACGGACGCCGAAGACCGCGTGTCTTCTCTCTCGAAGTAGAAAGCATTGAGTTATGCGTTTTATCGACAAATTCGACGCTCTTTTATTTGATCTTGACGGCACCTTGTGGGCTGGTTCCCAGCCGATCCCTGGCGCTGTCGAGGCTCTTGCGGCAACTGACGTGGACCGTATGTTCGTCACAAACAATGCTGCTCGTGCTCCACATGTTGTCGCCGATAAACTCACTGCGATGGGGATGCCAGCAAGTGAAGAGCAAGTGTTGACGAGTTCTCAAGCGGCAATCCATCTGGCTTCGCAGCATCTCGAACCAGGTTCGAAGGTTTTTGTAGCCGGCACGGATTCATTTAAAGATTTGGCTAAGGACGCCGGTTTTATCGTCGTTGATTCTGCTGACGACAATCCTGCGGCCGTATTGCAGGGCCACAACCCGGAAACTGGGTGGGCTGTATTAACCGAAGCCGCTCTTGCTATTCGCTCCGGAGCCCGTTTCTTCGCGTCTAATCTTGATACCTCGTTGCCAATGGAACGTGGTTTTGCCATCGGTAATGGAGCGATGGTTGAAGCCGTAGCAGTGTCAACCGGTGTTCGCCCCAAGGCCGCGGGTAAGCCGGAACCGACGATGTTCCACATGGCCGTCGAGAAGCTCGGCTCAAAATCACCACTGGCTGTGGGGGATCGCCTCGACACCGATTTGTGGGGTGGCAACCGCGCAGGTATGCCGAGCCTCTATGTCTCAACTGGTGTCTCCTCGCCCTGGGACGTACTGAATGCTCCAAAGGAGCAGCGTCCGATGTTCCTAGCTTCGAACCTTCTCCAAATTTTTGACGACTATGAGTCGCTTCAGCCAGGAGCCCAGGGTGGCTTCAATGCTTCCCGGAGTGGCGAACGCATCGTGCTTGGAGGCGGAAACTCCGAATCGACCTCCATTGAAGCGCTACGCACGGTGGCTGAAGTCATGTGGACATCCGACGTGGTCACGCCGTGCGAGGTTGTCGCGGAAGGTGAATTCGCTCAGCAAGCGGTTGCTCAATGGTAGAAGAAGGAATTAAGCCCGGGGATCCTCGGGCCTTCCGAATCTCGATTGACGCTATCGAAGCTGAAGTCAACGAACTACTAGGCCAGGAACCATCTGACCCTGTGGACGAATTAGATTTACTCAACCAAGCTCAAGAGTTGCTCAACGCGGCCCTACAGAAGCGCCGCTAGGAGGAATGTGACGTGGGTGTACAGCGCAGGCGTCTCGACGCTGAATTGGTACGTCGTAAAATAGCTCGTTCACGCGAACAGGCTGTAGCCATGATTAAGGATGGGCGGGTCGAAGTCGGAGGTTTCCCCGCCTTGAAGCCGGCGACTGTCGTAGAACCAGAAGCTTCTATCAAAGTAGCCGCGAGCTCAGAGAAAGAGTGGGCTAGTCGTGGAGCTCATAAACTTCTCGGCGCATTAGATGCCTTCGAACCGCGCGGATTGTCGCTGCGCGGACTCCGCGTTCTTGACGCAGGTGCGTCAACCGGTGGGTTCACTGACGTTTTGCTTGATCGCGAGGTTGCTGAAGTAGTCGCTGTGGATGTAGGTTACGGCCAGCTGGTATGGCGATTGCAAAACGACGATCGGGTCAAGGTTTTTGACAGAACCAACGTCCGTCATCTCACTCCTGACGTCATCGGAGGAACCTGCCAAGCGATGGTGGGTGACCTATCTTTCATCTCATTAGAATTGGTTCTACCCGCAATTGTCTCGTGCATGGAAACTGGAGCGCAGCTGCTGCCGATGGTTAAACCTCAGTTCGAGGTAGGAAAGGAAAAACTAGGGCACGGCGGAGTCGTGCGATCGATTGAACACCGCCAGGATGCCGTTCTCGGGGTAGCCCAGCGTGCGTTAGAACTTGGGCTTAGTTACCGAGGTGTTGCAGCGTCGCCATTACCGGGACCGAGCGGTAACGTGGAGTTCTTCCTGTGGCTGGAGAAAACCGATAACGTAGAAAATGCCACGCTCAAGCTCACTGAGGAACAGCAAGAAGAGATTAGAAACGTCGTAGAAGAGGCATCACGATGACGGAGGCAACCACCCGACCCCGCAGGGAAGTCATACTAGTCCCCAACGTTGGTCGTGAATCCAACTTGCGTGCTGCCTCCCGTGCTGCGCAACTATTACGGGAAGCAGGCATCCAGGTCCGTCAGGTGGTCTTGCGCGACGACCACGGAGCGCTTGCCAACGACGCCGTTCTCAGCCAAATAGAAACGGTATCAGGATACGGCCCCGAAGCCGATACTGCAGAACTGGTCCTAGTGCTCGGGGGAGACGGAACGTTCCTACACGCTGCTGAGATAGCACGTGCAGCGGACCTCCCAGTCCTCGGGATCAATTTAGGACACGTTGGTTTCCTCGCTGAGTGGGAAGCGGAATCTCTCGAGGAAGCAATCCGGTGCGTGATTGCAAAAGATTACCGAATCGAGGAGCGCATGACCGTGGACGTGGCAGTCTATGGCCCGGATTCGGAAAAACTTGGCGACGATTGGGCGCTCAACGAAGTAAGCGTGGAAAAACTTAATTCCCGCGGCGTCCTCGATGCGATTCTGGAAGTTGATGGCCGCCCAGTTTCGGCATTCGGATGTGATGGTGTGCTCGTATCAACACCAACTGGTTCTACCGCGTACGCGTTCTCTGCGGGCGGTCCTGTGCTGTGGCCAGAGTTAGATGCAATCCTGGTCGTTCCTAACAACGCACACGCGCTTTTCGCAAAGCCGCTCGTGGTTAGCCCGTCCTCGGTGGTGGCAGTTGAATCTCGTGCCGAATCTTATCCCGCCAATGCTTTGATGGACGGTTATCGCACGATAGAGATGCCTCCTGGCTCGCGCGTGGAAGTGTCAAAGGGTAAGCAATCTGTGCGTTGGGTGCGTCTCGACGATCGTCCTTTTGCAGATCGTTTGGTTCGAAAGTTTAAACTGCCGGTAAAGGGCTGGCGTGGGCCAGAGCGAATTCACCACGAAGAGCACGAATAGGCGGATTCCGCCGGAACCGTCGATAAGCATTCGCTGGTAGAACACATTTGCGAACCCTGGTGGTGTGGCTTGTCGGGTCGTGCGTTACAATGACGCCATGCTTTCAGAGATCAGTATCCAGAATCTCGGTGTCATCGACCGCGCCACTGCAGAACTCAGTCCCGGTCTGACTGTCCTTACTGGGGAGACAGGTGCTGGCAAGACGATGGTAGTTACCAGCCTTCGATTACTCACTGGTGGTCGCGCCGAAGCCTCCCGTGTGCGAACTGGTGCGGACAAGGCTGTGGTTGAGGGGCGTTTCGTTGTCGAGGGGGTAGATAGAGATATCGCAGCGAAAGCGTCGGAAGTAGTAGTCGAAGCGGGTGGCGATGCCGACGAAAATGGCGATTTTGTAGCTAATCGCATCATTAATAAGACGGGCCGCTCGCGTGCACACTTAGGTGGCCGTAGTGTCCCTGCAGTCACGCTTGAACAGTTCTCTCGTGAGCTCTTAACTATTCACGGCCAAAATGATCAACTCCGCCTACTTGGGGCGGATCAACAGCGTGCTGCTTTAGACCGATTCGATCCTGAAATCGCTCCACTGTTCGAGTCGTACAAAACCGATTACCGTGCCTGGAAAACACTGGTCAAAGATCTAGCAGAACGAACAGCCCGCCGTAGGGAACTAGCGCAGGAAGCAGATCGGCTCCAATTTGCTATCGATGAAATCAACACTATCGATCCGTATTCGGGTGAAGAAATAGAACTCGTCGACGCGATACGCACGCTACAAGATGTTGACGGGCTCCGAGAACAAGCTTTAAGCGCTCTCACCGCTATCGACGGTGGTGAAGCAGACTCAGCCTTCGATGATGAAGGGGCATCGAGCCTGCTCGGAAAAGCACAGTCTGTGCTTGGTTCCGGCGACAATCAACAGTTCCAGAAATGGGCCGAAGCTATAGGGGAGATGACAAGTCAACTGGCCGAGATCGCTGCAGGACTTGGTAGTTTCCTAAGCGAGCTCCCCAGTGATCCCGAGGCCTTGGAAAAGGCTCTCGTGAGGCAACAACAATTGAAGAGTCTCACTAGAAAATATGCGCCGACAATTGAGGAAGTCGTCGAATGGAGGGACAAAGCCGAACGTAAGTTGGCCACTATAGACACGTCACCTGAAGCTTTGCATGAACTTAAAGAGCAGGTAACTAAGGCTGAAAAAGCGATGCGGGAATCGGGCGCTCGCCTTTCTCGGGCGCGGAAGAAGGCAGGGGAGAAGCTTGGTAAAGTGGTCACCGAAGAAATACGGGGCCTTGCCATGCCGAAAGCGCGGATTGAGGTGGCAATCGAGCCTTGTGAGCCTAGCCCTGGCGGTTTAGAAACCATTGAACTTCGCTTAGCCCAAACTACTGCGGTGGAAGCCTTACCTTTATCACAGGCAGCCTCTGGTGGCGAGCTCTCCCGCGTCATGCTCGCACTGGAAGTTATCCTTTCGAGCGGTTCTCAAGGCTGCACCCTGGTGTTTGACGAAGTCGATGCCGGTGTAGGCGGCCGGGCGGCTGTCGAAATCGGCCGGCGGCTTGCGCGGCTGGCCTCGCGCCACCAGGTTATCGCCGTGACACACCTTCCCCAGGTTGCAGCGTATGCGGATACGCACCTTCATGTTGCGAAAGACGTTACCGATGAATCCGTGACGTCCGGTGTCGAGGACTTGGAGGGGGACCGCCGAGTCGAAGAACTCGCACGCATGCTCGCGGGTTTGGATGACACCGCCTCTGGACGCGCACACGCCCAGGAACTTTTGGACCGAGCGCATTCAGAAGTTTCCGCTTTCCGCGCGCCTTCACCACAAAAAGGCAGGGCTGCACAACAATAGCCAGCATGAGTCTATTTTCCCGCAATGACGATCTGCCCGGTATTCACGGTGCGTTGCGTGACCTAACCACCCCCGTCTCCAAGGGTGTGAAAAAGTTCGGCGCTGGTGATATCGCCATCGTTGACGCCCCAGACATTTCACGTCTCTTCGCACAGCAGCTTATCGACGCCCACCCGGCCGCAGTGGTCAACCTTGCGCAATTTAGCTCAGGCATGATTCCGAACTTCGGTCCGCAAATGCTCCTGGACGCCGGGATTTTCCTCGTAGAAGGTGCCGGGGCAGAGCTGCGAAGCCAATTCAAAGACGGCAAGAAGGGCCGTGTCACCGACGACGGCACCATCCATATTGGAGAAAACGCCATCGGGGCGGGCAATGTCGTAGAACGTGACCACGTGGAAAACAACTTCGTTGATGCGCAGCGCAACCTCGTTGACCACATGGAAGCTTACTTCGGCAACACAATCGAATTTGTACGCTCTGAAGCGCCCCTATTTATCGACGGTCTAGGAATCCCAGACGCAGGTGTGGAAATTTCTGGCCGTAAAGTTGTCGTCGTATCTCCAGGTATCGGTCATCGCGACGAATTAGCCCGCCTGAAGAATTTCATTACCGAATACGAACCGATCATCATCGGCGTTAACGAAGGTGGCGACACTCTGGTTGAAGTCGGATACACGCCACATCTTCTGGTCGGTGATCCTGCTGCTATGGCCGCAGAGACGTTGCGCAGCGGTGCGCGGGTTATTCTTCCTGCTGATCCAGACGGGCATGCTGTCGGCCTCGAGCGTATCCAGGATTTAGGCGTCGGAGCGATGACTTTCCCAACAGCTATCAACTCCGCTACGGACCTTGCGCTTCTTCTTGCTGATTACCACGGTGCCGAGCTGATCGTTAACGTTGGTGCGCCGATGGACCTCAACGCTGTGTTCCGTCGTGAGGCAGATGCCACGCCTTCAGCATTGCTAGCGCGCCTCAAGGCTGGTCCGAAGCTTGTCGACGGTAATTCTGTAGCGGCACTGTACGCCACAGCATCGACGGGTGTTGTGGCATGGCTTTGGGCAATCTTGGGAATCTTAGTAGCGCTGGCGGTCATCGTTGTCATCGCTGGAACCTCTGGCGACGGCAGCTTTGTAGAAAACCTCATCAATACCTGGAATAACATCGCATTGTCCTTCCAGGATCTGTTCCGCTAAACCCGAGCAAAGAAGCTTTAAGGAGACTACACATGGCTAAGAAACAAAGTGGCCGGAGTGGCTTGGTTATTGCAGGCCTGGGTTTTGGTGTTGCCGCAGGTATCGCCGCAGGTACTCTCGTAATTGCCCCTAACCTTCCAGGTGGCGTAGGTGGTGGAGCAGGAATGAGCGCCACAGAACTGGAGGCTGCGCAGCAAGAACGCGACATCAATGCAGCACAAGCCGAATCCGCGGATTCAGTGGTAGCGCATTTAGCGGACTCAACTGTCAGGGGAGTGCTTGAGGGCACTCCGGTGATGGTGATGTCCACGGCAGATGCTGACTCTGCTGTTGTCGATGAGGTTGCACGCCTTGCGGTGGTTGCAGGGGCTCGCGATGCTGGTCGCATCAAGCTAGAGAACAAGTTTTTCAGCCAGGACGGTGCCGATTCTCTGAAGAACATCATCGCAAATACCCTCCCTGCTGGCGCCACATTGTCGGAAACCAACCGGGACCCCGGGAATCACGCAGGTGAAGCCTTGGGAGCGGCACTTCTTCTACATCCGCAGAACGGTACTCCTCAGGCCAGTGAAGAAGAGCGCGCTGCGTTGCTGCAGGTCCTGCGTAACGAAGGCTTCATTTCCTACGCCGATGGAACTATTCTTCCAGCGCAGATCGTGATCTTAGTGACCGGTGATTCGGACGGTTCGGACGATGCTCAATTCCCGGCACTTCAACTTAGCCAATTTGCCCGCGCTTTGGACTACAAGGGCAATGGTGCAGTAGTTGCTGGTGAGATCCGTACCGCCAGCGACACCGGCGTTATTGGGTTGCTCCGTAGTCAACCAGAGGCAGCTGAGGCGGTATCAACCGTTGACTCGGTGAACCGTTCTTGGGGGCAGATTGCAACGCTCCTGGCGGCCCGTGAGCAGCTTGACGGCGGTTCAGGAGCGTATGGCGCGGCGGCCTCAGCTGAGGCCGCGCTTCCGCCTGTTCCCGCTAGTCGGCCTTCGACTAATTAGAGACCAACTGATGGCTGACGTAACGATTCGAGATTGGCATGTCTGAGCACACGTATTCGGTCGTCCGTAGTGACCTTCTCGTGGACGCACCTATCATTGCCCTGCGTAGGGATGAGGTGACAATGCCTGGAGGGCATACTGCAGGCCGCGAAATTGTGGAGCATTTCGGTTCGGTGGTGATCGCGGCCGTCGATAAGCAGCAACGTATTGCGCTTGTTCGCCAGTACCGCCATTCGGTGGGGCGTCGTCTGTGGGAGCTGCCTGCCGGGCTTTTGGACTTCGCTGGTGAAGAAGCGTTAGAGGCAGCGAAGCGTGAACTCGCTGAAGAAGCGGGTGTTGAGGCTGCGACGTGGAATGTCCTGGCAGATGTTGTGACAAGTCCTGGCTTCTGCGACGAGGCTTCACGCATTTTTTTGGCACGCGATGTGACTCGTGTCGATAAGCCGGTCGGGGAAGACGAAGAAGCCGACATGGTAGTGGAGTGGGTAGATCTTGCAGAAGCTCGCCGAGCAGTTATGGCCGGACACATTGTGAATTCTTTAGCGGTTTCTGGGATTCTGTCGTGCGCGCACGTGATTCTCGATGGCGGGACGCCAAGGTCAGTAGACTCGCCGTGGTCGGACCGTCCCCAAGCGTTGGCACGACGTCGCCAAACGCAGGGGGTAATCCCAGATATGAAGAAGATATGAGCCACATCGAGGAGATTGGTCAACGCTGGCTTGATCACCTCGCGGTCGAACGTGGTCTAAGCAGCAACACCTTGAGCAATTACCGACGGGACGTGCAACGTTACACGCAGTGGCTACGGTCGGCGGGAATTTCGTCGCTCCAGGCTGTCACAACTAATGACGTCGAGCACTATGTCGCGGACGTGCAGCGACCGCACGGTGACCAACCAGGGCTGTCGCCAACGTCTGCGGGCAGAGCACTTGTTGTTGCACGGGGGCTGCACAAGTTTGCCTTGTTGGAGGGCGAGGTGCCTATCGACGTGGCCGCGGAGGTGTCCCCTCCGAGAACCGGAAAGCATTTGCCCGAGACCCTGACCATTGCTGAGGTTTCGCGCATGCTCGATGCGATTGAGATGGACGCTGATGCCACACCGCTGGATCTGCGAGACCGGGCACTTTTGGAGCTTTTGTACGCCACAGGTGCGCGTGTATCCGAGGTGCTGGCCTTGGACATTGATGCTATTGCAGAAGATGCGGAGCTTATTCGCGTTGTTGGTAAGGGAAATAAGGAACGTGTAGTACCTGTAGGGTCCGCAGCGAGGCGCGCTCTCGACGCATATCTCGTCCGGGCGCGTCCCGTACTGTCGCGAGGGAAAAATCACGCAGTATTTCTCAACCAACGCGGTGGGCGCCTATCCCGGCAGTCAGCATGGCAGATCATTAAAGACCGCGCTGCGCGGGCCGGGTTGGAGCACGATATTTCTCCGCACACGTTGCGCCACAGCTTTGCTACGCATCTCCTCGAAGGCGGGGCTGACGTCCGGAGTGTGCAGGAGCTGCTCGGCCACTCTTCGGTTACTACGACCCAAATCTATACCCACATTACGGCTGACAACCTCCGAGAAATGTGGCGGCAGGCTCATCCTCGGCCTTAAACACTTCGCGTTCGACGCTACCGTCAAGTTGCGGGACTTTACTTTTGTAGGTCTCGTGGGGCGGTGTGCAGAGGCCGGCGGTTTCGTGTGATAATGAACAAAGCTTGCTAAGGGACGGAGTGCGTGGCGAGAGTCAAGGAAGAGGTCATGACCATGAGTGGAAAAAGCAACGATGGCGGTTTGTTTGACTCCTCTGAGGTAGAAGTAGGTTTGACTGGCCGCCCGGTACGCACCATCCCTGAACCTGCGCCGCTGGCCAAACATGGTCCCGCCACGATTTTGGCGATGTGTAACCAGAAGGGTGGCGTCGGCAAGACCACCTCAACGATCAACCTTGGTGCGTGCTTGGCGGAGTATGGCCGAAAAGTTTTGCTGGTCGACCTCGACCCACAGGGCGCCCTGTCCGCGGGGTTGGGCATCCCGCATAATGAGTTAGACGTGACTGTCTACGATCTCCTGGTAGATAATGAGGCGTCGATTCATTCAGCATTGACTCATACGATGGTCCCGAACCTTGATGTCGTGCCGGCAAACATTGATTTGTCGGCCGCGGAGATTCAGTTGGTTAATGAGGTCGGCCGCGAGCAAACACTGGCCAGGGCATTGCGCCCGGTTATCCGCGATTATGACTTCATCATCTTGGACTGCCAGCCTTCACTTGGGCTGCTCACCGTTAATGCGCTCGCGTGTGCTCATGGCGTCATCATCCCGATGGAGTGCGAATACTTCTCACTGCGTGGTCTCGCGTTACTGACGGATACCGTCGAGAAGGTCCGGGACCGCCTGAACTTTGACCTTGACGTTTTGGGTATTTTGGTGACCATGTTTGACCGTCGCACAAGTCATGCGCGCGAGGTCATGTCGAGGGTCGTCGAGGTTTTCGGGGACAAGGTCTTTGACTCAGTTATCACCCGCACCGTCCGGTTCCCTGAGACTTCTGTTGCCGGCGAGCCGATTACATCCTGGGCACCACGTACCGAAGCCGCCGAGCAATACCGCAGCCTTGCGCGCGAGGTTATCGAACGCAGTGCGGACCTGCGAGCTTAACTCAGATGATGCAGGCAGGTTCTGCTGCTTCTGACCAGCCCGGCGAACAATTAGAAATCCCGGGGTTCCGGGTCGCTCTGGCCAATTTTCAAGGTCCGTTCGACCTGCTTTTGCAGTTGATTGGTCAACGCAAGCTCGATATCACTGACGTAGCTTTGGCTGAAGTGACGGATGAATTCATCGAATACGTGCGAATGCTTGGCGACGCTGCCGAACTCGAAGAAATCACGGAGTTCCTCGTCGTGGCCGCCACTTTGCTTGACCTGAAGGCTGCCCGTTTGGTGCCGCGAGGCGATGTAGATGACGCTGAAGACTTGGAATTGCTATCGACTCGGGATCTGTTATTTGCCCGCTTGCTGCAGTACAAGGCGTACAAGCAGGTAGCTGACATGTTCGCCCAGTGGCAACGTGACGCCCAGCTGTCCTATCCACGGGCGGTTTCTTTGGAGCACCCCTTTGCGGAGTTGCTCCCTCCCGTAGCTATATCTCAAACTCCTCAGGATTTCGCGGAGCTTGCCGCCGCTGTTTTCCGACCACGCCCACCCGACGAGGTAGCCACAGGCCACATCCATGAGGTTGCGGTATCCGTGCCAGAGCAAGCTGGCAAAATCTTGGATACCTTAAAGCTCGCGGGGGAAGGTACCTGGCTTAGTTTCATGGAGCTAACCCGCAGTTGTGAAGTTTCCATGCAGGTTGTAGGCCGTTTTCTTGCGCTCTTAGAGTTGTATAAAGCGCTAGCCGTCGATACGCGTCAAGAAGAACCACTTGGTGAACTTTCCGTGGTGTGGACAGGCTTGGATGTTGATCCAGCAGTGGTAGCTGCCTCGAATTGGGATTAGCGTTTGGCTAATTTCCTATACTGGCACGCATGGCAGCTCTCATTGATACAACGCAACTAAACTCGGTCCGTCGCAAAGCAGTTGTGCTGTGCGCCAGCATGGGGACGAACGTACCCACAGAGGGGATTCCCGGTAGTTGGCTCGCGGACCTCGAGGCCGATTTTTCTGATCCGAATGCGCCGTACAAGTACACCATTCCAGAAAACATTCAAGAAGTCTTCGCTTCCTACGGTATTAGTGAAAACACTCCGGTAGTGATTTACGACGTCCATCCGCGTGTAGGCGTCCCGTCAGCGCGCATATGGTGGCTGGCCAAGATTGCTGGCATCAAGAATGTCGCAGTACTCAACGGCGGTATCGGCGCGTGGACAGCGGAAGGCCGGAGCCTCGGACCAATTTCCACGTTGGACGGCGAACGCCCAGAGACGGGCTCCTTCGAAGCCGGGCCCGAGTGGGAGCGCCTTGCCGATGCTGACGATGTGGTTGAGGCTGCCACGATGCCAAACACGCGGATCGTAGACGTACGGGGGGTTACACAGTACACGGGCGAGGAGACCGCAGGGCCTGTGCGTGGCGGCCATATTCCTACTGCTGTGAATCTGCCTGCCGGTGCATTCTTTGATGGTGCAAAGATGAAAGATCCTGATGGGCTCCGTGACGCACTTGAAACGGTGGTAGGCCCCTCTGACGCTCTAGTGTTTACCTGCCATGCGGCTATCGCTGCGTGCGTGGGCGCGTTAGCTGCCAACGTGGCGGGGTTTGGCGACGTTCGTGTGTATGAGGGCTCGTGGATGGAGTGGGGCGACCTTGACCGTAGTCCTGACGATTTCCCTGTAGTTACAGGTACTGAACCCGGTGAGTGGCCAGCCGCCTAGAGCACTTCTGCGAGAGTTAGAGGGTATTCCTTGAGTTTTGTCACACCACTGCGTTCGCAGATTGAATCTATTTTGTTGGTCGTTGATTCTCCCGTAACACCCGATGCCATTGCGCGTGCGGTAGAGACGTCGGCGGCGGACGTTCTGGAGGTTCTGCAGGAAATCGCGGAGGAGTATGAATCCCGTGGTCAGGGGATTGAACTCCGCGAATCCGAACAGGGCTGGCGTCTGTACACCAGACATGAAAATGCAGAGGTTGTCGAGCGTTTCGTGCTGGGTGGGGCGAGCACTCGGTTGTCACGGGCGGCCTTGGAGACATTGGCGGTGATTGCGTACCGGCAGCCGGTTACTCGTGCCCAGGTGGCGGCGGTACGTGGCGTCAATGTTGATGGTGTGATGCGTACGCTGCAGCTACGCGGCATGATTGTCGAAGTAGATCCTGAGGATACGGGTGACGACGAGCACTCCCGTGCGCACCGCTATGCCACGACTGATTTATTTCTCGAAGCGCTAGGGATTGATTCCTTGGACCGTTTGCCGGATCTGGCACCACTTTTGCCTGACGTGGATTCTATCGAAGAACAATGGTGAGAATCCGTAGTTAGCCTGCTAGAGTGGGCGCGGTACGTATTCAAAGCGTGGCCGGTATGAGGCTGCGCAACATAATGTAAGGACACTTTTGTGACCAATCCCGCTAACCGTGACGGTATACCGGACCAGGAGAATACTGATCTTCCTGACCTCACACCGTCCTATGCCAATCCTTCTACGCGTCAGCATGTGTCGCAAGAAGAGCTAGACGCTATCAAGAATGCTCCCCGTGAGGGCGAGGGAACCCGGCTTCAGAAAGTTCTCGCGCAGGCTGGTGTTGCTTCTCGACGTCACGCTGAAGTCCTCATTGACGCTGGTCGTGTTGAGGTCAACGGCAAAAAAGTAACCCGCCAGGGCATGAAGGTGCATCCTGAGGTAGACATCATTCGCGTCGATGGTGTGCGCATCAATACTGATAAGGATGCGGAGTACTTCATTTTGAATAAGCCTCGTGGCGTGCTCTCCACGATGTCCGATGACATGGGTCGCCCCTGCGTGGGTGACTTAATCAGCGAAAAGACAGTGGCTGGAAAGCGCCTGTTCCATGTGGGCCGCCTTGACGCTGACACTGAGGGGCTACTCCTGCTCACAAACGATGGTGAGTTAGCCAACCGTCTCACTCACCCACGCTATGAGGTGACCAAGACTTACCTAGCAACTGTTCTCGGTGAAGCTGACCGCGCGCTCGTGCGTCTGCTGACCAAGGACGGCGTTGAACTCGACGATGGGCCGGCGAAGGCTGACTACGTGCAAGTCATCGACACCCACGAGGGCCAGTCGCTGGTGCGCGTGGAATTGCATGAAGGCCGCAAGCACATTGTTCGGCGTATGTTGAAAGCTGCCGGATTCCCAGTCCAGCGCCTTGTTCGCACCAAGATTCATACGGTGCAGCTGGGCGAGCAAAAGCCTGGTTCGCTGCGTGCACTCAACGATTCTGAGCTGCGTAGCCTGTACAAGGCGGTGGGCATGTAATGGAGTCTTTCCACAATGTGAGTAACACCCCCGATGGGGGACTCATTGTCGCAGTTGATGGACCTTCAGGAACAGGCAAATCCACGACGTGCCGTCTCCTCGCAGAGCGTTTCGGCGCCCGGTACGTAGACACGGGAGCTATGTACCGCGTGGCTACTTTGCACGTGCTCAACCAGGGCATTAATCCAGATGACACTGCTGCGGTTAGTGCAGCGACCGCGGATATTCCTTTTGAGGTCTCAGCGGATCCGCACTCGCATGAGGTGCTTTTAGACGGTGAAGATGTTTCTGCTGACATCCGCGGTCCAGAAGTTACCGCGGCTGTGTCGGCGGTTTCTGCAGTTCCAGAGGTGCGCGCAAATTTAGTCGCTCTGCAGCGTAAGCTTGCCGACGAATCCGGTCGCGCTATCGTCGAGGGCCGTGATATTGGTACCACGGTTCTTCCTAACGCCCCGGTTAAAGTGTTCCTTACCGCAGCTGCTGAAGTACGCGCGCAGCGCCGTTACGATCAGGACCTTGCAGCTGGCCGAGAGGTAGATTTTGATACGGTTCTCGCCGACGTAAATCGACGCGATGCTGCGGATTCCTCCCGTAAGGAATCTCCGCTTCGCCCGGCAGACGACGCGCATATCGTCGATACCTCTGACATGCCTTTAGAGAGTGTCGTAAACACTCTTATAGATCTGGTGCGTGAAAGCGCCCAATCCTCTCCCAAGGAGAACACCCATGAGTGATAACGTGACCCCAGAACACGAGACTGAATTGGATACCGAGTTCGAGTATGTAGAGCCAGCGGACGGGGAGTACCCGGAGGATTTTGATGAATCCGAGTTCGGGGAAGCGGTATACGCCGACCCGTACGATACGGAGGCTGAGGAGCTCACCGACGACGAGTGGGCCGAAATTGAACGCGCCTACGGCGCTTACCCGGTGGAAGAAGAAGCGCTGCATACGGTGGCTGTTGTAGGCCGTCCGAACGTGGGCAAGTCTTCTCTAGTTAACCGTTTCATTGGGCGTCGTGAAGCAGTCGTGGAAGACCACCCGGGCGTGACCCGCGATCGTGTGTCGTACCTCAGTGATTGGGGTGGGCGCCGCTTCTGGGTTCAGGACACGGGCGGTTGGGACCCTAATACGAAGGGAATTCATTCAGCCATTGCGCGTCAGGCGGAGACGGCTATGGCTTCGGCGGACGTCATCGTGTTCGTTGTTGATTCCAAGACCGGCATTACGGAGACGGATTCGGTGATGGCGCGTAATCTGCAGCGCTCGGAAGTCCCGGTCATCGTGTGTGCAAACAAGGTCGATTCGGATATGGCGCTTGCCGACGTCGCGGAGTTTTATGCCCTCGGGCTCGGTGACCCATGGCCGATTTCCGCACAGCACGGTCGCGGCAATGCAGACGTACTCGATGAAATTATTTCGCACTTTGACAAGCCACCACGTAACACGAGTGTGACCTCGGGGCCCCGGCGCGTTGCTGTCGTTGGACGTCCAAACGTGGGCAAGTCGTCTCTGTTGAACAAACTGACCGGTGAAAACCGCGCAGTTGTGGACAACGTTGCTGGTACTACCGTGGATCCGGTGGACTCGTTAGTCCAATTAGATAAGCATCTGTGGAAGTTCATCGATACCGCGGGCTTGCGCAAGAAGGTGCACACGGCTTCTGGCCATGAGTATTATGCGTCACTGCGCACACGCGGCACGATCGAGGCGGCGGAATTGTGCATCATGGTTATTGATGCCTCCGAGCCGATTTCGGAGCAGGACCAGCGGGTGCTCGGCATGATCTTGGACGCAGGTAAGGCCTTGGTCATCGCGTTCAACAAGTGGGACCTCATGGACGAAGACCGTCGCTACTTCTTCGACCGGGAATTTGATGAGCAGCTTACCCACTTGCCGTGGGTGTCCAAGATCAATATTTCGGCGAAGACTGGCCGTGCTTTGCAGCGACTAGAGCCGGCAATGGTGGAAGCTCTGGATAGTTGGGACCAGCGCGTTCCGACGGGCAAGCTGAATACCTGGTTGCGTGCGGCCATTGCAAAGAATCCGCCACCAATGAAAAATAACCGTCTGCCGCGCGTACTGTTTGCGACCCAGGCGTCGACCCGGCCGCCAACAGTCGTCTTGTTCACAACTGGTTTCTTGGACGCTGGCTACCGCCGATACTTGGAGCGTCAGTTCCGTGAAGAGTTTGGCTTCCACGGTTCTCCGGTGCGGTTTGCCATCCGCGTCCGGGAGCGTCGCCGTAAGTAGCCGAAAGGCGCACCGCAATCGCTTGCCTCTTAGGCAGATTTTTGGGCGATTGCTAGGAGAGCTGCCAGTCCGCCACGCGGCTTGGTTCCGGCCCGCCACACTGCTCGCAGTGGGCGGGTCATTTCTTTACCTGCGACTGCGATTGCTCGCAGGGGCGTTCCCTCGAGAGCGATGCGGGGAAGGATCGCTGGTTCACGGAGAAGAAGTGCTGCTTGTACGATTGCGGCTTGCGAATTCAGTTCTGCGACTGGGGGCGCAAAGGCCCCTAATACTGTTTCGGCGGTAGAGCGGGTTCCGGAGCCGGGTTCGCGCACGATGAGGGGAGTCTTGCGGACCGTCGTGGCAGGTATTTCCTGGTACGCGGCCCACGGGTGGTCTGGGGCTACGGCGACGGTGAGGTCGTCGTGAAGCAGAGTGGTTGTTGCCAGTTGATGATGGACTTCACGCTCGATGGTGGGGGATTCGATAAACCCTAAAGACGTTGTACCGGCTATGACCGCGCGGGTGATGTCATGGGAATTACCGGCCGCAACGGTAAATCGTATTCCCGGTTCGCTGCGGTGCAGGTCTGCGAGCCATCGTGGGAGGTAATGCTCCATGATGGTTTGCGATGCGGCAAGATGAATGACTTCGTGGCCCGGGTTTATAACGCGGGCAATGTCGGATGTGAATTCATCGTAGTGGGTGAGGTGTTCTTGGATGAGCGCGAGTATTGCATCCCCGCGGCGTGTGGGCACCGTTCCGTTTGGGGTGCGGTGAAAAAGCGTTACGCCGAGGGTATGTTCTGCGGTGCGGACGCGTTCTGAGACGGCTTGCTGGCTGATTCCATGCGCTTTTGCAGCAAGTCCGATGGATTCGGCTTGGCCGACTGCAACGAGCGTGCGCATCGTCGAAAGGCTGAGCTCCGGCGTGGGGGATGTTTGGTGAGGTCGGTGCGCAGACATGGTTAGGAGCTCCTTGTGAGGACGAAAGCGTCTGTCCGGTAGGGCAGTGCGATAATTGCGTCGCGGTTCAGTGCGCTGTGCTCAAAGAAATACCACTCCAAGTTGCCACGCACGCGCTCGCGGATCTTTTCGTTTGCGCGTAACCAGTAAGACCTCGTTGCGGTGAGTGCCATGATGTCGTCGAAAGCCATAGGTTGGGTCCATGTGCTGCGGAGCTCATCGGTGATTGTCCACGGCTCGGACACAGTGGGGTAGAACCCGGCCTTGAGTATGTCTCCTGCGTGCATGATGCGGGTTAGTCTGTGGAACCAGGGATCGCTGACGTCGATGGAATTCCACACCAAGATTACCCGGCCTCCAGGCTTTACTATGCGGTCTAATTCACTGCTTGCCTGTGCTGCATCGACCCAATGCCATGTTTGCGCGCACGTCACGGCATCGAAAAAACCAGCCTGGGAAGCTGTCGCTTCCGCCGTTGCCTGCCACGTGGGTACGCCTGTGACCTGTGCGCATAGGTGCGTCATGTCACGGCTGGGATCGCACGCATAGACCGTGTGTCCTTCGGCTACCATTTGGGCGGTGAGTTTTCCCGTGCCGGCGCCGACGTCGAGTACTCGGGAGCGCGTGGGTATAAGACTCAGGACTTCGGCCGGATAACTGGGGCGGATATCGTGATAGTGCTGTGCAGCCTCGTTGCCGTGCGCATAGGCGCTTGCATGTTGTGCGCGGCTGTGGGCTGAACTAAACCGCGGGGCGTTAGCTTGCGATCGTGGCGCGGTGGACGGGTAGTGGGAGCTATTCATCACCGATGTACCTTACTCGCCTACACTAGGCGCATGATTGCCTCCGGGGTGCGTGCAGTGTGTGCGGTATGTGTGCTCGCTGTTATTGGCATGCTCACAGGTTGTGCCGCAGGAGAAGACGCGCCCCCAGAGAAGACATCGGCTGTGGAAGTTCCCGCACGGCCCGCCGAAGAGGTCGCGCGTTTTGCAGGTGACGCGCAGCCCCTTGGCCAGGTGGCGCCCGGGGTTTCTGTGTCGGAGACCGTCGAAGTAGACGGACAGTCTCGCACGATGCTTATCGACGTCCCCTCCGGCCCCATTCCTGAAGGCGGTTACCCTGTCCTGTTCTTTTTCCACGGCAAAGGGGACAATGCCGAGAACTTTCGCAAGGTAGTGGCCATGCATAAAACCAATGCGGTAGTTGTCTACCCGCAAGGCTTGGAATCCGCCTGGCAAGGCGGGCCGTATGCGGTGACTAATGATTCGCGTGCTGATGAAACCATGGTTGCGCTTACCCTTGCGCGCTTAGGAGCGACGCTCCCAATCCGGTGGGGCAAGGTTTATGCAGCGGGTATGAGCAATGGAGGCGGTTTCGCCAGTCTCCTAGGCTGCCGCATGCCGGATGTTTTCGCCGGTACAGCATCAGTGTCGGCGGCCTACTATCACAAGTATTTTGCTGAGTGCTCCGACAAACCGATGGCCACCCTCGATATCCACGGCACCCAGGACCCCGTAATCCAGTATCACGGTGGAATTCGGCACGGGGAGCAGTACGATTCCGTCGACCGAGTCCTCGAGCGCGCCACACAAAGGAACGCGTGTACGGGGCCAATTCACGTGGACCGAGTCACCCAGGACGTGGTGAGAAAAATGTGGACGCAGTGCGTGGCGCCGATTAAGCATATCAGTATTGGGGGAGGCCAGCACGTGTGGCCAGGCGCAGAAAATGACCCGCGCACTTCTGTCCCCGATGGATACGCTACCCGGGAAATTAAGCACTTCTTCAGGATTGAAGGCTAGAGCTTTCACCAGTCGGGTCGCTAGGCGATGGTGTAGGCCGTCCTCTTTGGGCAATTCTGCCTTTCGTCCTCTATGGAACGAGCGGTGTAGTGCGGCTAATTTCTGTATTGCAAAAGTCTAGGCAATCGCTCGTTATTCTGCTACGGTAAGCAATACATGTGCACGTTGGTTGCACGAGGGGCGTTGGGGGGAACCGAATTAGGGGGATTCCACGTCGAATAACTATGGGGAAAGTCCCCGTTCTTTGATTGCGTGGGAGGGAAGCGTGAAAACACTACGTGTATGCGTGGCCGCAATCGTGGCTACGTTGTCTGTTGTCTTATCGGGGTGTTCGCCTAGTGCCCCAGATGACTCTGCTAGGGATGAAGTGCGTTCCGTGGATGCGGACGCTAGTAATGAGGCGCCTACTAAAAATGCACCACCAGACTTTCTGAAATCTCCACTCGTTCTCGGAGATTATCCCGATGACGACTACACCCTTGACGTGCCTGTAGTCTGTGACGAAATTCCATCCCAGTTTTTTGAGCGTGTTTTAGATTCGCGACCTCTATCAGAACCCAAGGCACTTGAATTCGTAAAGTCATCGGTCTGCGCTTTCCGTGACAAGCAGCCTGACGATTACTTTACGAAATATGAGTACTACATAGCAGCCGATATGGCGTATAAAGCTGGCATTGCCAAAGATGGCGAGATTATGTACGAAAACGTTTCTCAGCGTTTTCCCTCAATGTATACGCACCACTTTCCGGATTCTGTAGATGGGTGTACGGCGTCGATTCACACCACTCGGGGAGCGCTACGGTTGAGCTATATTCTCGGGCTGGGCGTTGGCCCGAAGCCACCGCGGCCACACGAACAATGTCCGGATGCAGTCCAAGGACTGGAAAAAATTTTGATTGAATTGGGGGTTCAATGAGTTTTGAAGTAGATCAGCAATTTATCTTCGACACGGTTCGAAGACTGCAAGCATTTCGCGCAGAGCTGAGAAAGAATTCGCGGACGACGAGACAGAACAATCTGACAAGTTTCTCTAGGGTCTCGGGGTTAGATCACTATGGCCGAATCCATGACGATGTTCTTGAACGCCACGATTCTTCAGCGAGAGGTTTGCTGGAAAAGTTTAGCCACTACGCAGAATGGGTGTCGGATACCCTGGGACGGAATACCCAGGTTGCGTTTCTGCAGGATAACCTGTTTAAAGCAGTCCTCGGCCATGCTGACGTCGGTTTTGACGCTAATGCTGAAGCCATCTCTTTTGAGAAAGCGCCACCTATTACCGCGCATCCTTTCGGCATAACACCAGCGGTGATCATTCCGCCGTTATCTTTCGGTGAGCTGGAGCAACAATTCTTAACCACGGATACGGCAGCAATGATCTCTGGCCAACAATCCTGGGAAGCAATCAACGCAGGTATGACTGATCTTGCAGCTAGGTTCACCCAGCTTGCTGGAGATGTCAACACTGTCAACACCGGCCCACAATTTGACCGAGCTTCGGAAACCCTGGCTGATGTGGCAAAACTTGCTCATAACTTCAGTCTCAATGGTGCGGGTGTGCGCAGTGGGCTTGTCGGTATGCAGGCAGCACACGGGTGGGGTAGCCAATACGTTCGGGCAGCACATGCAGCGTTAGCACTTATCCCGGTTCCTGCTGAGCGTATTGCTGCTGAACAAGCATTGCTCCAGGCGTGGCCGCCGTTGTGGTCGGTATTTGCTGAGTTTTCCCGCCCACCGGTTGAGACTCTTATTGGTGCCCCAACGCAGAACAACGGAAACGGTGGAGTTGCTGAGGCGAAGACTGATGCTGTGGCTGTGAATTCTTTCCGTGAGGCTTTAGCTGCGATGACTCCGACGAGTCAGGCAGAAATTGAGCATGTTATGCGTGCTGCACCGGAATCGGCACAGTTCTTGCGCGCGGCTGCGGAGCCGCCTCGTATCACTGGTGGTGGGGCCTTAACGGAGATCGCGTCGCTTGCACCAGCAGCGCAGTCCGCGGCGGTGCCGTCATTAGGTGGAATGACACCGGGTATTCCGGGGAGCTTGGGTCCTGTGTCCGGGACGTCGCCAAGTACGGCTGCGAATGTGGGTTCTTTACCTGGTTCTGGTGTCCTGGGAAACGGTGGCATGGGAGCGGCCGGAATCGGAGGAATCGGTCAGGGCGGCACGCTACGTGGCAACGTTGGCCCGGGAACCAGCAGGATCGGTAGTTTAGGCCACGCCGGCGCTCTTCGGGGCAAGGCGACTTCGGGGGCAGCTGGAATGAGTGGACTGCACGGCGCAACAGGCGCCGGTGGTGTTGGTTCACCGCGTCCAGGTTTTGGTGGCACCGGTTTCGGTGGGGCTGCTGGTAGTTCGGCCGGTGCTCTTGGTCGTGGATTAGGTGCGGGCATGACAGGCAACGGCACGCCAGGCACCAGCACACCAGGCGCAGGCGTTCCGAGCACTGGCGCATCTGCTTCCGGTTCCGCCTCAGCACCCCAGGGCTCCGCCTCTCAGGGGGTTCGTGGTGGCCACCCGATGATGGCTGGTGGTGCACCGATGGGAGCCGGTGGTTCTCGGGAAAAGAAGCGAATGAAGGCGGTGACGAGTGTCGTCGAGAGGCGGGGCAATCTGAAGGCTTTGTTGGGTGATGGTGATCCTGTAGTTCCGCGTCTTATCGGACGCTAACGGGAAAACACTGAAGGCCGGTACATTGCGTACCGGCCTCCAGATTTGTTCTTAATGATCAAGAGTCGGGCTAACAGGATTTGAACCTGCGACCCCTACACCCCCAGTGTAGTGCGCTACCAAACTGCGCCATAGCCCGCCGTTATCTACTTAAGACAACGAGAATGAGGTTACACCACACTGCTGTAATTTGCCTAAAAATCCAGGTGATTCCGGGTTAGGAAACATCACCGTCGGTGTAATACCAGGCTCCTTCGATGCGTCGGAAAGTGCTGCGTTCACGCTGGGAGCCTGAGGGATCACCTCTGTAGAAGGCTTCGAATTCGACCACGCCGGCGTCGTCAAGCAATCCACCATCGCGGGTATCAAGAATGTCCAACCGGTAAAACGTAATGGGCATCTGATCCAGGGCTAAGGGACCAATAGGTCGGGTCGCGGGATCCCAGGTGCGTAAGAGGTAGGGCTCGTCGTGGGTGACAAACGCGCTGAAGCGGGAACGCATAAGTGTCTCTGCGGTGGGTGCTTGGGCGCCGTCGTGATAATGCTTGCAGCATTCACCAAAAGTTAAGCCAGAACCACATGGGCACCGTCTTGAAGGTGGGAACGTCGATGTCATGGGTACTACTCTAACTCCGCAACGTAGGCGGACGAGTAGCGGATGGGAGGCCGTAAGTTATGTGCAGCTGTGATGGCTAGACTGGTACGGAAACATTCGACACAAGTAAACAGGGAGGCGCGGCGATGGCAGCGTTTGATTGGTTCTGGAAAGCGATGGGAGCGGGGACGTCGCGCAACCAAAAACGCAGCCGGGCAATCTCCGAGAAAGCTACTGGAATCATCGCTGATTTAGCGCAACTCAGCGATAAGGAAGTTGTTTCAGCTGCGCGCGGTGCGCTTGCCGATGGCAAAGTGAAAGATTCAGCGACCTTCCTCGCCGCATTAGCCGTTGCCTCTGAACGCACCCTCGGGTTGAAACCATTTCCGTCGCAGACGCAAGCGGTCCTCCGCCTCGTGGAGGGTGACGTCATACAGATGGCTACAGGTGAGGGCAAGACCTTGGTGGGGGCAATGGCCGCGACCGGGTTTGCTCTTTTGGGCAAGCGCGTTCACGTTATCACCGTGAACGACTATTTGGCCCAGCGCGATGCTGATTGGATGGGGCCACTCGTGGAGTATTTTGGCGTTAGTGTCGGGGCGATTACGGAAAAGAAGGATCATGCGCAGCGCGCCCAGGCCTACTCGTGCGACGTTGTGTACGGCCCCGTGAACGAAATTGGTTTCGACGTATTGCGCGATCATCAAGTCACTGACCGTGTCGATGCAGTGCAGCAACCCGCTGACGTTGCAATTGTGGATGAGGCGGACTCAGTGCTCGTGGACGAAGCTCTCGTTCCGCTTGTGCTTGCTGGTAGTCAGCCGGGTAAGGCGCCGACCGGTCATATCACTGCGGTCGTTGGCCGGCTCAAGGAAGGGGAGCACTACAACACCGACGAGGATCGCAGAAATGTGTTTCTCACCGAGGACGGTGCTAACCGCGTGGAGCGGGAACTTGGCATTGACTCGCTCTACAGTGACGAACACGTCGGCACCACACTGGTCCAAGTGAACCTGGCCCTGCACGCCCATGCCCTGCTGCAACGCGATGTCCACTACATTGTCCGGGATGGAAAAATTCAGCTTATCGACGCCTCTCGGGGCCGTGTCGCTGATCTTCAAAGGTGGCCGGACGGCCTGCAAGCCGCAGTGGAAGCTAAGGAAGGCCTCGATGTGACTGAGGGCGGTCGCATCCTCGACACCATGACACTCCAAGCGCTCATGCGGCGCTACCCGATGGTCTGCGGCATGACCGGCACAGCTGTAGAAGCAACCGACCAGCTGCGCCAGTTCTATGACCTGCACGTGTCGGTCATCGACCGAGATAAGCCACTCCAGCGTTTCGACGAAGCCGACCGAATCTACGCCACTATGGCAGAAAAGAATGCCGCGATCGTGCGCGAAATTGAGGTCCTGCACGGGGAGCAGAGACCAGTGCTCGTCGGCACGCAGGACGTCGCGGAATCGGAAGCTCTTGCGGAAGCATTGCGTCACCGAGGCATCGAGGTCAACGTGCTCAATGCAAAGAATGACGCCGAAGAAGCCGCGATTATCGCCGAGGCCGGCGACCTTGGGCGCGTGACCGTATCCACCCAAATGGCCGGCCGAGGCACCGACATCAGACTCGGAGGCGCAGACGGCAAAGACCACGACGCAGTCGTCGCCGTGGGTGGTCTAGCGGTGCTTGGTACGTCGCGTCACAGGACGGCGCGTTTGGATAATCAGCTCCGTGGACGTGCCGGCCGTCAGGGCGATCCGGGGCTATCGCTTTTCTTCGTGTCTTTGGAGGACGACGTAGTCGTTGCCGGTGGAGCCGACGAAAGCGTCGTTGCGCATCCTGAGGAGGACGGCCTGATCACTGCACCACGGGTCCAAGAATTTGTTGAACACTGTCAGCGTGTTACTGAGGGGCAGCTTTTGGAAATTCACGCGCAGACATGGAAATACAACCAGCTGCTGGCTGATCAGCGGGATATCATCGAAAAGCGTCGCGCCCAACTTCTGGACACCCCCAAAGCATGGCAGGAGCTCGCTGAGCGGAGCCCTAACCGTGCAGCGGAGCTTGGGGATCTTCCCACCGATGTACGCGAGCATGCAGCCCGCGAAATTATGCTTTTTCACTTGGACAACGAGTGGGCCGAGCACCTTGAGGTCATGGATGACGTCCGTGAATCCATCCATTTGCGTGCAATAGCCCGCGAGACTCCCATTGACGAGTACCACCGAATCGCGGTGCGCGAATTTAAGGACCTAGCTCAACGGGCAGTCGACAAAGCAGTGCAGACCTTTAACACGGTGCTTATCGACGCCTCCGGTGCCCACCTTGATGATGAAGGCCTTTCGCGTCCTTCTGCAACGTGGACCTATATGGTTTCCGACAATCCCTTGTCGGGAGGCAACTCCGTTATTTCAGGCATAGGTAATATTTTCCGTTAGGAAAAACGTCGCCCTGGTTGCCATGATGGATTCTTCCAATGCTTCTGTGCAATTACAGTGGTGTAATCTCATAAGCGGCCGGCGACAATCTAAAAAGTCGCTATTATGGTAGCCATCGTACTTACCCGTCTGAAGCGGAGGATAAATAGATGAGCAACGAGCAGAACAACCTGGAGCCTCAGCAGGTCGAAACCACGTCAGTTTTTCGTGCCGATCTCCTCAAAGAAATGGAGTCGGGTGCTGCATCCGCGCCTGCACAGGACAGTGCAGATAATATTCCGGCAGGCGCCGCTCTGCTGGTGGTCAAGCGCGGGCCTAACGCTGGTGCCCGCTTCCTTCTAGACCAGGAAGTCACAACTGCGGGACGTCACCCTGAGGCGGACATTTTCCTCGATGATGTCACCGTTTCTCGCCGTCACGCAGAATTCCGTCAGACTGACGATGGTGAATACGAGGTTGTTGATGTGGGATCGCTGAACGGGACGTATGTCAACCGCGAGCCACGCAATTCCGAAATTCTTTCCACCGGCGATGAAGTTCAGATTGGCAAGTTCCGCCTAGTGTTTCTGGCTGGTCCAAAGAAGTAATCTAGTTCAACATTCGGTGAGCCCGTAAGGGTTATCTAGGCCGGTGTACTCGTCGGGTGCACCGGCTTTGTGTCAGAGTAGGTAGTTATCGTGAGCGCAGTGTCATCGTCATCCGCGGCGCAATCCCGGACGTCGACCAAAACCACCAAGCCCAAGACCGTGTCCATTGGGATTGTTCTTGAACAACTCAAGGCAGAGTTCCCCGATGTTACGGTGTCTAAGATTCGATTCCTTGAATCTGAAGGTTTGGTGTCTCCATCGCGTACCGCTTCGGGGTACAGGCGGTTTTCTGAAAGTGACATCAACCGTTTGCGCTATGTTCTCACGGTCCAGCGCGATAATTACTTGCCTCTGAAAGTTATTCGAGAGCAGCTTGAGGCCATGGATGCGGGTAACGTCACTCCGTTGGCTTCTGCCGGGGTCATGGTTGCACCGGAAAACTTTAAAGCACCGGCACCTGTCCGCATAACAGACTCTGATTTAGCGGAGCAAACTGGAACCTCGCCCGAGTTCATCGCAGATATTGTGGCGAATAAACTGATTAGCCCCGATGCTGCCGGATATTTCGGGCCCGACGATGTGAACGTTGTACGGCAAGCGCATGCCATTGCAGAATATGGGTACGACATGCGCCATCTGAGGACCGTTGCGCAAGCAGCACGACGTCAGGCCGACTTAATCTCAGCTGCGGTCCGGCCGGTTGCGCAAGCACACGACGATGTTGCACATGCTCGTGCTGAGGAGCTTGGTCAGCAACTTTCTGCCCTCATGGTGTCGTTGCACGGAGCGTTGCTTAAAGAAGCCGTACGGAAAGAACTGGGATAAATGGGTAAGCCTGTAGCATTGAAGATTTACGGCGCCAAAGTTCTTGGCCCCGAAAATTTTTCCTGCTGCGTGCTGGGTTGGGAAGAAGAAGCCAGGATAATCCCCGTATGGATAAGCCCAGCACAAGCCGCACATATTGAGGCGCGCATGTCTGGCCACGAACCTCGAAGGCCAGAGATACATGAAGTCGCGGGGCACATTATTCGCAATTTCAGTGATGAGCCAACTGTGACGTTGACAAACTATTTCGAGGGAGTGTTTGTAGCGACGCTAAATCTTGGCAACGGAAAGTCCTTCGACCTCAAGACCTCGGACGCCATCATCTTATCTCTTGAGCTCGATATACCGTTGTACGCGGATCCAATAGTATTGCGCGAAGCATCGCTTTTCATTCCCGCCGAAGAGATGGAAGAGACCCTGGGATTTTCCATCGCTAAATCCGAATCAGCGGAAGAAATAGGGGAATCCTTCGACGCCGACGAGCAAGGGACCTCGAGTGATTTTGAGGAGTTCATGAAGAACCTCGGGGTCTCTGAAGAAGATTTTAAACTCGATTCTGAAGAAACTCCTGGGACTAATGAAACTCAAGAGGACAGTGGGGAAGAAGGGGTATAACCTTAAAGTTGAGGTTGATGGTTACGGCGTGTCGCACGATGTTTAAGTAAACCTGTTTTACAGTTGAGACATTGCGCGCGACATGGCGTACACTTTTCAGCAACATCAGTTTAGGGAGAAATAATGAGCGAACAGGCGTCTAACGGAGTACAGGCAACACTCTTCGACGTTGGACCATCCGACGAAGTTGGATACCGAGTCCCCATCGCCTGCCAAGTCGCTGGCATTACCTACCGGCAGCTCGATTACTGGGCACGCACCAATTTGGTGAAGCCATCTATCCGCAGTGCACGCGGATCTGGCTCCCAGCGCCTGTACTCATTCCGGGACATCCTGGTCCTCAAAATCGTTAAGCGTCTCCTCGACACTGGTATTTCATTGCAGAATATCCGCCAAGCGGTTGAGCGTCTGCGAGATCGTGGCGTCGAAGATTTAGCTGGTATTACGCTCGTATCTGATGGCGCAACCGTGTATGAATGCCGGTCCGCCAATGAAGTTATCGATCTTTTGTCCGACGGCCAAGGCGTATTCGGTATTGCAGTCCCCGGGATTATGAAAGAACTCACCGGCACCATCGCAGAATTCCCGGCAGAATCCGTAGAACCAGAAGCGCCCGCTGTTTTTGGCGTCGACGAACTTGCTGAACGTCGTCGTATGCGTAACTCTTCTTAAAGCACGTTCGCTTTTACTCCCCGAATACGCCCGAAACCCGCGCAAAGGTTTCGGGTGTTGCTTTATTTGCTGCCAGCTGCGTCACGGACTGAGCACTCTCCGCAATAACTGGGTCAACCGGGGCAGAACCGAGATGCACCACATCCAGCATCACTTCACCCATAGCTTGGACTTCGCCGAAGCGCGCCGCAAAATCAGCATCCGACATTGACTCAGGTACGGATCCCGTAGTTACGAGGACAACCCGCACAGGTTGCTTCGTCTCGTTGCTGTAGGTGCTTGCTGCCTCCGCAGCTGCGAGCAACGACGTTCGTGTTTGAGGAACTCCGCCCGTACCCCAGCGTGCAGCAATTTCACCAGCGTTTGCTTGTCCGAAACTAGTGTTCACGCGCCATGGTTTATTAACGCCCTCGTTTAAAGGGGAGGAATAATTCCACACTGCTATCGGCTTGCCTTGAGCTTCAAGCTGAGCGGCTGAAGTACCCATTCCTGAGGCAATCGATCCCAACCATGGCGCTGCAGCCTCAGAAGTGTCGATTAAATACAGGGTAGCGACTGGGTTGTTGCTTGGTGCAGGCACTGCCTGGTGGTACTCGGTGGTGATGGATTCTGCGGGGAGGGCGTCGATAAGCGAGCGTGATACCCGCAGTATTTCTTCACTTTCAGGGGACGCACTAGTGGCAGCTAAAGCCCAGGCTGAGACGGGAATGTCGGCGCCAGGAATCTCTTGTCCAGAATCTGTGGTCACGAAAGGACGCCCCGATGCTCGGGCAATTTCTGCGGTGACGAAGCGATCGCGGTGCAGGAGGTTGTCGGCTTCGGCGGAGGAATGCGCTAAAGCTTTCGCGGCGGCAGCAGACGCTTGCGGTAGATCTACTACTGGGTAGACAACCTGGGCAGCGGGAGCTTCAGTGGTATCCGGTTCGTGGAGGAAAACAGGCGTAGTTCCTACAACAGTGCTGTCAACGGCTTCTCGTGAGGTGTGGGCGAGAGAAGGAGCAACGAGGATAGCGGCCTTCTGCACATCGTCAGTGATGACGGGCTTGAGGCAATAGTCACGCACTGTCCCCATGGATTCAAACGCGGAAATCACTGAGTCAGCTGCGCCTTGACGCCACTGTGCAACCGGGATCTCTATGGTTCCCGCAGGACAACTGTTTTTGAAGGCTGCGTCAGAAGCTTGTTGGCGTTCACGCGCCCCGTCCCAGACCCACGCCGCTGTCACAGAAATGGCGACGACGACTAGCGCCACGAAAATCCACGGGGCTATACGTAAAGGACTGTGGTCAGCCCGGTGACGTGACACTGCATACTCCTTTTAGAACAGTTCATATCTCAGCCGTAAAGCGCTTCTTATTTTACAGGGGAGCCGCACCTGCCCTGAAGCCCGCGGCGCAACCATGGTTTATGCGTTTTGTTCGTGGGTCCAATCTGAGACCGTGCCCACGTATTCCTCAATGATGTCCTCGAGAGTGACCACGCCCTTCATCTGGCCGTCTTGGATCACCTGCGCCATGTGAGCAGACTTGACGTGCATCGTATGGAGGGCTTCGTCGAGAGCCATCGTCGCATCAATGGAAATCAGTGGGCGGATGTCCTCACGGGGGATAATTGTATCCGGGTCATCGGTGGCTAGATTTCCTAGGACATCCTTGATGTGAACGTAGCCGAGATAATTGCCGTTAGGACCAGTTACGGGGAAACGCGAAAAGCCGGTTGAGACCACAAGTTCTTCGAGGTCACCGAGCCGTGCGCCACTGCTACCGTCTAGAGTTCGTACCTCGTCGCGCGGGATAAGCACCTCGGTGACAAACCTGTTCTCTGAGCGCAACGCTTTGTTCAGGCGGGCATGTTCTTCAGCGTCAAGGAAACCTTCAGCACGAGATTCAGCGATCATCGACGCTAATTGCTGCTGATCCACCGTGGAGTCAAGTTCATCTTTTTGCTCCACGCCAAAAGCACGAAGGGTGATACGTGCGATCCAGTTGAGGAAAGCCACAAGCGGACGCGTGAGTTTAGTCCAGATGATAATCGGGTGCGACAACCACATTGCCAATGATTCAGGCCCTGCGATCGCAATATTTTTCGGGACCATCTCACCGAAGAGAATATGCAAAAAGGTAATCAGGCCCAGAGCGATGACAAAAGAAATCGGGTGAATCAGGTTCTCTGGGACCCCAAGCGCCAGGAATGGTTCCTCAACATAGTGAGCTACGGCAGGTTCAGCGACTTTCCCCAGCACCAGTGAACAGATAGTGATACCCAACTGGGATGCCGCCAGCATGATTGACAGGTGCTCGGTGGCGTAAAGTACCCGCTTTGCCGCAGGTTTACCCTGGGCAATAAGGGCTTCGATGCGGTCCTTGCGCGAAGATATGAGGGCGAATTCGCTGGCGACGAAAAAAGCGTTGGCAAGGAGGAGCCCGGCGATGAGGATAATGGTCATCCAAATGCTCATGCTTCATACTCCTTTGCTTGTTCATCAGAAATTGGCGTGAATAGCGCTTTATCTACCCGACGCTCTTCCATGACTGTGACCTTGGCAATCCACCGACCGCCAGCGTCTGGGTGGAGCGTTTCAATGAGGTCACCTTCTTCGGCAGGTAGCAATGCGATGTCGCCTTCTTCCGGGATTCGTCCGAGAGTGGCCATGATGAGTCCGCCGACAGTCTCGTAGGGGCCGTTAGGGGAGCGGTATCCTACTGTTTCTTCAAGTTCATCGAGTCGGGCTAGGCCCGATACTTCCCAGCTGGTTCCCATCTGGAAGAAGTCGCGTTCGGCGAGTTGATCATCGTGTTCGTCATAGACTTCGCCGACAATCTCTTCGACAACATCTTCAATGGTTACGATGCCTGCCGTGCCGCCATACTCATCGGCGACGAGCACAAGTTGGGACCCAGCGGATCGCACGGCCTTCAACACGGCATCGCCGTCGAGGGAATCCGGAATAGTTGGAATTTCCCGCGCTAGGGATCCAACAGTGGTCCAAGATCGGTCATCGTAGGGAACCGAGAATGCATCCTTAATGTGGACAACGCCTACCGTTTCATCGAGGTCACTTTCGACAACTGGAAAACGGGAATGTCCAGACTCGATGGCAAGCGAAATCAATTCGGTGACCGTCGAATCTGTTCGTAGAAAATCCACCGTGGAACGAGGGGTCATCAAATACTGCGCGGTTGAGTCACCAAATTCGAGGGAGGCCTCGAGCACATCTGCTGTAGCAGAATCGATGGAACCACCCTCCACAGAGTTGCGGACAAGCGAGGACAACTCTTGTGGTGAACGTGCAGACGCGAGCTCATCGGATGGGTTGAAGCCCATCTTGCGAACAACCCAGTTCGCCGACGCGTTCATCCCTTTGATGAACCACTTCAACGCAACATTGAAAGCATTGACAGGAGGCACGACGAAGCGCGCCACAGTCAGCGGGTCGGTGATAGCCCAGTTCTTTGGCACGAGTTCGCCAAACACCATCGACAATGTGGTGGCGACGACAAGCGCCAGAATCAGAGCAACACTTGAGGCGGCCGATTCACCTAAGCCCACTAACTCAAGTGCTGGAGTGAAAAATTGAGCCAGCACAGGTTCTGCTAAGAAGCCCGTCGCCAGCGTGGTGACAGTAATGCCAAGCTGTGCGCCCGAGAGCGTAAAGGAAAGATTCTTGAAGTCGCGTGCGACTGCGTGTGCTCGCCTATCGTCCTTTTCCTTGAGATGGTTTTCGACGGTGGATTTTTCCAATCCTGTGAGGGCGAATTCAATAGCCACGAACAGGCCTGTACTGGCTGTAAGCAGCACAAAACCCACCAGTGAGAGGATACTTATAAGGATGTCCATGATTGTTGCTATATTCTAACGCTTTTTACTACGGGGCGTAGTATTTGCGCTAGTACGGCGTGGGCGGCTCTTAGCAGATTTGCCGGTGCTGTTGCCGCGCCCTCCGCCGCGACGGGTGTGCTTCTTCCCGCGATTCCGATCGCCACCGTGCCGCGTCCGCTGATGAGAGCTTTGAGCCGTTTCCTCGCCAGGGCGTTGCGATAGCGGTTGACCACTTGGCTCACGAGCCCCGGTAATCTGGGTAAGCGCTGGGCTGGCGGCGTCTACCTTAGTTTCCGTAGCGTTCACTCCGGCTTGTTTCAGCAGCTTCCGCACATCTTTAATCTGCTCCGGCATAACTAACGTCACGACGGTGCCACTGTCGCCGGCACGCGCGGTCCGCCCCGCACGGTGCACGTATGCCTTGTGCTCAGC
This sequence comes from Corynebacterium renale, assembly GCF_002563965.1. NCBI lineage: Bacteria > Bacillati > Actinomycetota > Actinomycetes > Mycobacteriales > Corynebacteriaceae > Corynebacterium > Corynebacterium renale. The sequence continues at coordinate 1,953,494 of NZ_PDJF01000001.1, read as the reverse complement.
AGGAGGATCAATGTGAACCACCAGGCTCACACCCTTAATGTCGATGCCGCGGGCGGCGATGTCAGTGGCCACGAGAACGGGACTAGCGCCCGTCGTGAAGCGATTAATCGCAAGCGCCCGTTGATTCTGGCTCTTGTCGCCGTGCAAACCTACTGCATCGATCCCGGCGCGCCGCAGCTTTTTCACCTGTCTATCGACGGCATGTTTGGTGCGCATAAACATGACAGTGCGGCCATCACGCGCTGCGATACGGAGAACGACATCGTTGCGCGACGGTTTATCGGCGACGGTGAAGAGATGGTGGTCCATTGTTTCCACGGCGGCTTCGCGCACCACAGTGGAATGCTGCACCGGGTTATGAAGGAAGCGGTCCACGAGTTTTTTTACAGCGTTGTCCAGCGTGGCAGAAAAGAGAAGACGCTGTCCTCCTGCCGGAGTGAGGTTGAGAAGAGCCTGCACTTGCGGAAGGAATCCCATGTCGGCCATCTGGTCAGCCTCGTCGAGCGCGGTGATCTCCACTTTGTCGAGGAAAAGCTTCCGCTGATTAATCAAGTCCTGCGCACGACCGGGCGTAGCCACCAAAATGTCCACTGGACGAGCAAGCGCCGTTATATGCCTTTTGATCGGCACGCCTCCTACAACGTCAAGGACGCGGAGATTCATCGCATGCGCGGGATCGTCGAGGCGTTCGCGTACCTGAGCGGCGAGTTCGCGGGTGGGGACAATAATAAGACCCCGTGGGTGAGCGGGTAACGATGGGGAATTGCCCAGCAGTTGGATCATCGGGAGGCCGAAAGCGAACGTTTTCCCTGAGCCAGTTGGCCCTTTGCCTAGGACGTCTTTGCCCGCTAGTGCGTCAGGAATCGTGGCCGCTTGAATCGGCATTGGGGTGCTGACCCCGATTTTGGTGAGCTCACGGATAATCGGTTGAGCTAGGCCGAGGTCAGAAAAAGAAATCACCCCCGCCATAGTAGGCGAAGGTGAAGTTCAGATGGAAATAGTGGTCTATGCCTCGATTTCGGTGCGGTCGCCGGACCACAGGGTGTGGAAGGTGCCTTCGCGGTCAACACGCCCGTAAGTGTGCGCACCGAAGAAGTCACGCTGACCTTGGATCAGTGCGGCCGGCAGGCGGTGGGAACGTAGCGAATCGTAGTACGACAATGAAGACGCGAATACTGGAATTGGCAGACCAATCTGCGTTGCAGCGACGACGACCCGGCGCCATGCGTCCACGGAGTCTGCAACTTGCTGGGTGAAGTAAGGGGCAAGCAGCAGGGACTCGACATCTGGGTTCTCGTCGTAAGCCTCTACGATGCGGTTCAGGAACTTTGCACGGATGATGCAACCGCCACGCCAGATGCGTGCCAAGTCGCGCGGGTCCACGTTCCAGCCGTGTTCTTCAGAACCAGCGGCGATTTCGTCGAAGCCTTGCGCGTATGCGACCAACTTGGAAGCGTACAGGGCGCGGCGAACGTCCTCCACGAAATCTTCGGTCTTAATTCCGAGATCTGCCAGGGTAGTGGTGTGTCCTGCCGGAAGTTTGTCCTGCGCTGCTGCACGCTGAGACGCAGCGCTAGACAGTGCACGGGCAAACACGGCTTCGCCGATGCCAGTAACGGGGATGCCCAAGTCCAGGGCCGCCTTCACGGTCCAACGACCGGTGCCCTTCTGGCCGGCTTGGTCAACAATGACGTCGATGAATGGTTTACCGGTCTCTGCATCAACTTGCTTGAGCACTTCAGCGGTAATCTCAATGAGGTAGGAATCGAGGTCTCCCTCATTCCACTGCGCGAAGATGTCGGCAATCTCGGCTGGTTCCAAGCCTGCGCCGTAGCGTAGCAGGTGGTATGCCTCGCCGATGACCTGCATGTCTGCATACTCGATGCCATTGTGGACCATCTTGACAAAGTGGCCTGCGCCGTCTGGGCCGATGTGGGTGCAGCAGGGGGTGCCGTCAACCTTCGCGGAGATGTCTTCCAGCAGAGGGCCGAGGGATTCGTAGGACTTCTCGGTACCGCCAGGCATAATAGAGGGGCCGTTCAATGCGCCTTCCTCACCGCCGGAAATACCGGTTCCGACGAAGTGTAGGCCTCGGGCAGAGATTTCTTTCTCACGGCGAATAGTGTCTGTGTACAAGGCGTTTCCGCCGTCGACGATGATGTCGTCTTCTTCCATGGCATCGGCTAGCTGCTCGATGACAGCATCGGTTGCTTTACCTGCCTGCACCATGATGATCGCGCGGCGTGGGCGCTCCAAGGAAGCGACAAATTCCTCGATTGTGGAGGATGGAATGAAGTTTCCGGTATCCCCAAATTCCTCCATGAAGGCGTCCGTCTTGGCGGTAGTGCGGTTGTACACCGCAACTGTGTGTCCGTGATTAGCAAAATTACGTGCAAGGTTTGAGCCCATGACGGCAAGACCTACGACGCCGACATGTGCTTTCTGCTCAGGAGTAGTCATAGGTTATATCGTACACGCACAAAAGCACCTTGCCCGCAATGGTCGCACCATTTTGCCAGGTGTAAAACCGCTACTGCGGTACCACCACCTAGATGTAATTGCGGCGACGACAGAATACGTAAATGATAATTACGCTGAGCAGCATCAACCCTAATGCCATCGGGTAGCCGAACAGCCAATGCAGTTCTGGCATTGTGTCGAAGTTCATGCCATATACACCAGCGATCAAAGTAGGCACGGAGATCATCGCGACGATGACCGATAAACGTCGCATGTCCATATTCTGCTGCAGGCTCACCTTGGCTACGGCGGCGTCGATAAGCGAGCTCAGTCGCTCGTCGAACTGTGAAACCTGGTCGCGAGCAATCGTCTGGTTGTCCAGGACGTCGCGGAAGTACGTGCGCAATTCCTCGTTGACTACATCGCCCTGGTGGATAAGTACGTTCAACGCCGCTCCCAGCGGGGAGATTGCATGGCGCATCTCTAAAATTTCTCGCTTCAGCTGGTAAATCGGCTGAATGTCAAGATCGGAGTCAGGGGAGAAGACGTCCTCTTCGAGGCTGTCGACGGCGTCGTCAAGACTGTCAACGATCGTGTTGTACTCAGACACGATGTGGTCAGCGACCTCCCACCCTAGAGCGATAGGGGTGTGTTCCTCATTTTCCATGTTCCGATCAAGTCGATCAACCAGTCCGGGGACAGGTTGGCCATGGTGAATGGTCAAGATGAAGTCCTTGCTGACTACCATCTGGACTTCACCGGTTTGGATAATGTCACGAGAGTTGCGAACTTCTTCAGAATCCGAATACGTAATCGTACGCAGCACGAAGAAAAGCTGATCCTCATAACGTTCGACCTTAGGGCGCTGGTGTGCTTGCACGGCGTCCTCAACGATGAGCTCGTCAATGTCGAACATCTCCGCAATCTTTTCCATGTGCTCTTCGGCCGGGCTATGAACGTCTAACCAGACAAAACCTCCCGAATCGCGCACCTCGTTGAGCGCACCCTGCGGGCTAAATTCCGTGGGCATGCACACGCCGTCACGGAAGACACGACACCGGCCGATCGTTTCCTCAACGGTCAGTGGAGTCCACGCAGGTTTGGAACCCTTCGCAGATTTTGCGGCAGCAGGGCGCGAGGCCTTGAGGACTCGGGGAATAGGGCGAAGAGTCGGTCGCGAAAGCGAACTCCGGTTCTTTTGTGGACCCTGATTGCGGGGGTTGCGCTGCTGCATAGGCAGTCCTTCCTGTGAAGGGTAAAGCCCGGATACGGGCCTAAGATAAGCCAGCGCTCTAGCACAGTGTGGCGTAGAACGAGGCGCCTCAAGCATCATAGGTCACACTTTCGCCTATGGCATACTTGTGCCTATGCGCACCTGGAAAGAGATTACTGCAGCAAACCCCGATCACTCTCACAATTACGCCCGACGCTGGCGGTCCATGGCGCAACAAGGAAAAGATATTTATGGGGAAGCACGGCTCGTTCACGCATTAGTGCAGCCAGGTTCTACCATCTTGGATGCTGGGTGCGGTACTGGCCGGATTGCAGGATGGCTTCAGGACCATGGACACCATGCTCATGGCTCAGATGTGGATCCGGTTCTCATTGACTACGCACGCGAAGACCACCCGGACGCCACGTGGTTCGTGGGGGACTTAGCGCAAGACTCACTCCCGCACGACACGTATGATGCAATCGTCTCCGCGGGTAATGTGATGGGTTTCATCGCCCCAGAAAGCAGACAATTCGTGGTCGATAACCTTGCGGCTGCCACCAAACCTGGCGGGCGGGTGATCGTAGGTTATGGCTCGGGACCAGGGCGGGATTGGAGCTTTGGCAGTTTCCTGGAGATGGCCGAGAACGCTGGTTTGCAGCAGGAGTTTCTGTTTTCGTCTTGGGACGTCCAGCCGTTTACGGACGATTCCACTTTCATGGTGGCGCTGCTCCGTAAACCGGCAGAATCGGGTCTTGTGGAAGGGGCGGAGGCGCGTCCAGCGACAATTGCTAGCGCCGGCTTGCTACAACACCTGCGCCCGCTGACGTAAATATCCGGGCAAGGGAGAACCCCTGTTCCGTGAGCGTCTTACCGAGCTAACGGAACAGGGGTTTTACTTCGCAGTGTAATCTCGCTGCGAGAGACGGCTTACTTACCGTTGAAAGTGCGGGTTTCGCGTACCTCGATTGGCGCCTCTTCGTTCTTAGTCAGTTTAGCCAAGCGTTCAATTGCGGTACGTGCATTTTTCTGGCGCTGCGACGTTTCCAAGTTGTAGCGCTTCCGGCTCAGTGCATTCAGGCCCCAAGCCCACGCAGCTGTGAAGCGGTTGCGGTAACCCACCAGGTACATCACGTGAACCGCCAACCAAAGGATCCAGCCGATAAAGCCAGATACCTCGACCTTGCCCATCTTTACGACAGCAGAGAAGCGGGAGACCGTCGCCATCGAACCCTTATCGAAGTACTCGAAGTCACCGAGCTCTGCTGGATCCTTGCCATCGGCTGCCAATGCGATCGCATCCGCGGCGTACTGGCCACCCTGAATTGCAACCTGGGCCACGCCAGGCAGGCCATCCAGGTTGATCATGTCACCGACGATGAAGATATTCTTCTTATCGCCGACAGTGAGGTCCTTGTTAACCAAGACGCGACCACCACGGTCAGTTTCGGCGCCCACCTGGTCCGCAACAAGCTTGCCCAGAGGGGAACCTGCGACACCTGCGGACCAAATCTTAAAGCGGCTGTTGATGACGTGCTCTTCGTCGCCAGTCTTGTAGGTTACCGAGTCTTCATTGACGTCGGTGACCATAGCGTTAAGCTTGACTGTTACGCCAATGCGCTCGAGTTGACGCTGAGCCTTGCGGCCGAGTCGCTTACCGAATGGGGGAAGGACCTGGGGAGCGCCGTCGAGAAGCACAATCTTTGCGGCGGAAGGGGAGAAGTTGCGGTAGGACCCCTGCAAAGTGCGGTGTGCCATCTCTGCAATCTGGCCGGCGAGCTCGACGCCCGTTGGGCCAGCGCCCACGATGACGAAGGTCAGGATGCGTTCGCGCTCAGCAGGGTCGTTGATGAGTTCAGCGCGCTCGAACGCGTCGACGATGCGTGCGCGAATCTCCAGGGCGTCATCGACGCTCTTCATGCCCGGTGCAAATTCTGCGAAGTGGTCATTGCCAAAGTACGACTGGCCTGCACCTGCTGCCACGACCAGGGAGTCGTAGGAGTAAGTGCGTTGATTATCGCCGAGAGTCGCGGTCACGGTCTGAGACTCAACGTCAATGTCCGTGACTTCGCCCATGACGACGGAGGCATTGTCTTGGTCCGAAAGGATCTGACGGGTAGAAGGCGCGATCTCGCCGGCAGCGAGCATGCCCGTTGCTACTTGGTAGAGGAGAGGCTGGAAGAGGTGGTGGTTGGTGCGGTCAATCAAAGTGACGTCGACGTCAGCGTTCTTCAGCTCTTTGGCTGCGGTAATGCCGCCGAATCCTGATCCGATAATGACTACATGGTGGCGGTCACTATTGGGGCGATGCACGGTTTCTGCCATTTTGGTTTATGTCTCCTAGAAATAGCGTGTGAGTGTGAAGCTTTCTTTAGTACGTAGTGTACCGCCCCAGCAGTATGGCCGTACTGCGGGGGTGTAGCTCTGATAGAGAGCTTAGTCTTTCAAGTCCCCTCGGCTTGCCTTCGCCTGAAGTGTGGGGTGTGGGGTTATCCTGAAGTCCGCGCAAACATACAATCTGCACCTCGCAGGAACATCGCGGGCGCGCTCGTGGACTGAAAGGACTGTGTCAATGCCAACGATCCCGTCATTGCCTATCCTTGACTCTTCACGCCCTGATGACGCCCACCTTTCGCACGTCGATCCGAAACAATGGCCCGGCGTGGCGCACGTTCCTGATTCGATCGGGATCACTGTCCGCGCCCGGCTAGCAGAAGCAGCCTTTGCCCGAGCGTGCGCAAAAGCAGGCTTATCGACGGACCCTTCCGGCAACCCCGATGTCGAAGTTCTGCACGAAGCGCTGTTTTATCGCATTGCAGAGTCAGGTTGGTTAGGGTTCGCCGAATCTTGGATGGCGGGGGAATGGCGGGCCGAAAATCTGGCGCATGTCCTAGAGAAACTCATCAGTGTGGGCTACCAGCCTCGGACTGTGACGCGGTCGAAGGTGCGGCCAGATGAATCAGAAGAAGCTGGCGAGGGTATTATTCCCCCGGCTCTTGTCGGACTCACTTCTTTTGACGGGCTCAGCGTCCATGGCGGCATGTTCGCCTCTGGAGTCCCTACGACCGTTCGAACCAAGGTCTCGGAGAGCACCTACGCTGACGTCACGGAATGGTCTGCACCCGTTGACGTAGAGCGCGCAGATATTCGGGATGCACACGCTCGCGCCGTCGAGAAGCTCCTTGACGCATGTGAAGTTCGTGCTGGCACCCAAGTGCTGGAGCTTCCCGTTCACAGTGGCGCCGTGACGGCTGCGGCTGCCCAGCGACGAGCAATCGTGGATGCGATGACTACACGCCGCGAATTGGCCTCCTGGTTAAAGGAGCAACTGGTCCTACAAGGCGTCGATGACGCTGTGCACATAGGGGTAACCGAAAAGACTATTCCCGCTAAGCTGAGTAGTCGCTATGATGCCATTATCTCCACAGAGCGATACGAACTATTGCCACCACGAGATCGGTCGCGCATGCTGGCAATAATTGACCGCACTCTTGCCCCCGGTGGGCGAGCAGGGCTGCAATCTTTGGTTGCGCTGCCAGCACTGAATCAGTCCGGAATCAGAAGTATGGATGCAATTCGTGCATACATCTGGCCCGCCCTGTCCTATCCTCAGCTAGACCAGGTGCGACAAGACATTGCTGCGACAAGCCGTTTATACATCGAGACAGAGAATCACTTTGGCATCCACTACGCCTATAGTGCGGAACTCCAAGCAAAGCTTTTCGTAGGCAACGCCAGAGAGGCCGCAGCGGAAGGATTTGATTCCGTCTTCCGCAAACTCTGGGAGTACTACTTTGGAGTCAAGCAAGCGCTGTTGAACCTGCAGATGATTGACGCCGTGCAGTTTACGCTGGCCACCCGTTCCCCTCGTACGCGCTGAACCCCATGAGACGCAGGCGCGGTGACACTGAGCTGTATGCTCTGTGTCACCGCTAAAAATAGTGGCGAATTTAAGGTTTTTCGATCTCAGCGTTGACCGGTGGCAATACTGACCACGGGAAGTTAATCCACTGGTCAGTCTTCTTCCACACGTAGTCAGGTTGAATGATGGAACGAGACTTTGCGTAGATCACTGCAGTGCGCGATTCTGCGACTGTTTCGGCGCAGTAGTCTTGGACGAGTTTGAGCGTCTCGCCGGTATCTGCGACGTCATCAGCGATGAGAACCTTCATACCTGACAGGTCAACTGCCTTCGGGGTGGGCGGCAGCATTACGGGCTGCTCAAGACGCTCATCTACGCCGGTGTAGAACTCCACGTTGATAACGGAAACGTTCTTGATGTCCATCGCGTAGCCTAGGGCGCCACCGATGAGAAGGCCGCCACGTGCAATGGAGAGAATGAGGTCTGGCTGGTAGTCCTCGAGGATGTCGGCAGCGAGTTCGCGTACTGCTGTGCCAAACGTTTCATAGGTCAAATTTTCGCGCTGTTCGTCCATGAACCTACATTAACACCCCGCTTCAGAACAGTGCACAATAGCGCTGGCGAACATGCGAGACTGCGTTGAGTCAACCATGCCTACCCAGATGGGGGTAATAGGCAAAGAAACTCCTCACAAGGTAGTTTGCATGCGAGTACTATTCGGGTATGGCACACCAAGAAGACCAAACGAAAAAATCGTCTAACAGCGTCGATGCTGAATATTCTGCAGCTGCGGGGGCAGCACAATATCCATTGACTGAACAACTTCTGCATAGTGCACGTGGGCGTGTATTCCTCCTAGATTACTTAGCGCACTTCGGCTACGGGCGCGAAGATCAAGGCACACTTGCGGAATTCCTCCATGAAATTGGCAACGCTCTCGCCAGGGCAACCGATAACAATGCCCCTGATGTATCGGGGCCGGCAGCCCGCGCGTGCGCGATGGGATTGTCTGTCCCGCTCGAAGGGGGAGCAGAGGTGAAAACGCGTCGGATTGTTGCGCGAGTGGCAAACCATATGGTTCGGTGGCACGAACATACGAGCTCAGAACGTATTGCTGCCTGCGCGGAGCTAGATCCCGCTTTGCAGCGTTGTGGTGAGTATCTAGAGAGCGTTGGGGCTTTGCAGGCTTTGTCTAGTCCGCAGGAAATTGTCCCCGCAACGGTCCGTGATACTCACGGCCAAGACTTAAGCGTCGCCGGAGTTACCGGCATTAAGCTCGCCGACGGTTCGGTGACTCGCATGTGGTGGGGCGGATATTATGTCAACCTGCCAGCCGGAGAGTCTGTGACAGTCTATGGCGTTGAAGGGATTGAGAACGCCCGGATCTTTACTATCGACGGCCCACACGATGTTCGGCGTTGGTCCGACGCTGTAGCGGACTGGGATGCGGTGTATGTAAGTGCGCTCGGATTCCTGACGGCTTCCGTCGGCGGCTACGGTCCAGGCGAGGTTCACTGGTCAATGCCGGTATCTGTCGCTGGCGGAACGGAGCAAGAATGGAAGAAGGCTGTAGAGGCCGGGCGGGGAGACGAGTTTGCTGTGTGGGTTCCAGTTGTTGAGTAGTGTCACCCGAGCGGCCAGGCCTTAGTTGACATAATGTACATTATCGGACAATTCTGGATGGATGGCTGACCGGGGGCTAATTTAGGTGCGACCGCGAATACGCCTCTAATTACGTAACGTGACGTAATTAGAGGCGTATTCCAGCGCCTAGAAAGTTCATGCTTAAACTTGAATGAACCGTCCCGACATGTACAGGCTTTAGTGAGGCCTTAGGCGTCGCGCCTGGCTTCGCGTTTCGCCCGATACGCTCCGGCAATCTGGAACCCCGTGATCGCGACCAGAATGGCTGCGATTGCTACGAAGAGCCATTGCTGTTGTGTAGTCACCCACACCAGGAATGCGAGAATGACGAGAAAGCGAATCCACAGGACTGGAATGATACGCGCAGGAATCATTATTTCTTTTCCATAGCTAACCGAATGTTCAACTCGCCTTGATCGTCAATAGACGCGGCGATGAAATCAGGAGTCTCTACATCGAACTGCGAACGCGTGATTGGGACGTCGCCGCTCACGATGAGGCGCGTGCCGTCGCGAAGCGCCTCTACATCGGTGGTGACTTCCTGTGTCACTCCGTGAATCGTCAATTCACCGGTGAGTTCTGCGGTGCCAGTTGTGCCATCAGCCGGGATGTGTGAGAGTTCGACTGGTCGGGTGACGTGAAATTCAGCTGTTGGAAATGTGTCCGTCTCGAGAACTTTCATACGAACGTTAATGTCACGGCGTTCATTGTCGGACGCGACCTTCTGCATATCTACAATGACTTCGCCTGCGGTAAGGGTTTCTCCAGAAATCGTGACCGACCCCTCGACGTGTTGCGTCGATCCTGAAGTAATGCGTTTGTCACCTGGTAGCACCTCGTGGAACGTATACCCTACGGACGTTGTATTATCACCGCTGCCCTGCACGATCGACCACTCCCCGTCCAGTTCTGTTTCCGCTGGCGAGGCATTTTTTGCTGAGAGGCCTTCGGTCTTTACGCCTGGCCCCATCATCGCGGATATCACGGTGGGAAGCACACTGACCGTGGCAATGAGGATAATCGCAACCACGAAAATCGTGGTCACGAGTTTGCGCTGACGCATAGAGTCCTACCTTAACTTTTCAATCGTCCGAGCCATGTCTACAAGTTCCTGACATAGTGCTGTCATTTCCTCTGCAGTCGCTCCTTCATTGGCGGCAGTCCGTATATCTTCAGCAACGCACCGCAGCTCAAACAGCCCGTCGCGGAGGCGGTCAGCCTTATCAGCTGCAAGGATGACGGCATCATCTGGAATCTGAGTCCCTACTACGTTATGCCGCTGTTCATAAGCGCGTTGTTTGCATGAGGCAGAGCAATACTTCCGTGGACGCCCACGTCCGGCGGATGCAATCTCAGCCCCACACCACGCACACTGTGGCGGCTTCGTCGTAGGATTCTTCATCTGTCTTATCATAACCGACGTACTGTTAAACTCCCCCACCTACGGTTAAAACGCACGTGGACCGCGGGAACAAACTCAGTGGGTGCTCCGTTATACTCTGTAGCAACAGTTGGATGATAGAAGGGACTGATGACCATGGCAGATCGCGTACTTCGGGGTAGCCGCATGGGAGCGGTAAGTTATGAAACCGATCGTGATCACGATCTTGCGCCACGCCAGATGGTTAAATACCGTACCCCATCAGGTGAAATCTTTGACGTTCCTTTTGCCGATGACGCCGAAATTCCCGCCACTTGGCTGTGTAAGAACGGCCAAGAAGGCACCCTCATCGAAGGTGAAGGTGTCGAAGCAAAGCCCGATAAGCCGGCTCGTACGCACTGGGATATGCTCCGTGAGCGCCGTTCGCTCGAGGAACTCGACGAGCTCTTGGAAGAACGTATCGAGGCACTCCGTAAGCGTCGTCGTGAGGCTACCCGTCTGCTCAAGCAGCAAAAAGAAGAGGAAGCCGCCGCAGAATAAGTAACGCTCTCGTGCTTTGCGACGAAAGGGCCAGCGCTTCACCAAGCGCTGGCCCTTACTCTATGCCGCAGACGTGTTAGCTGGAGAATTTCTTCGTGCGTTCTTTAATCTCGCGGCCTACAAGGCGGGACATTTCCGAACCTAAGTCACGAATCTGTTGCCCACGATGCTTCAAGCCCCACTTTGTGACCTCAAACAGAGAGTCCTTGACAAAGCTGCCGTCAAGCTTCGATTCGCCGATTTCGCGCTCGGTGAACGTAATTGGCACTTCACGCACGTCGTAACCGGCCTCCACAGCTCGGAACGCCACATCGACCTGGAAAATGTAACCAGCTGCCGAAAGAGCGTCGAAGTCGAGGTCTTCCAGAAGCTCGCGTCGGAAAGCGCGATAACCTGCGGTCATGTCGGATAGACCGGCGCCCAACGCTGCAGAAATGTAGATGTTACCGAGTTTGGACAACCAGTACCGCTTTGCGGGCCAGTTGACAACCTTGCCGCCGGGAACGTAGCGGGAACCGATCACCAGATCAGCGCCCTCGTCAATTTGCTCTAACAAAAGATGTAGTTGCTCAGGTGCGTGGGAACCATCTGCATCCATCTCGCACAGTACGGTGTAATCACGGTCAAGCCCCCACTCAAAGCCTGCTAGATAGGCGCCGAGCAGGCCACCTTTGCCCTCGCGGTGCAAGACATGGATGTTCGAGTCTTCAGCAGCCAGCTCATCTGCCCTGTCGCCGGTGCCATCCGGGCTGTTGTCATCGACCACAAGGATGTCAACCGTTGGGCAGGCAGCGCGCACACGACCGACGATCAACGATACATTTTCTAATTCGTTATACGTCGGAATGATGACCAAGGTCTTGTCACTCGGTTTAGCCACAGGCAAACTCCTTTATCATATACGGCGCCTACGGGCACGCTGGCCTTTATTCTTGCTGCGCCACCACAGACCAATGACGATAGCGGCGCCAAACACTCCTATCATAACGAGAACTAACTGAACCCAATAACCGAACCTTGCCGCCGGGGTGACGGAATCTTTCAACGGAAGTTCCGCAACGAGATTGTTGGCCTCAAAAATCTCAGTGGATTCAAGTACAGAGCCATCCGGTTCCACGATCGCAGATACACCGGATGTAGCAGCTACCACAACGGCGCGGTCCAACTCAATAGCGCGCATCCGGCTCATAGCAAGTTGCTGGTAAGTCATATCGGTAAACCCAAACGTGGCATTGTTTGTCGGCGTAGCAAGAAGCTGGGCGCCGTTACGGACTGCCTCCCGGTACGCCTGATCAAAAATGACCTCAAAACAGGTAGCAATGCCCAAGGCGATGCCGCCGATGCGGACTACCCCATCACCTTCACCAGGCTGAAAATTACCGGCCTGATCGACATACGATGAGAAGAGCCGGAAAAATTCACGCATCGGCATAGTCTCCCCGAATGGCTGCAAGTACTTCTTGTGGTGAAACTCTTCCATCTGGGAAAATGGGCCAATACTGCTGGCAGCGTAATCAGGATTAATCACCGTCATAGTGTTGCGGGGGCCGACGTCGTCGACAGTAATTGTTCCCACCAGGATTGGAGCGTTGACCGCAGCCGACGCTTGGCGGATGAGGTCTGCGGCTTCTTTGTCCTGATAAGGATTTACATCTGAAGAATTTTCCGGCCATACGACGATGTCCACAGGCGTATCAATCTTCTGTGTCTCGCGCACATGGTTCGCCAAAACTGCTCTACGCTGAGCGTTAAAATCTAGCCCCATGCGGGGCACATTGCCCTGCACAGCCGCTACCTTCGTAGAGCCCACTGGGTCCGCGGCGGTCGCTATTATAAGTAGTGGTTGAATCACTGCGATGACTGCGAATACGGCAGTGGCTACGGCAAAGCCCCGGCGCGATGTTGGCCGGCAAAGGATGGCTGCAACCAGCCACACAGCTATCGCGGTGGCCCAGAAGGTCACCAACGCTGGACCACCCCAACGAGCGAAACCTGCTAGCGGACCTTCGATCTGCCCCCAGGCAACACGGACCCAGGCGAAGCCACCGAATGGCCACGAGGATACGAAAAACTCGGTTGCGACGAACCAGAAAGGAAAGATGATTATGCCCCAGTGATGGCGCAAAAGTAGCGCGCCGATGCAGCCCATGAGAAGGCTATACAGGGAGCATGCTAGCGCCAGAGCAACGTATGGCAGCTGGCCTACAAACTCCCCTATCCACGGCAGCAACAAAAGGTAGGTAACTAACCCGAAGACCCAACCAAGAAACGCACCTTGACTACCGCTGGGCCCAGTCTTAGCGGTCCACGGAATTAAGCCGGCAGTGAGTAGGCTCAAGCCGATCAGAGCCGCCCACCACCATCCGAGGGGCTCATAGGACGCATACACGCAGACGCCTCCGAGCGCGACGGCATTGGCTCTGCCAAAGAATTCAAGCGAAAACCATGGGAGGCGTCCAGTGCTGGTAGGTCGCGCTCGGCGTTGCCCTTTAGTCCTCGCGTTTTTCTGAGCTTTGCTGGCCATCGTCGTCTTTCTGCTCCACCTGTGGGGGCCATTGTTGCTGGGGTCCGGAGTGTGGTGATTCGTTCACATCGATGTCAATGATTGTTGGATGATCTGAGTCATAGCGGTGTGCGGCTGCCGCGCCACGGAAATGGTCGACTGTGGTAAAACCATTCAAGCCCCACGTCTCTAATCGGGAGGTTATGGTACGCGACCCCCACGATTGAATGATGCGCTGGGTTGGTGACCACACCACCAAGATTCCCAGGACGGTAGTCACGATGCCGGGAAGAGCAAGGAGGACAGCGCCTGCAGCTGTGAGTGCAGCTGTGGCAACGACCTCTCCCGGTTTGTCTGCGGGGACGTTGCGCAAGCGCGGGGCAAGGGCCTGCATTTGCCGAGTTGCAGCGATCATCCCGCCTATAGTGCACAGCAGCCAGATGAGAGTGGCCCACCCAAATCCCAGTCCGGCGGTAATCCCGACGAACACCAAGACCTCGAGCAGGATGTAGAGCATCACGAGATAAATAGGCACAGTCCCCCACCCTACCGTTTCAGGATCATAGGTTGTGATGGCCATGGCGATGCGCGGGTGCCCGACAGCCGTGGTAAAGATGAAGGAATGACGCACGCTTCTTTAGATTCCAATTCTCACATTGTGCACGCCCCGGGCGGATTCTTAGCCGCTGGCTCATGGGACGGCATTGCAGACCTTGCTGATCTGACTAAAACACAGACTGTACGTGTCTCTGCCCACAGCACTTTGGAGTTCCCTGACGTAACCGATGCGGACTCCTTCGCAGTACTTGCGGCACAGTTAGGGTTTTACACGGGGCCAGAGCGTGTCATCGTGCCTCCACTTTTGCCAAGAAATGCGGAGGCCGCTGTTGCAGAATGCGCGTGGTCCCTGCTACCGGGTAGCGAACTCGTGGAAATACAGGTCGGCGGTCAGCCTCACCTGGGCGTAGCGGATGCTCGGACACACATCCTTGGTGGGCAACCGGATTCCCGCCAGGTCGAAGTAAAAGATGTCATCGGCTGGATTTCGCGTGACGACGGCACCGTGTCCCTCGGAGCGGCGTTAAAAGACGGAGTAATCTCCTCTTATCTTGCTCGTCTCCTCGGGGTTATAGGCACCCCTAGCGCGATCACGCCGTTTGGGACTGTCCTCATTCACAACCTCAGCGAAGCGATTGCCGACCAGGTGCTTCGCGTTCTGCCGGGGATGGGGATGATTTTTGATGCTGACAGCGTGAATCAGTTGTATTCGCGCTAAATAGCGTTGACGATGTCCTCGACTGAGTCCATGACCAAAACGTCTCGGGACAACACGCGGGGGCGCTTAATCATGACAATGGGGATGCCACGGCGGGAGGCGGCGTCGAGAAGCGGTTGAGCGGCTGGTGCGCCAGTGTCGGCCACGATGACGCAATCTATTTGATGCCCGGTGAGCATATCGTTTTCATGTCTAGCATCGGGATTGAACATGGGACCGGGAAGCACTCGGTACCGTGAGGGCAAGCGGATGGAACGGACCAGCCGTTCGTGCGGAGCCCGGAAAACGTAGAGATTTTCAGTGTCGGAAGTAAACGCCTCCATGTCCACCCACCGCGGGGAGGCCGCCACAAGAATATAGTGGCCATTCCTGCGTGCAGTCTGGGCTGCCTCGACCGCTGAACCGACAATGTCGATAGTCGGATAATCCCATGGTTTCGGCGCAAACGAGACAAACGGCACACGCGTAGCGCGCGCAGCTTCTTCTGCTGCGCAATGAGAATCCACATCAAACGGATGAGCCGCGTTAACAAACACCTCGATTCGGCGACTGCGCAGAAGCATCGCCAAACCAGCGGGACCACCGAAATCGCCGGTCACCACTTCCCCATGCACGACATTGACCACGACGTTCTCGGGTACCACGGTCGTGACCGCCCACCCGCCGGAATGCAGCTGTGCGACAAGCTCCTCAGCATATGGCGCTCCGCCGAGCACGCAAACGCGCATCCGCACCCGAATCAACCCTTCCTCACCGAATCAGTACTGTGTCTAGCGTACGCGAGGTTCACCGTGGCATTCGCGCCCACACCGGCCGCGGGATTAGTCTCATGATCCATGCTAAGAGCCGTAACTGGCGTGGAATCCACAACGTAGCGCTCCTCTTCCCGGCACGAATATGCGATGCCACAGTCTCAGCGACATCATGCGGGTATACAGACAGTGGCGCTGGCTTCATTCCTTCGGTCATTGAACCGATGACGAACCCTGGTCGGGCGGTTATGATCTGGAGATCGGTGCCACGAAGTGCGTCGGTAAGCCCTTGGCAAAAAGCATCAAGTCCTGCTTTTGTAGAACCGTACACATAGTTTGCGCGGCGCGGACGCCAGCCGGCAATCGAAGAAAATGCCACGATATAGCCACGGCTCATCGCCTGGCTGAGGGTCGTAAGTGCAGCTATTTGGGCTGTGTAATCAATCGTAGCGATGTCAGTGGCTAGCTCCGGGTCTTCTTCGGCGCGGGATTGATCGCCAAGGATACCGAAGGCTACGACCGCTATCTCAGGGGACTGGCCGGTGGCCTCCTTGCACGCGTCGACTGCTCGCTCAGCGGCCGTAGTTTCAGTGGCTTCAAACGCTGTGACAGTAACCGAAAGCGCCCCACGTGACCGCAGATCAGCGACAAGCTCTGCGACCGCTTCAGGACGACGCGCTGCAAGAACGCAATCCCTGCCCGAACACAACAAACGGGCCAGTTCCCCACCGATATCGCTCGTGGCGCCGAGGAGCAGAAGAGGGCCAGGCATTTAGACCAGCTCCCGTGGTTGATTATTAAGGCGACGAGCACCATCTTCAGTAACGACAACGATATCTTCGATACGTGCTCCCCACTGATCAGGGAAGTAGACCCCTGGTTCAATGGAAAAAGCCATGCCCGGCTCAAGCACAATATCATTACCGGGCATGATAAACGGTTGCTCATGGGTGGACAGCCCAATACCGTGCCCGAGGCGATGAGTGAAAAACTCCCCGTACCCAGCCGCTGCCAAAACGTCTCGCGCGACCTTATCGATAGACGCTGCAGTGACACCAGGCCGAACCGCCTCCACTGCAGCGGTCTGAGCTTCTAGCAGTACCGTGTACGCATGCGGTATCTGAGCAGGACTAGTCACTCCGCCGACGCGATACGTACGCGTGCAGTCAGAGTGGTATCCCGCACCGTATGTGCCTCCAATATCCACCACGACGATGTCCCCATCCGCCAGTATCCGGTCAGAATAATCGTGGTGCGGATGAGCACCATTAGGGCCCGAGCCTACGATGATGAAGTCCACTTCTGAGTGCTCTCGCAGGATGAGCTCTCGGATATCCTCGGCGACCTCCGCCTCCGTCCGCCCAGCCTGCAGTAACGCAGGAACCCGAGCATGGACCGCATCAATTGCAACTCCCGCAGCAGCCAACTGTTCAATTTCCGCAGCATCTTTCACGGTGAGAATGCTCTGCAGCGTCTTCTGCGCGGACACCCACCTGGCCTGAGGCAGCACCTCGTTTAATTCGAGTATGTGGCCAGCATCAAGAGATTCACTAATTGCCACCCTCGCGAGGGCTTCAGGTCTTCCTATATTGTCCGCCAAGACCGCGTAGGCGGATGGAGTTGCACCATCACGCCATGTGAGAACCTCAATGTCCAACTCTGGTACCGCGCTCAACTTCAGGTCGCCGGCGTCGGTAGCTGGGATAACGATAAACGGCCGGCCGTGCGCAGGAACAACAAGCGCTGTCAACCGTTCATGGCTGGATACCCACGAACCAGTGAAATATGCGAAGTCCGGCCCCGTAGCAAAAATTGCAGCTGCAATCCCCTGCTGCTTGCACGCGTCTTGCGCGAGCGCGAGTCGGTGCGAATACACGGCAGGATTAAACATGTTCACCATGCCAGCCATCGTAGTAAACACAACCGGCACGCACGCGCGCCCTCGCCCGGCTAAGCGGAAAACTCACGACGCAACAACCCCGACAGGCCTAGGACCCAATGGCCACAACACCACGCTGGATAGCGTCGATAGCCTTGTGCGCATTGCGCTTAATCTCATCGCTGTACCCCGTAGCCGCAACCTGGCCTAATATGTCAATGACCTGACGGCACCAGCGCACAAAATCACCCGGGCTCAACTCCGCACCAGATTCCGCAGCGGCTGCCAGCGCATACCCTAAAGGTGCACCCGCCGTCCACTGATGGATTGCAAGGGCAAACGCAGCTTCAGGCTCACGGGTCACAGGTAGACGGTATCGACGCTCATCACTGGAGAGCTCGGTCCAAATTCGTTCGGTGGCGTTCATAGCCGCAGCCATAGGCTCCGTGGCAGCTTCAGGAACCCCACGAGTCTCCTTGCGGTTTTCAAACACACACATCGAGGCAACGCCCGCGAGTTCCGCCGGGTCTAAACCATCCCACACACCGCGCTTGAGGCACTGCGCCACCAAAAGATCCGACTCGGAATGGATGCGTGAAAGACGCTGCCCTTCATCGGTCACGGAATACACGCCTTCAGATGAGACTTCCACGTAATCCATCTCCGCAAGCAGATCCAAAATGCGTGCAAAAGTCTTACCTAAGGTGTCAGAAGAAGCCGATGCCCCCGTCAGCCGAGCCAGGTCCCGGCGCCGTCGCGCCAAACGCTGCGCAATACGCACAGCTTCCTCACGCACGAAATCAGGCCAAGTGTGAACAGGGTGATGCTTCATCTCTGCACGCAATCCCTTGACCTCCGCACTGGGACGCACCCGAGCCTCCTGCTTAAGGGACTTCGGGCGATCAAAACGGGCTTGTTTAAAGGCCCGTACCACAAAGCGCGTATTCTTCCGTGGATTGTGCGTAATATTACGTGGCAAGCGCAAACGCCCGACCACAACGGGAGGATTACCGAACGCAGCCGGCTCGACGCGTCCTGACCAACCGGTCTCTGCAATCACCATTGGCGCTGGATTATCGTGGTGGCGCGCCGGGGAGACAACTACCGCCAGCAAAGGCCGCTTCTTCGTAGGCATGGCGATAACTTCCCCGACGTCCAGGCGGCCAAGAATTCGTGCGGTTTCCTCTTGACGCTGGGCGCGTGCCTGTTTCTTGTGATCTTTTTCCGCACGCGAGAGTTCACCGCGAATGTGAGCGTAATCTTCTACGTCACCGGAAGCCTCCGGGGTATCAATGCCGTGGGCATGAAGAGTGTCAGCTAGTTGGTCTTCCAATTGACGCACGCGATGTTGGGCCCGGTCAATGTCGCGCGCTTGGCCCACAACCGACCCATCTGCCTGGAACTGGGCAAACGAACTTTCCAGCAGGCCGATGGATCCCTCGTACCCATGGGCGTCGAGCAGATTGATTGACATGTTGTAGCCCGGTTCAAACGTCGAAATCAACGGGTACGTACGCGTCGAAGCAAGACCAGCTATGGCTTGGGGGTCTACAGCCGGACTCCACTGCACAACAGCATTGCCCACGATATCTATGCCTCGACGGCCAGCGCGGCCAGTCAACTGCGTGTACTCCCCCGGTGTGAGGTCAACATGGGCATCGCCATTGAACTTGACCGTCTTCTCTAGTACCACTGAGCGCGCCGGCATATTAATTCCCAGCGCAAGGGTCTCGGTAGCAAACACCGCGCGTACTAAGCCACGGACGAAGAGTTCTTCCACGATATGCCGGAAGGCCGGAAGCATTCCGGCGTGGTGGGCAGCGAATCCGCGTTGCAGAGCTGCACGCCACTGACGGAAGTTCAGAACCTTGAGGTCTTCCTCTGGAATATCTTCCACGCCGGCGTCCACGATACGGCCAATCTCGTCAGCTTCATCCTGATCAGTCAGGATTAGTTTGGAGCGCAGGCACTGGTACAACGCGGCGTCGCACCCCGCGCGGGAGAAAATGAAGGTGATAGCCGGGAGCATGTCTCGGTTTTCCAAGATTTTGAGTACCTCTGGCCGACCCATCGGTTTGTGCACATCTCGTGGGCGTCCGGAGCGTGAAGGCCGGCGTCCGTGCGACCGGGACCGGAAACCAGACTTGTCCGACTTGCTAGTTTCTTTCCAGGAGTGACGTTCACCGGAGCTGGGTTCGTCGTCAGTCAAGCGAGAAATGGCGCGTTCGAGAGAGGCGTTGACATTCCCGCCGTACCCAGCCGGGTCACCGGTTCCGGGTTCAAAAAGCGGATAGACGCGAGGACCGACCATCATCCACTGATTCAAGGGAACGGGACGGTGCTCCGAGACTATGACATCCGTTTCGCCACGGACGGTGTTGAGCCAGCGACCGAATTCCTCAGCATTGGACACCGTTGCCGACAATCCCACGATAGTTACGGACTCATCCAGATTCAGAATGACTTCCTCCCATACAGCGCCACGGGAGCGATCGCCGAGGAAGTGAATTTCATCCATGACCACGTGGCTCAGCAGCCCTAAAGCGGCATTGTCGCTGTAGATCATATTGCGCAAAACTTCCGTGGTCATCACCACAATCTGCGCGTCACGGTTAATCGACTGATCACCAGTGAGCAAACCAACTGCGTCTTCCCCGTATTCCGCGAGGAGGTCGTGATACTTCTGGTTACTGAGCGCTTTAATCGGAGTCGTGTAAAAGCAGCGTGTCCCCTTGCGCAGCGCCATAGCTACTGCAAATTCTCCCACCACGGTTTTACCAGCACCGGTCGGCGCACAGACAAGCACTCCGTGGCCTTGTTCGATTGCTTGGCAACCCTGGCGCTGAAACGGGTCAAGCGGAAATGAACGCTTTTGTGCAAACTCCTGGGTCAGTGGGAAAATCATGCATTCCAACTTACAGGTGCCACACTGGGCATGCTTATCGACGCCCCTCCGGTGGCCTACAGCACGTCGCTAAAATCCGTGCCTTCAGTCAGTGTCGTAGTCCGATCGGCCACTGGTCGCGGTGATGGCGTAACCGGCCCAGAGGCATGGATACGCTCTGGAGAGCCCACAGACATACCCTCCGATGCATCGAGCGCGCCTGCTTTCGGAGTGGGAGTAGCGGCATTGATTGGGGTGGCGGACTCGTCATCGACGTCTAACCAGTCGGGACGCTGCTTCTTCTTGCGTTTGTCGTTAATTCGACAGAATTGCACGGCAATTTCCACCAAAATAGTAAGGGCCACCGCAAGAATCAACATGGAAAATGGATCCTGACCGGGGGTTAAAAACGCGGCGAAAATAAACAAGCCTACGACGATATAGGAGCGCTTTCCCTTGATCGAGTCATATGAGACCAAGCCGGCCAGGTTCAGACCGCAGATGAATAGCGGAACCTCGAAGCTGATACCGAAGATGAGAAGCAAAGCGAGAAGGAAGCTAAAATACCTGTCACCGGTGAGCGCTGCGACCTGGGCTTCCCCGCCGATAGACACCAGCATTTCCAACCCGTACGACACAACGAAGTAAGCCAACACGGCACCTGCGACGAATAAAGCGACTGCAATGGTGACGAAACTAAATGTCAAGCGCTTTTCTTTTTTGTGAAGGCCCGGTGCGATAAACCGCCAGATCTGGGTAAGCCACACAGGTGAAGAAAACACTAGACCGGCTAGCGCGCCAACCTTCATGCGTAAAAGGAACATTTCGAAGGGGCTGGTTGCAAGAAGTTTGCATTCGCCGTCGGGAGTAAATTGCGCGCGCAGTTCCGGCGGAAGTTTGCAATACGGGCCTCGGAGAAGGTCACCCAACGTGGGGATTCCGAAGATCGAATTTTGGTACCACAGGAAGCCGATGATTGTGCCGATTGTGATTGCGATAGCGCTGATGATGACACGCCTGCGGAGCTCCTGGAGGTGCTCCATGATGCTCATGGTGGCTTCGTCGTTCGCTTTTTTCCTAAATAGGCGCCGGCGCGCGCTACGACGTGCCGCCTGAGCCGACGAACCGGCCGTAGGCGACGATTCAGGCGAACTCATATCTGGGCCATACTTCCTTTAACTGCGGTGATGATGCGAAAACAATCGTGCCCCGTGCCGTCGTGATGTCACGGTTATCGGAGCTGGGCAGTTTACTGCTGGTTGCGTGGCTCTTGATTTTCTACAACCTGCACGTTCTCCCCGGGTTGTTGGTTGGCCTGAGGGAGCTGCTCGGGGGCAGATTGCGCGGAAATTTCTTGCTGGTCATCATTTTTCATTTCCTTGACTTCCGAGCGGAAAATACGCATGGAGCGCCCCAAAGACCGAGCTGCGTCCGGAAGCTTCTTGGCGCCGAAAAGAACGACGATGACGACCAAAATAATGATGATCTCAGTTGCACCAAGGTTTGGCATTGTTACCCTTCTACAAGGTCTTTACCACAGATTGCCCCGCGGCACGGCGGTGCAATCGTAACTACATTGTCGAATCCTCATCATACGCCCTCGATGCCGAAAGCGCGTATTCCTTGACAGCAGCTGCCAGGTCCGGCGGTCCTACGACTTCGATTCTGTCTGCGTGGAAAAGGGCAAATCGTTGCAGCCATACAACTGATGCCACTGGCAAGTGCGCACGCAAAGAATCTGCATCGTCGGCTTCCCCATCGATGGTGAGCGGGTGGTAATCCGCAAGCCACGCTGAGTCGCGGGATATTTTTAGCTCTGCGACTTGCGCCGAATTCTCCCAATCGAACGGATCATCTGGCGAAAATTGGCGTGCTGAGGCTGGGACCGTGATCGTTGCTACATCCTCGATGTCCGACATACGGTCCAGCCGGTATGTACGGATTGCTCCAACGCCGCCATCGCTTGTGGGATTCCAAGCTTTCAGGTAGAGAATGTCATCAAGCCGGAAGATGTGTAGTGGTGCTACCTGCGGTTGCGAGGGAATCTCGTTATTTACCGATTGGTAGGAAAACTTTACTGAAGTGCCTTTGTGTAGCGCATTTTTAAGGCGGGAGAAAACTTCCGGTGCGGCTGCAGTGCCGTTGGCGTAGGACTCGGGTGTTACGTCGGCTACGGGGCTTTCACCGCCGGTGGCTTTCCGCAATTTTGCGGCTGCAGATACGACGGCTTTCGGATCGTCCACTAAACCGGGAGTACTTTCCAATGCTTCAAGGGTTAGCAACAAAGCTGCCGCCTCAGCCGCCGTGAGCCGTAACGGCCGATTAAGTCCCTGGTTATTCAAAATTTGGACTTCAGTGTATGAAGCCTGAAGATCGACGAGCTCATCCGGATATTCGCCAGGGCCAGTACAGTGCAATCTGTGCAGATCATTGACGATATCGGAGACGTCTTCGCCGAGGTCCCGCGCCGCTTCAAAAACGGTTCGGCCAGGGTGCGCCTGGAAGTACGGCAGCAGATTAAGTGAACGGGCAATGTCGTTGAGCTTAGAATTTTTTGCCACGGGTTAGTTCACCGCTTTCTGGATGAGTTCCTGCACTTCGCTGACTACGTCCTCAGGACTAACGACGCGGGCCTGGGCACCATAACTTGCTACCGTACGGACTAACCACTCCCGGTCGACGTCGTGAAGTGTGATGGTGTCGAGGCCATCCTCTGACGCAGAAACTTCCCCTGCGTTGCGCAAGGCTTGGCTAGTGCCGGTGAAGATGCGTACGGTGGCGTCGATGAGAGTCCTATTGCGCTGAAGTGATTCCTTCACCAACTCGGTCGCGCTCAAGTCGGCGGGATGAGGGTGGGTAATCGGGCGGTCGGTGCGGATAACGCGTGAGATTTTCACAATGCGGAAGGCGCGTCCCGCGTTTTTATCCAGGTCAAAGCCGAGGAGATAGATACGGTTGTTTAACGGGACGACCGCCCACGGATCCATACGCCGGGGCTGCGGGGTAGCTGCGGGCGATGGAGTGTAGTCGAACGTGACCGTGACTTTTTTCGCGACCGCATGAATGATGGGCTTCCATACCTGCGGGGTCACGCTAGAGAAATCATCTACTTGGTAGAAAATCTCGTGAGTCGAGTCAGACAGATCGCGGTCTAGTCCACCCGCAGCGAGTTTGCTCCACCCGGAGCGAGCAAAGGCTGCCAGTTCAGTTCGTCGTCCTAAATCACCGGCTAAACCCAAAACAGCAGCTTCTTCCGGTGTGAAGTCGATTTCAGGCAACTCATAGCGCTGCGAGTTAAGCCGGTAGCCGAATGAGCCATCGGGAAAAGTGGTGCGCTCAAGTGGCATCCCCATGCGTGCGATGGCCTCCACGTCACGGTTGAGCATATGCCGTGCTGCGTCGACAGACTTCCCCGAGTAATCGCGAATCTTCGACCTCAAGTCAGTGATACTTAAAAAAGGATGCCCGGACCTAGCAGAGTCAATGAGGACAAACATCAACTGCAAAATCCGGTCGGTCTTGTCCCGCGGATTCTCCTGCGGCGTCGTCTGTTCAGCAGCCACGTACGGCTCACGCTCCTTTCAATGTCCACCCATTATGGCCCAGGGTGGTCTGGCGCGGCGGCGCTATTGTTGCGGACCAGTTTCTCTAGCGTGGTCAACCATGGTCTGAATGAGGGTGTCTACCTCCGTGTTATCGGTCTCAAAAGGGTCATTGAGCCGAACGGAGGTAGGCTCTGGCCGGTTAATTTTCACAGTGGTCCAGTCCGCATTCACCATGGCTCCCACCTCACGTGCTGTGCGAAGGAATTTACCCCGGATAGCTGCGCGCGTGTGTTGGGGTGGGTTCTCCGTTGCGTGGGCTACAGAGTCTGGGCTGAGCCATGTTGCTATAGCTCCCCGCTGTTCCAGAACGGTGCCTAAACCTCTACCAGGGCGAATATCGTGATAGCGCAGATCGATTTCCCGGAGTCGCGGATCGTTCCAGTCGAGGTCGCCGCGGAGCCGGTAGGCGTCGAGAAGCTTCTTTTTGATGACCCAGTCAATTTCTGTCTCGACGGGACTCATATCCCCTGCTTCCATCGCTTCGAGGGTGCGCTTCCACAGATCTGCGGCGTAGATGAGCTCCTCATGGAGGTACTCGCCGGGGCCTGTGGTGGGACGCTCGTGTAGCCAATCGTGCGCGGCTTCGCAGAGGGTCATCTGGATTTCTAGTGCTGTCATGGTACTGCCGTCGCGCAGTTCCACCGGTGTGCGTCCGGTGAGGTCGCGGGACACGTCGCGGATGGCACGTGTGGGATCAGCCAGCTCCATGTCCGGAAGATCCCAACCGGCTTCCAGCATCTCAATTGTGAGCAGTGCAGAACCAATCTTCAGCACGAAGGTGGGTTGGGCAATATTGGAATCGCCGACGATGACGTGCATACGCCGGTACTTGGAGGAATCCGCGTGTGGTTCGTCTCGCGTATTAATCATCGGCCGTGAGCGAGTGGTTGCTGAGGACACGCCGTCGAGCATGTGGTCAGCACGTTGGGATAAGACGAGGCGTGCAGGCTCATCGCCCTGTGTGGGAAGAATTCTCCCAGATCCAGCGATGAGCTGACGGGTGACCAACATCGGTAAGAGTTGCCGCCCAAAAGCCTTGAGGCTAGTGTGCCGGCTGACCAGGTAATTTTCGTGGCAGCCATAGGAATTGCCCGCTGAGTCCACGTTATTTTTAAACAGGTAGATAGACCCGTTGAAGCCATCAGCGGAGAGGGCTTCCTCGGCGGTATCTGCGAGCTGTGTGAACAGGCGATCGCCGGCCCGTTCTTGGGCTAGCAGATCAGAAATAGTGAGGCATTCCGCAGTAGCGTATTCCGGGTGCGATCCCACGTCCAAGTAGAGGCGCGATCCATTGGGCAGGAACACGTTTGAACTAGAGTATTCCCGTACCACCGGGCGGAAAAGGTAGCGTGCGACCTCATCTGGGCTGAGACCTTTCCCGCTGCGGCGCGCGCCTGAACCAGATTGCTGGCTCGCCGACGGTTTCCGGAGGACCAAACCGTATTCGGTCTCGATCCCCATGATTCTCTGCAGAACTGCCTGGCTCATGGCTTACTGGCCGCCTTTTTGCACGTACGAGTTAACGAACTCCTCCGCGTTTTCCTCAAGGAGGTCATCGATTTCCGCCAGCAAGTCGTCTGCACTTTGCGTATCAATCTGGGGTGCAGCGACGTGCTCTTCGCCATGATCGTCCGGTGCGTTGTCGTGTGCGTTTGAGGATGTAAACCCTTGTTGTGCCATGGTTGTCCTTTCTGTTATCAACTTCCGATTGTAGGAGTAGTCCTTTACAGTGGGGTGACCTGTACTGGGATGTGCGTTTCTTCGGTTTCGACGTATACGGCCAATGCGTCAAGGAGTGCGTCAATGTCTCCGGAGGCGTCGTCGACAAGCGCGCCTACCGCAGTTTTGTTCAGGGCGTCGACTGTAGGCATGTCGATGCGCACGTGCCCATCACGACCTTCCACGATGACGTTTTGCCAGCTGGAAGCCACAACATGGGAAGCAAACTCCGAAGCGAGAATGCCCCGGAACCATGCTCGAGTTTCTTCAGGTGGCGTTTTCGCAGCGCGCGCGATTTCTTCTGGAGTTGCCAGAGCCCGCATCCGTCCTGCGCGCAGCAAGGCGTAGTACAGGCCTTTCGCTGGATCAATGTCCGTGTACTGAAGGTCAATGAGCTGCAATTTCGGACTGTTGACCGGGATGCCCCTGTCGATGTAGGTGGAGATGAGCTTCCACTTTGCCACCCAATCCAGAAGATGGGCCGCGGACAGTGGTTCCTCCGCAAGCAGCCCGGTGGCTTCATCCCACAGCTCCAGGACCTGCTTATCGACGTCCGTCCGGCCTTCAACTCGCGAACGATATTCAGCCAGAATCTCCAAAGCGGTGAGCTCGCGATCATCTTTGAGTCGCGCCTTGCGCGTGAGGCTGAGGTCACGGGAGAAGTTCTTCAACTCGCTTACAGGATCTACAAGGGCGAGGTCACTGAAATCGACACCGTTTTCAATGGCATCAATGACCAGGCTTGTCATGCCAACTTTTAGGAGGTTCGACGTCTGGGACATATTTGCGTCCCCGACGATGACGTGGAGCCTCCGGAAATGGTCGAAGGCAGCGTGCGGTTCGTCGCGGGTATTAATGATTCCACGGTTAAGCGTTGTCTCCAACGATATTTCCTGCATGAAGTAATCAGCCCGCTGCGAAATCTGGAAACCGGATTCTTCGCCACGTTCCCCTATTCCCATACGTCCAGCGCCGATGACCACAATCCGAGCCACGAAAAACGGGATCAGTGCTGCAGCTAGCGTGTCAAAATTTGTGGATCGCGAATAGAGATAATTCTCGTGACTGCCGTAGGAAGCGCCTTTCCCATCGACATTGTTCTTGTACAACTTCAGCGGCGGGCAGGCAGGATGGCCCTTCAGAGTAGATACACCTTGGGCGTAAAGTTCATCGATGATGCTACGCGCCTTATCCACGACCAGGTTGCCTGCAGCATCGTAGACCATCGCCTGCCACGCGTTTGAGCACTCGGGGGTCGAATACTCCGGGTGCGCGTGATCCACGTAGAACCGAGCTCCATTCGGGAGCATCATACTGGCTACGCCCACCGCGTTTGCGTCGACGACAGGAACGTTGTGATACCGCTTCAAGTCATAGCCACGCGTATCTTTCAGCGGCGACTCTTCTGCGTAGTCCCACCTCGGTCGGTGCTCCGTGTGCGCGGCAGCATAGGCGACTACAGCATGAGTTGACGTGATGATGGGGCTCACTTCTTCGTGGCCCGGGGTAGCAATCCCGTATTCAGTCTCCAGGCCGAGGTAACGGCTCATCGTAGAACTCCTCACAGCAATAGGCGAACAATGGCTTAAGAGTTGAGTATGCGAACGTGCGTGATATTACGGGCGCTTCCGGCAATCCGGGCCCACCCCGCAGGGTCGGAAGTGTTTGGCAAGTCAGTTCCTTCTTCGCGTTCCGCCAGAATCGCTTGGCGTATGTCGTCGGTAGTGATGCCGGTGGAATCGCCACGCAAGGAACGTTTCAACGCAGACTTCTTGGCCCGGTCACAGATATTGGCAATCATCGCTCCAGAGACGAAGTCCCGGTGGTGCAGCACCGAAACATTACCGCGGTCGGACGTCAGCTCCAAGAACGGAGAATCAGCAAACAAGGTATCAACGGCGCCCGATATAAGCTCTTCGACCGGCACCTCCAACGGCAAGTCCTCGGTGAGGTAACGCCGGAAAATAGCTTCCGAGCCACTCTTGTCTGGGCGGTTGATTTTAATCTTGACGTCCAAACGGCCGGGGCGCAGAATTGCGGGGTCGATGAGCTCCTCGCGGTTCGTCGCACCGATGATGATGACGTTCTTGGTCTGCTCTACGCCATCAAGTTCGGCCAGCAGTTGCGGCACGATGGTAGTTTCGATGTCAGAGGAACGTCCACTGCCGCGAGTACGGAAGAGCGATTCCATCTCATCGAAGAAGATAATCACCGGATGGCCGTCGTCGGCAAGCTCCCGGGCACGCTCGAAGATCATCCGAAGCTGACGCTCCGTTTCACCAACGAACTTGTTCAGCAGCTCAGGGCCCTTGATATTGAAGAAGTAAGGTTGCGACCCCTCCCCGGTGCGCGAGGCCAGTGCATTAGCCACCGCCTTGGCAATCAGCGTCTTTCCGCAACCAGGAGGCCCGTACAACAGCACGCCCTTTGGCGGTTTGAGGCCATAACGGCGGAATTGCTCGGGGTGGCTAAACGGCAATTCGACAGCATCCTGGATGTATTCAATCTGCGCGTCTAGACCACCGATGTCCGCATAGGAGACATCCGGAACTTCCTCAAGAACCAACTGTGCAACGTCAGATGCCGGTATAGCTTCGTAGCCGACAGCACTCCGGGAATCATAAAGCACCCGATCCCCCGCGCGCAGTGGCCTTTGACCAGAACTACCGATATCGAAGCCCAGGCGAATAACGTGATGCTCCCCCAACGCATCGGCCACTACAGCCCGAGAGCCGGAGATCACGTCTAAGACAACCCCGACTGACCCAGTAGACGGATAACCAACCGCTTCCACTACTAAAAGTCCTTCGCCCAGCCGTACCTCCATCCCTGGCTGTAAGGACGCCCTAGGCACTGCCGGCGACACCACTAAGCGCATGTGCTTGCCACCCACCATGACCTCGGCGCTACCTACCTGCTCAGAGTGCTCCACGAACACACCATAGGAAGACGGCGGCTGGCTTAAGTTATCCAACCGTTCCTTAAAAGCACCAAGTTTCTCACGCGACGCACGAAGCATGTCCGCGAGTTTCTTGTTGCGCGCACCCAACGTACGTAGCTCACGGCGTAGTTGCTCTATTTCCCCCGGCGCAGGCTGTCCGCTCGACCCGGATGCGTCATCTTTGAAAACCATTGTCTCACCCTCACGAACGTTCTCGCCCCGGTCCCATGTAACACCGGGGAGAATACGTGCAGTTAGTCGCTTATCGACGAGCCTTGCGCTGCGGCCGTGGAGGCGTGACGCCGTCGGCAAGCCGCCGCGTAGACACCAAGAAGGCCGTGTGCGCGTTCATACGGTGCTCTGGGCGTGTTGCCAAACCCTCTACACGCCATTCACGCAGCAACGTCTCCCAAGCGCGCGGCTCCGTGAAACACTTTTGCGCACGAAGGCCTTCCATAACATTCATGAGCTGCGGCACCGTGGCAACGTAGGTCATCATGACCCCACCGGGAATAAGCAGACGCTCGACGGTATCAAAGTAGTGCCACGGTTCAACCATGTCCAAGATGATGCGGTCTACAGGACCACCGAGATCGTCAACCGTGATCGCGCCAAAATCACCCAAAACAGGTTCCCACTGGGCAGGGCGCTCACCGAAATATTCGTCCACATTGCTCTTTGCGTACTGAATATGGTCATCGCGAATCTCGTAGGAAAAGACCTTTCCCTGCTCTCCCACGGCACGAAGCAGCGCAATCGACAGCGCCCCGGAACCGGCACCCGCCTCGAGGACGCGCGCGCCGGGGAAAATGTCGCCCTCGACGAGGATTTGGCCCGTGTCCTTCGGGTAAATCACCGCTGCACCACGTGGCATGGACAGCACGTGATCTACGTACAGGTGGCGGAAGGCAAGAAACTCAGATCCCTGTTCCGAGCGGACTACTGACCCCTCAGGTGTCCCGATGATGTCATCGTGAAAGATCCGGCCCTTGTGCGTGTGGAACTCGGCACCAGGCGTGGCCACGATAGTGAAGTGGCGGCGCTTAGCGTCGGTGAGCTGGACGCGATCGCCAGCCTGAAAAGGTCCTGATTGAGCCATGAAATACCTCTGCCTACTGCTTTTACCCGAGTGGGCCCCACCACGGGCAAAGTGATTGTCACATTAACGTACCCAGTATGCCTCAAGGGCTTGACCAAGCTGTAATACGTCAGAAATAGCGACGAGTTCTCGAGCGGAATGCATAGACAGCAGCGGTACGCCTACATCGAGGGTTTGGATTCCAACGCGGGTTGCAGAAATCGGTCCGATAGTTGAACCGCATGGAACGTCGTTCCTACCCACGAACATCTGATTCGGCACTCCCGCGGCGGAGCAGGCTTCGTTCCACAGCGCCACCATCGGGGCTGTCGTGGCGTAGCGCTGGTTCGCATTTATTTTGGTCACAGGCCCGCTACCGAAATGGGGTTGATGGTTGGGATCGTGTTTTTCGGGATGATTGGGGTGGACGGCATGGGCCGCATCGGCTGAAATCATTGTTGACCGTGCGCGCATCTGCTCGAATTCTTCCGCGTCTGCGCCCAGCGCACGCGCTGTGCGGCGCAGCACCTCTTCGAGCAGTGGGCCAGCTGCACCAGTCGGTGACTGGCTGCCCACTTCTTCGTGGTCGAAGGCAGCGAAGACCAGGATGACATCTGCAGCGTCATCGTTTTCGACAGCGTTGACCAAAGCCGCCAGGCCAGCCCACACGGAAGTGAGGTTATCTAAGCGGCCACTAGCCAGCATTCCTCCTTGCCCCACGTATGCGGGTGCCTGGCTGTCGCAGGTAATCAGACGGTGCGCAGCTATGTCACGGCCGTTAAGTCCTGTGTCGACGCTGGCTGCGAGGTCGTCGAGAAGCTCGGTAGCGTCCGAGGCGTACGTGAAAATCGGTGTGGTGTCGACTTGCCTATTAGGCGCAAACTCGGTTGACCGGTCTAAGTGGATAGCTAAGTGAGGTATCCGCAATGCGTTGTCCACGCGTGCTAGGTGGACGGAACCATCAGATAATACGACCTGCCCGGCTACGGTGAGGTCCCTGTCGAACCAGGACGGGATAATTGGCCCACCGTACACCTCAACGCCAACGGTCCCCCATGAACCTGCGGGATTAACCGGGTGTGGTTTGAGAACAAAACCTGGAGAGTCAGTATGCGCTCCTACGATGCGAAACGCGGGGCTGGTGTGAAGCTCGTGTGGAACCCACCATGCGAGTACCGCGCCATCAACGACGACAAAGTGACCACCAGGGCTAGCATTCCAGGGCTGGGCACGATGCTCGTGGCTAAACCCGTGGTCGACGAGGGTGCGCGCCACATTGTCAGCTGCGTGGAACGAGCTAGGGCTGTTCTTCAAGAATTCAACAAAATCATCTGGGGCGTACGTCATAGCCCCCAGTCTGGCACGGACACGCCGGTGAAGAAAGGATTAGGGTGGATGCGATGACTTCTCATGAATCTTTAGAACCGCAACCTGCCCACTTTTCTACCGGCCCTGCCCGTCCTCTAGCGTTGTCGCCATCGCGGGCAAGCGATTACCAGCAGTGTCCTCTCCTCTACAGGTTCCGCTCCATCGACAAGCTCTACGAGCCTTCTACTGTGGCCCAAGTGAAGGGAACCCTTGTACATGCCGTACTCGAAAACATGCACAAAGAGCCCGCTGAAAAACGTGAATATCCGGCAGCGGTGAAAGCTTTAAAACCGACATGGGCACAGATGGTGGAAAAGGATGCGTCCCTTAGCGAGCTCGTCCCAGAAGACGATATGTATCAATTCCTCGTCGAATGCCGCGATTTGCTCAAAGGATATTTTCTCATGGAAAATCCGCAGGGATTCGACGCAGATGAATGCGAACAATACGTGGACATGGTTCTTCCGAATGGGGTCCCAGTGCGTGGTTTTATAGACCGAGTCGATAAAGCTCCGACTGGTGAAATCCGAGTGGTGGATTATAAGACCGGAAAACTTCCGCATCCTCGATTCCGTGAAGCTCCTCTATTCCAGATGCGTTTTTACGCCCTAGTCTATTGGCGGCTCTTCGGAGTAATTCCGCACCAGCTGCGACTGATGTATTTGAAGGTTCGGGACTCGCTGTTTCTCTCCCCCTCGCCAGACGAGCTCCGCTACTTTGAACGTGACCTCGAACGCTTGTGGGACAAGATACTTGCCGACGGCACCTCCGGTACCTTCGCACCAAAAACATCAAAACTGTGCGGCTGGTGCTCCTTCCAGGATATTTGCCCAGCCTTTGGGGGAAATCCGCCCGAATACCCTGGATGGCCAGGTTCGGCTGCGGACACGAAACGTCGATAAGCAAAGGAGCGACCGTGACGACTTCTCATAGTGATCACGATGATGAGCGGAGCTACCTCGCGCGGACCCTCCTTCCAGAAGGCAGCGACCCAGACCCCCGCTTCACGCTAGCTAATGAGCGTACTTTTCTCGCGTGGACGCGCACATCGCTGGCGTTTTTGGCCGGCGGTATTGCTCTCGGCGCCGTTCCCGCTGATTTCATGGACGCGAGCACGCGCAAGGCTCTAGCAGCCGCCTTAATTGGCCTCGGGATGCTTATTTCATTGGGCGCGGCAGGGCACTGGATTAACGTGGAGCGCGCACTGCGCACCAAACAGCCTTTGCCGTTGCCGGCACTGTCTTTTGTGCTGAGTATTGGGATTATCGTGGCGTGCGTTGCAGCGATGATTGTGATTTTTTAGGCTAAGTCATGGAACGTCTTCATTCCGATCCCGGTCTGCAACCCGAACGAACAATGCTGTCCTGGGAACGGACTACGTTTGCATTCTTTATCGTGGCGCTTTTGTTATTGCGCTGGAGTGCCGTTTACGGTTGGCCCGTCTTTGTATTTGTTACGCTGTTGACCCTGTTCACTGCAGTCCTTTCCGTTAGGCAAAGACGCAGGTACCGGCAGCTTTCTCAGGCTATATCTACGGAGAAAGCTCAGGCAAATGTCGGGGCTGTAGTAGCGCTCACGGCGGTGCTCCTAATATGTGGAGCAACCGCCGTGTGGTTAATTCTCGCGGAGTAATTTCCGCGAAGCGCTTTTAGCGCATTAAATCAGTACTGCGCCGAGCGCATAGGACAGGGCAACAGCCAGCACGATGTAGATGGTACCCGGGACGATGAACGGGTGATCGAAAACGTACTTGCCGATGCGCGTCGAACCGGTGTCATCCATTTCGACTGCAGCCAGCAGTGTCGGGTAGGTCGGCAGGATGAACAGCGCCGATACAGCAGGGAATGCAGCCAGGGCGGTCAGCGGGCTGACGCCGATGGCTAGAGCAGCAGGCATGAGGGCCTTCGCC
Source organism: Corynebacterium renale (assembly GCF_002563965.1). Lineage (NCBI taxonomy): Bacteria > Bacillati > Actinomycetota > Actinomycetes > Mycobacteriales > Corynebacteriaceae > Corynebacterium > Corynebacterium renale. The sequence goes on along the minus strand of NZ_PDJF01000001.1, from coordinate 1,920,480 downwards.
GTGGCGGCCTGCGAGTACAGCAGAGCAGCTGCGAAGAACAGGACTACTGCCAGCATCCACGGGAACTTGGTCAGGACGTCGCCTGCCAGGCCCTGAATATCTTCGATGTAGTGGTTGATCAGTGTCGTGCCGAGCCATGCCACACCCAGAACGCAGATACATGCCGACATACCTGAACGGAAGACCTGCGTATTCAGAATCTCCGCGGCGGGCAGCTTACCCGCAAGAACGATGATCGTCGCAGCCGTGAGCATGATTGTCATGATGGCTTCGTTACGAGGAAGCGTTGGGTCAGAAATCAGGCCGACCTGGTCGGAGGTGATTGTTGCCCAGATAACGACGAGGATGATGGACACCAAGAAAACAATCACGGACATGAGAGCAGATTTGGTGGGCTCGTAGTTTGCAGCGCCCTTAGGCTTTGCGACGAGGCCTTTCTCCATACGCTCCTGGTACACAGGATCTTCCTCCAACGGCTTACCCATCCGGTTAGCCAGAAGGGCGGTCGGGAAGATTGCGACGAAAGTTGCAGGAATGAGAACGCCCAGCATCGTCAAGTAGCTGATGCCGAGAGGCTCCAGAATCGAAGCCATGAAGACAACCGCTGCAGAAATCGGTGAAGCGGTAATTGCCATCTGGGACGCGACAACAGCAACGGACAGCGGTCGTGAAGGGCGGACCTTGCCTTCCTTCGCGACCTCGACGATAACCGGCAACGTCGAGAACGCCGTGTGACCCGTGCCCGCGAATAGCGTCATCAGGTAGGTGACGATAGGCGCCCACAACGTGATTTGCTTGGGGTTGCGACGTAGGAACCGCTCGGCCCAGTGCACGAGGAGATCCATGCCGCCAGCTCGCTGCATCGCGGAGATAGCTGCGATAACGGCCATGATGATGCCGATGACATCAAACGGGATGTCTTCGCGGGTTACCGGAACACCCGTGAGGCCGAGGAGCAGAACGCCCAAACCACCAGCGAAGCCAATCGCGATGGAGCCCAAACGTGCGCCCAAGAAAATCGCCGCAAGAACGATGATTACGTGAACAATGACCACGATGTAATCCTTGAGGTAGTGCTAATAGATATTATTAATTATTACGCTTAATGGCGTGCGCGCAAAATCGTACGTGCGTACCAAAAGTGCAGGAAGTGGGGTATGAAAAGGTGCGTGCACCAATATGATGCACGCACCTTTTAGACATCAGTTTTGTCGCTTTCCCCTACTATGAGGCGGGTTTACTTTTCGCCTTCTTCGTAGATTTTGCCTTGGAACTTCGGGTAGGTCAGGTTCTCAGTGGAGAGAACCTTGTTCAACTGTTCTTCGTCGAGAAGTCCCTTTTCAAGGACGAGGTCGCGGACCTTCTTGCCGGTCTCCCCTGCCTCGCGTGCAATGACATCACCATTGTGGTGGCCAATGAAGGGATTGAGGTAGGTGACGATGCCGATGGAATTTTCGACGTATGCAGCGCAGACGTCCTTATTAGCGGTGATACCAACGACGCAGCGCTCGCGCAGGGTGTCGGCAGCGTTCTTCAGAATCGACAGGGATTCAAAGATAGCCTGGGAGATTGCAGGTTCCATGACGTTGAGCTGCAGCTGGCCGGCTTCCGCAGCGTAGGTGATGGTCACATCGTTGCCGAATACCTTGAAGCACACCTGGTTGACAACCTCAGGGATAACTGGGTTGACCTTGCCCGGCATGATTGACGAACCAGCCTGGCGCGGAGGCAGGTTGATTTCGCTCAAACCGGCGGTTGGGCCCGAGGAGAGCAGGCGAAGGTCGTTACAAATCTTCGACAACTTCATCGCAGCGCGCTTAATAGCTGCATGCGCGTGGACGTAGGGGCCGTTGTCGGAGGTTGCTTCAATCAGGTGAGGCGAACCGACGATGTCGAGTCCGGTGACCTCAGCGAGCGCCTTGACTACCTCTTCCTGGTAGCCGTCTGGGGTGTTAAGACCCGTGCCGATGGCAGTTGCGCCCATGTTCACTTCGAGAAGCTCGTCTGCCGCCTGCTGCAGGTTCTTCAACTCTTCAGCAAGGTTGACGCTGAAGCCAGTGAATTCCTCACCGAGGGTCATTGGCACTGCATCCTGGAGCTGGGTACGGCCCATCTTCAGGACATCCGCAAATTCCTTACCCTTGTCAGCGAAAGCCTGCTGCAGCTTATCGAAGGCTTCCTTCAGCTCCTGCATTTCGTAGTAGATCCCGAGGTGCAGGCCGGTTGGGTATGCGTCGTTGGTGGACTGCGCCATGTTGACATCGTCCATCGGATTGAGCTCTGAATAGGTGCCTTTATCAAAGCCCAGCTTTTCCAGAGCGAGGTTCGCTACAACCTCATTAGTGTTCATATTCAGCGAGGTACCGGCGCCACCCTGGAAAGCGTCGATCGGGAATTGATCCATGCAGCGACCCTCTTCAAGAATCTGATCGCATGCCCAGACGATTGCCTCAGACTTGTGCTGTGGCAAAGTACGCAGACGGCCATTAGCCAAAGCAGCGGCCTTCTTGACCTGAACCATGCCACGAATGAAAGCGGGCATGTCATTGTTGGTGGTACTAGAAATAGGGAAGTTTTCCACCGCGCGAAGGGTGTGAATTCCGTAATAGGAATTTGCGGGGACCTCAAGCGTTCCAAGGAGGTCTTCTTCAACGCGAGTTGCGTGGTCTGTCATTTTTATGACAATCCTTTCTCAAAATGTTGAGCTTCTGCGTCTGACACCCTTCATAATACCTCTTTTGGTTGATTCGTGCCGGACCCTCGAAAAATAAAACTGCAGGTAAACAGTACAATCAGTGTGTTTTAAATACGTGCAATTCTTAGTTCGGAAGCCAAAATTGCTTCAGCACCTATTGCTGCCAGCCGGTCCATAATGGAATTTGCATTTTTGCGTGGCACCATTACACGTACTGCGACCCAATTATCTTTTGCCAACGGTGAAACAGTAGGGCTAGACAATCCCGGTGTAATCGCGCTTGCCTCGGGCAGGGTTCCCCGGTCGATGTTGTAGTCCAACATCAGGTAGGTGTGTGCGTGCAGGATGCCTTCGAACCGGCGCAGCATAACCTTTTGTGCATCGGTCAATTCGTAGCCTTCACGAGCCACCACGACAGCCTCGGACGAACAAATAGCTTCCCCGAACGGCTTAAGTCCCTGCTCACGGAGGGTTCGCCCCGTGGATACGACGTCAGCAATCGCGTCGGCCACGCCGAGCTTGATGGATATTTCGACTGCGCCCTCCAAGCGGATGACGTCGGCGGTAATCCCGTGTTTCTTTAGATCAGCGCGAACTAGGTTGGGGTAGGACGTCGCAATACGCTTGCCTTCGAGGTCTTCCACCGTCCACGACTCCCCTGCCGGTGCCGCGTACCGGAAAGTCGAGGCCCCAAAACCGAGCGCCAAGACTTCTTGTACCTGAGCGCCTGAATCCAGGGCGAGGTCACGACCAGTAATGCCCAAGTCCAATTTTCCGGACGCGACATAAATAGCAATGTCTTTTGGGCGGAGGAAGAAGAACTCGACATCGTTTTCTTTGTCGTAGACGTTCAAGGCCTTGGAATCACGTCGACCGGCGTAGCCGGCTTCTTTGAGAATTTGCGAGGCTACCTCAGACAGGGAGCCCTTGTTCGGGATAGCAATTTTAATCATGCAGGAAAACATCCTTTCGAACAGAAAAAATCCTGCGCTTTGTCTGCGCAGGTCGAATATCAGAGGTATTTGTAAATATCGTCGGGGGTGAGCCCACGCTTGATCATCATGACTTGAGTCCAATACATCAGCTGGGACATTTCTTCAGCCAGCTCTTCATCAGATTGATACTCCGAAGCAATCCACACTTCACCGGCTTCTTCAATGATTTTCTTGCCGATGGTATGGACGCCAGCATCCAAAGCTGCAACGGTCGCAGAGCCTTCCGGGCGCTGCTCGGCACGATCGGTTAGTTCTGCGAACAGAGAGTCAAAGTTTTTCATGCCGTTAATTATCGCACGTCGCCCTCAACAATGTGCGCTTAGGTTAAACCACCGTGAAATGTGACTGGCGCTAACTCCGCTAAACGATATGTTTCCATGCACCACACGCATGTCTAATGCGCCCTCCGGCACTGAGACATCATCCGAGTGTGGAAGCCCAACCACAGCGCACCCAGCACGCAAGCCACCGGTGATGCCAGGAATCGAATCATCAAAGACAAGGCACTGAGCGGGATCCACCCCGGCTAGAGCTGCTGCGTGATAGAACATCCCCGGATCGGGCTTATAGCCGGCTTCATCCCCGCACACAGTCCCCGTAAAGTACTGTTCACCGACTGCGTCGATTGAGACATCCGCCAAGGACCGCTCAGTATTGGTCGTCACGAACATGGGAACGTCAAGCGCCTGGAGCTCCTCTAATAGTGAAACAACTCCCGGGCGTGGTACGAGGTGTTTGGAAAACAGCTGACGAGCGCGACTGAACATTGTGGATTTCAATTCAGCCGCGCGGTCTTCATTTACTGAGACGCCCGCGTATTCCGTGCAGATGCGAAGCGTTTTCCCAAAAGAACCTCCGGTAGTGGCGTCGAGAAGCTCTTGCGGGAGCCTGCGCCCTAAAGATTCGCTCAATTCCAATGTTGCTTGCTGCCACAATGGTTCAGAGTCGACGAGAGTGCCATCCATATCCCACATGATGGCCGCAGGGAGTTTCATCTGCACGAAGTTTTCACTCCAGAATCGGTAGCTGTTCGATGCTGTCTTCATCTGCGCCGGCCACTTGGAACGCCGCTATAAGAATTGCGTTGACTTCGTCAAATTCTTCTGGCTCGAGGACTGCGTAGGCGAACTCGGCGTTAATCGATTCCAATTCTTGGATAGTGGTAGCTGCCAACTCACGCACGTCTTCTTGCGGTAGAGATGGGTGTGAGCGTGCGAGAGCGTCGACCGCGTCGAGGAAATTAGTGAGCGCAGTCTGGATATGAGGAATCGCAGAAGGATCGAAGGGTTGGTCCCACAAATCGGTTTCGTCCTCGGCAAGATAGCTGCCTGTGGCGAACATCTCTAAATCCGCTACGAAACTGTCAACTAGTTCCTGGCACTGTGCTTGCGCAGACTGTTGCTCCACCGTATAAACCTCCCTTGTGCCCCGCCCCACGCTATCAGCGAGGGGCAAGGCGACAGACCCTAATCTTCTGGAAGGTCCAGTTTAATGCCCATCAGGCCGTCGAGCGCGCGAGCAACAAGCTTGCCAGCTTCAGGGTTCGATTCACTGTCTGAGCTCGCAATGGCCCAGGCGTCAACGGCCTTGATTACGCCAGGGGTATCCAGGTCGTTGGCCAAGCATTCGCGGATGGTAGTAACCAGTTCCTCCGCGAGGTCCATGCTCGTGGAGTTCTTCGCTGCTTCGCGCCAATATGCTAAGCGCGACGATGCGTCAGCAAGAACTTCGTCGGACCAATCGCGGTGGTCGCGGTAGTGCCCAGCGAATACGCCCAGACGAATCGCAGATGGATCATATCCTTCCTTGAGCAGGTTAGATACAAAGACGAGATTGCCCAGGGACTTGGACATCTTCGTGCCATCCAGGCCAATCATGCCGGTGTGCACATAGTGACCAGCCATGCGGTCGACACCAGTAGCTGCCTCGACGTGCGCTGCAGAATACTCGTGGTGCGGGAACATCAAGTCATGGCCACCACCCTGAATGGAAAAATGGCTGCCCAAGCGGTTCAACGCGATAGCAGAGCACTCTACGTGCCAGCCTGGCCGGCCGGGGCCCAAGTCGGTGTCCCACGAAGGTTCGCCTTCGCGTTCGGAACGCCATAGCAGGGCGTCGATGCGCGCTGCCTTTCCAGGACGGTCCGGATCGCCACCGCGTTCGGCGAAGAGTTTTTCCATCTCTGCCCCGCTGTAGTTAGATTCGTAACCGAACTGCTCAGTAGCGTCGTGAGCTGCGTAAATGTCCGGGTTTTCCATGTCTTCGACGGTGTAGGCGGCGCCATTGGCTAGCAAGCGCTCAATGAGCTCCGCGGCCTCGGAAATAGTTTCTGTAGCAGCCACGAAATCGCGAGGAGGAATAACGGACAGTGCCGCCATGTCCGAGCGGAATAGGTCAATCTGGCTCTGGCCTAGTTCCTTCCAGTCAACGCCATCGCGTTCTGCGCGCTCAAAGAGTGGATCATCGACATCGGTGACGTTTTGAACATAGTGGACGTTATAGCCGTTATCTAGCAGCTGACGGTAGATGAGGTCGAAGGCCAGGTAAGTGGCCGCGTGCCCGAGGTGAGTGGAATCGTAGGGAGTGATTCCACAGACGTACATGCCCACGGGGCCGCTCTCCGGAATTTCGACCGGTTTGACCTCTTGATCAGCGGTATCGTAAAGCTCAAGGTCCTGAGATTGGCCAGGTACGGAAGGGACCTCGGGGCTCTTCCATGATTCCATATATTTTCACCTTCGATAGATAAGACACTTTTCGTGTGCGACGCTTTACTCGTTTCGGGACTACGTCCTAGCTGTGAACACGCCGCAATTGATAAACCTCTACTGTACGCAACGTTTAGAACGGTTGCAGAACGCCGGCTGCAAGCAATGCCATGACCAGCAGGCCAGCTGGGATGCGGTATGCCGCGAACCAAGAGAAAGAATTGTTGGAGACGAATCGCAGTAACCAAGCGATGGATATGTACCCCACCACGAAGGCAATACCAGTACCTACGAGTAGCTGGATCCCCGAGGCAGCCTGGCCAGCGTCAGGATTGAAAGCATCAGGAAGTGAGAATAGTCCCGAGGCGAGAACCGCCGGAATGGCCAGAAGAAAACTGAAGCGGGCAGCGACAGCGCGATCGAGCCCCAAGAAGAGACCAGCTGAAATTGTGCCACCAGACCGCGATACACCAGGTATCAGTGCCAGACATTGAGCGAAGCCCATGAGCACTGCGTCCTTCATGGTCAGTTGGTCGAAGCTGCGGGTCTTCGAACCCACTTTTTCCGCCCAAATGAACACGAATGAGAACAAAACGAGAACGGTCGCTGTAATCCAGAGGTTGCGGAGATTGTCGCGGATGAGGTCTTTGCCTAAGAAACCGATGACGCCGACAGGAATCGTGCCAACGATTACCATCCACCCCATTCGGTAGTCGAAGCCCCGTTGGTCTTTATTCATAAGGCCCCGGAACCAACCAGTCAGAATTCTCCAAATATCCTGAGCAAAGTACACCAGGACGGCGGCTTCTGTACCCAACTGCACCACCGCGGTAAAGGAAGCGCCCGCGTCTTCGCCCCAAAACATTTCGGATACGATGCGCAGGTGGCCAGACGAACTAACCGGTAGGAATTCGGTCAAGCCTTGTACTAAGGACAGGACAACGACTTGCGCCCAGCTCATCGCATCAGCGGCTGCGCTGGTTTCCCCGGCCGCGAGAACACTCATTTCATACACTCAAGACACCGTACTACTAGTCTGGGTGAAGTGGAATATCGACGTTTGGGTTCTAGTGGATTGCGGGTTTCCTCCGTAGGTCTAGGTACGGGTAGTTGGGGCGAGGAAGTCTCGGTCGACGTTGCGGCAGCTATGGCTCGTGAATTCTGTTCTGCTGGAGGCACGCTTATCGACGTCTCATCTGCTTATGGAGGCGGCCAATCGGAAATAATGGTTGCGAAAGCTCTCCGTGGAATTCCTCGTTCCGAGCTTGTCTTGTCTTCGGCTGGCGGTATCGACCCTACGAAGCCAGTCGGGCAGCGGGTCGACGCATCACGGCGTCACTTGTTGGCGCAGCTCGATCGGAGCCTGGCATCGTTGCGTACCGATTTTCTTGATTTATGGTCGGTGGCTTATTGGGATCCTGGAGTTCCGGTTGAGGAAGTTGTTGCTGTTTTGGAATACGCAGTCGATAGTGGTCGCGTCCGATATGCCGGTGTGCGGGACTACACAGGCTGGCAGTTGGCGCTTACCGCTTCTGAGGCTGGGCTGCCTATTGTGTCTGTTCAGAATGAGTACTCCCTGGTGGTTCGCGGTATAGAAATGGATGTTGTGCCTGCGGCGGAGTACATGGGTATTGGAATCATCGCTGCTGCTCCCCTCGCACACGGCGCTCTCTATGGGAGCCGCGCTGCAGATGGGCATCCTCCGGCAGCTTTGCAGCCTTATGCAGGTAGAAGAACAGACACCATTTCTGACGCCTTGCGCACGGCCGCAGACGGTTTGGGCGTAAATCCCGCAGCTGTTGCCCAGGCTTGGGTTCGCCAGCGCCCGGCTGTTGCATCAGTGATTGTGGGTGGTCGCGAAGTTGAGCATATTGTTTCGGCGGTTGAGAATGCGAGCTTAGTGCTCCCACGGGCGATTGAGCGTGCGTTGACAGACGTGTCACATTAGTCGGGGCGAAGGGTGTGGAATCGGATACTCTAGGCGTGCGCTGCTAGTGTCTTTGTGTGTGAGTGCTCATTTGATACGTCGCATTGCAGTCATAGGACTTTCATTAGGTGCTGGTTCCGTCTTGGCGGCCTGCAGTTCTATGGGAAATTCGGAACTTGCGGATGTCATGGGTGATGCTACCCCCGTGGAATCGCCCGTTAGTCGTGACGCTGATGGTGAAATCCTCTCTGACGTGTTCGCGGACGGGACCGTCATCGACATTGAGCATATTGGCAATATCCTCGCTGTCCGGGGCGAGGATTCTCTAGCCTTCGGCACCGTTGAGCAGTTTCAGGCCGGGCAATCGCGCGAGGTGGCCGTCGATAAGCAGTGCGGCGAGCTGACCGCAAATTCTGAGACTTTCGTCCTCGCGTGCGGTGAAAAAGTCATCGAATACTCTGGGCCTGAGTTTGAGGCCGTCGAGACTGCTGTAGATCCTGAATATCCGGCCACCTCGGCTGTTCGCTTGACTACCGGAGAATTGCTGACAGCTAATTCTGATAGTGCGCGAGTGGTGCTGTACAAAGGTGAAGAAAAACCCCACATCATTGAGGTGGAGAAATACACCACCCAACTATTGTCCTCTCCCGTGGACGACGGACCTGACGCAGTAATTCGCACGCTGTCCGAGGACACCACCATTCAAGACATTGACTGGTCGAATGGGAAGCAAGGTGCTCGACTTCGTGTCGGCCTCGGCATTGGACGGGTTGCCCCAGGACCTGATGGTTTGTTCCTCGCATCGGACACTACGGGCGGACAGCTGATGGTGTACACCGCTGATGACGTCATTCGCTTGCACCAGGCCGGACCTGTCGATGAATCGCCGTGGGCGGTCGCGTGGGACCCGCACCGCAACGTGGCATGGGTTGCCTCCACCGCCAACAATCTTGCAACCGCCTACGACATCTCTACCGGAGTCCAGCAGCCCGAATTCGAGATCCGAACAGTCGCCGACGCACGCTCAATGGTGGTGCTTGCCGATGGCACGATCGTCACAGGATCCGCTACTGGGGATGGACTCCAAATAATTTCCGAACCCCGCTCATCCACAAAGGAAAAGATCGATGAATGATATTTGGGTACGAGCCCGTCAAGCCGCATATGCCTTAGCGCTTAAAGGCATGTTTACCATTGATCCGGAAAAAATCCATGACATCATCATGGCCGCAGTGAAACTCACGCAAAAAGTCACGCCACTGCGTAAGACGCTTGGGGCAATACTGCCGGTCAACGACCCGATCTTGGTTCAAGATGTCTTCGGTATACGTTTTAATCAACCTTTAGGCCTCGCCGCTGGTTTTGACAAGAATGCTGAAGCGCCTGACGTATGGGCTGCTGTGGGATTCGGGTACGCCGAGCTCGGGACCGTCACCGCAAAGGCACAACCGGGCAACGACTCCCCTCGCCTGTTCCGTCTTCCCGCCGATAAAGCGATTTTGAATCGGATGGGCTTTAACAATGAGGGGGCAGAGACTGCAGCATGCAATCTCCGGGCGCGTCACGACGAAGGCGTGATCGCCATAAACATCGGCAAAACCAAAGTTGTCGCGCCTGAGGATGCTGTCGCAGATTATCGTGCGTCAGCCCGTGCAGTGAACGGAACCGCAGATTTCGTCGTGGTGAACGTCTCCTCCCCTAACACTCCTGGACTCCGAGACCTTCAAGCAGTGGAATCACTACGCCCAATTCTCGAAGCTGTGATGGAAGAAACTTCTTCCGCGAAAATGCCTGTGCTGGTGAAAATTGCTCCCGACCTCAACAACGACGACGTCGATGCAGTAGCAGATCTGGCAGTTGAACTTGGGCTCGCAGGCATTGTCGCAACCAACACCACCATTTCCCGTGAAGGTTTAAGCACGGATGCGGACAAAGTTGCTTCCATGGGGGCCGGCGGTATCTCTGGTGCGCCGTTGAATGATCGCGCGCTCGAGGTACTCCAACGCCTATACGCACGTGTCGGAGGAAAGCTTGCTCTTGTCTCCAGCGGGGGAATCTCTACCCCACAGCAAGCGTGGGAACGCATCACCAGTGGGGCAAACCTGCTGCAAGGGTATACCGGAATGATTTACTACGGACCTGACTGGATCCGGCTTATCCACAAGGGGCTCGCTACACAGTGCCGGCGTCATGGTTTGCAATCGCTTCAGGCTGCTGTCGGTAGCGGTCTGCCGTGGAAGGAATAAGCTAAAGCTCATCAAACGCCTAGGTTCGAGTCAGATTTTAGACTCATACCTAGGCGTTTTTAGTGCTGCCGGTACGGCCAATTCTTGGACTATTTGTTCTCAGCCCAGCCCCATGTGATGGTTCGGGCCAAAGAATGGAAGTAGAGGTTGAAGCCCAGAACTGTTGGTGTCGCATTCTCTGGGATATCTAATTCTTCCGTGTCCACAGCGTGAACGGCGAACAGGTAACGATGAAAACCGTGGCCAACTGGCGGCTGCGGACCGTAGTAGGCACGCTGGCCGGAATCGTTACACAACGCCCTGGCTTCCGGCACGCCGTCTAACCCGTCTTCAGTGGCTGCTCCTTCGGCGATCTCCGTGACATTGACGGGGATGTTGAAAACAGCCCAGTGCCAGTAGCCAGAGCCTGTGGGGGCATCTGGATCCAAGCACGTGATAGCTATGGAACGGGTACCTTCAGGAAGATCAGCTGCGTCCCAGGCCAGGTGTGGTGACACATTCTTTGGCGCTTGGAGGCGTGCGGCAAGTTCTTCGCCTTCGACAAAGCTGGAACTACGTACAGGAAAAGCAGGAAGATCGCCGAGTGGTGCATAGGGGTCGGGACCGGGGAATCGAGTGGTATCTACGTAAGAAGTCATACCTCTTGTCTACAGAATTGCGGGTCACATTTCTACATGCTCGCCTCATATTCTTGAGGCGCCTGGATTTTCGGCACGCAATTAGCAAACTGGACTCAAGCGTTGCGGAGATTACGGCACTGTAATTACGGTGAGTGCAAAATCTCCGAAAATACGGTTTACCCAGCGGATTTGCCCTTAGTGTAGCCTTGTGGTTAATATATCACGTGTTCGACGCCGTAAGGCGGTACACCACCTTGCCCGGGTGGCGGAATGGCAGACGCGCTAGCTTGAGGTGCTAGTGTCCTATTAACGGACGTGGGGGTTCAAGTCCCCCTCCGGGCACAGATATATCGGCATCCGCTTAACGCGGATGCCGATTTTTTATTGCAGAAAGGTCGCCTATGAGCAAAACACTGTCTTTGACGAGTTTCGAAAAGGCCTACGTTGACCAGGCCACCGAGCTGCTGACTCGCTCGTTTGCGTACGATCCCTCCTTCGCTGAAATTGCGCAGTTGCATACCGAACAAGGTGATTTCGGTGTATTGCGTGAATTGTTTCGCGCCCAGCTCACATCGTGGGGCGACCAAGCGCATGTCGACTTAGCTTTTCTCGATGACGATTTGGTGGGAATAGCCACCTGGTCCGAACCTGACGCATTGCCAGCTATGGAAGACATCGCCGATCACATGGTTCCAATTGTCGGGCAGGATGTCTGGGATCGTATGCTCAGCGGGCATAAAGAGGAACTGGCATACCACCCTAAGTTCCCACATTGGTATCTCTATGTCATTGCTGTAGCCCCTAGTGCGCAGGGACATGGGGTTGGCAGTGCCCTCATCAACAAGGGGCTCGATCGCGTGGGCCGCGACGCGGCGTACCTCGAAGCATCGACCCACCGTGCAGCGCGTCTTTATAAGCGGTTTGATTTCGCACTGTTGGGCGAGATCCCCACATCGGACGGATCCCCTGGCGAGTTAGCTATGTGGCGTTCTCCTGCTGTTCCCGACGAAGGCCCAGCGTTAGTTCGACCACGGACGAGCAGTTGGTAGGCAAAATACGCGAATTTATGGCATCGCTTGTACGTGACGCCGTAGATTCGATGCGCGCATGGTCGTGGATGAAGCGTTGCATAATCAGCGCAGGACTTATCCTTTTCCTGGCCTGCACGATTTTTTTAGAGGTCCCGCCTCTCAGCGTGTTGCGGGGTTGGGCGGACAGTCTCGGCTCAAGTTTTATCATCGTTTTTTGGCTGCTGTACGTCGCCATCACGCAATTCCCTATTCCGCGAACATTGTTGACCTTGGCAAGCGGAGTTCTTTTCGGTCCGGCGCTAGGGACACTGGTAGCGCTCACAGCCACAACTGCTTCCGCTATGCTCTCGTTGGTTGTAGTCAGACGTCTCCTTGGAGAGTGGATGGCGCCGAGGCTGAAGCATCCTGCCGTCGCAAGCATTAACACACGATTGCGGCAGCGCGGGTGGCTTGCTGTTGGCTCACTGCGTCTCATTGCGGGGGTCCCGTTTTCTGTTCTGAACTATGTCGCGGCGCTAACGTCCGTGCGAGTTATCCCCTTTGGGGCGGCAACACTCATTGGTTCAGCGCCGGGGACGTGCGCAACCGTGTTCATTGGAGATACTCTCACAACAGGTTTTAACCCGGTTCTCGCCGTTGTCACTGTGGGGCTTGCATGTCTCGGGTTCGTCGGATTGCTTATCGACGCTAAAGCCCCCGTCCGCAACCAACCAAACGATGCATAAAGTCCAGTTTCCACCCTTGGTCAAGCCTATTGGGTAGACTACAAGTATGTTTGCGATTTTTGCACGTTATCGCGGAAGATCGACGAACCGTGCTGAACTGGTACGTAATTCCGCGGAAGCGCTGTCCACATTGCCGGGCGTGGCGCCTTTTGAAGTACTCGGGATTGAGGATATCCGTACTACCGCAGCGGATCCTGGCACTGTATGTGATGTCGTGATGGCGTTGCTTTCCGACGGCCAATGGGCTGTGGGCATCGGTGTTGCACCAACCCTAAACACAGATTCGGAAGTGTCCCTGAAAGGCCAATCTGTGGACAATCGAAACCGAGCAATCCGGGCAGCCGAGCACGCGCTCCCGGCTCGTTCCCGAGCCGGGACCGTGTCCGCTCTTGTCGACCCCGATCCCGATGCAACCGCCGGCGCAAACATAGCTGCAGCGTTCCAACTGATGGGGCATGTCTTGTCCAAGCGCACGATAGAGGGGCGCGAGGCAACGTCGTTAGTCCGCTCGGGGCTCAACCAGAATGAGGCTGCTGCCGAACTTGGTATCTCCAAGCAAGCATTGTCGCAGCGACTCTACGCAGCTGGATGGCATGTGGAGAATGCCGGCTGGAAGCTCACATTGAACTTACTCAAGTCTGCTCACGAAAAGGCTATTTAAGGTAGCAGATCTTCTTTGCTCAGCTCGGGCGTGGTAACGAAGTCCACAAGTCGCTCCACCGCTCCAATAAGGCTGGAATCAATGTCCCGGAAAGAGTTGACGGCATTGTAAACGCGCGACCACCCTTCTTTAGGATCCGACCAGCCTAGCCGATTGCAGACGCCAGTTTTCCAGTCTTCGCCGTATGGGACTTCAGGCCACGCGCGAATTCCAAGCCGTTCTGGTTTTACCGCCGCCCAGATATCGATGTACGGGTGACCTGTAACCAAAACATGTGGTCCGACCGTTTCAGTGAGTCGCGTCTCTTTTGAGCCTTCAACCAGATGGTCGGCTAGAACTCCGACCCGCCGTTGCGCGGTTGGTTGGAATTCTGCAAGACGTTCAGGCAGATTATCCAGCCCCTCGAGATACTCAACAACTACCCCTTCGACCCGCAGATCGTGGCCCCAAACTTTCTCCACAATTGCTGCGTCGTGGATACCTTCTACCCAGATGCGCGACGGTGCCGCAACTTTTGCTTCCAGATTGTGCACACGCCGGGATCCCGAATTCGAATGTTGCGGTTGTTTTTGTGTTGATTCTACGTAGCGCGTCAGCGTGACCGGCCGACCTTCGAAGAGGAAAGCGCCCTCACGCATGTGAAAGAGGTGTTGTTCTCCACGACGGTTTTCAAGACGAATGAAATCACCGTCATAGGTGCGCTCAAAATTGATAATTTCACCGACGTAGCCCGTGGCCCGGACTTCGACGACGAGACCCGGTTGCGCCGGCAGCTTCGGGTACGTTGGCTTGGCGTTTCGTGCATGGCCGCTGAAGATATCGCCCGCATATGGGTCACGGTAAGTCATGTCTGCCTACCTTAGTAAGTGGCTAGGCCCTAAGGCTAAGGTGGTATCCCTATGGACATCCGTCGTTACATGTACTCCCCGGTGCAAAATTTAGCTGTGTGGGTGGCAGCCTGGTTGGCCGAAGTCGAACCAACGGATTCTCTTCTAGGCGCTTTCCGCGATATCGGCGGCAGCCACGAAGTTGTTGGTGGCGGCGAGCTTACAGACCTACTCAGGATGATGCGAGCGTATGGCGTCTCCCATCGGAGAAGGTCTTTAGCCGCCACGGGTGAAACACCGTCAACATGGTTCGAACTACCACTAGTGAGTTTACTCATGGCGGGACCAGGCCAAGCTCCTGTCACTCCAGCGAGCGCTGAGGGGGCGGTGATTGCTCGCGCATTGGTACAGGGCGATTTAGGTGGCCTAGCAGTGCACGGAATCGGTCAATCGCTGTACTTGGTACCGGAGGAGAAAGACGGCGCTATGGTGTGGTCCGTCTTCGAAACTAAAGACGCGCCACGCGGTGTTGCGCCGCTGCTTCCTGGCGATGCGGACCATGCTTTAGCTGAATCGACTCGAAACGCCGCCCTACAGATTGATGCTGCGGGCTACCGTTTCCCCGACAGCACACGAATAGATCCACTACTGACTGTAGGGACGCTGACTGATTACTACGATCTGCCTGGAGTCCCTGAAACGACACCGGTCCGCGCCACGCAACTGTTTGCGCGAGCGGACCGAGTGTCGGCGATTATAGAAACGCTTTTAGACAGAGTTGGCGACCACAGCTTAGATCCCTACCTACTCCCCTTGTGGGCGCATATTCGCAACGCGCGAATTGCTGGCGTCGATTATGCGGCCCGTGAATGGTTTAAGCGTGCGGGTAGGAATCAATAGGAAGGCCGTTGTATGTAGCTCCCCATGAGTCCATGTCGCCGAGACGTTCAATCTCTTTGTCGCCGTTGGCTTCAGCGATGAGATCTGCGAGCATTCCAGCGAAGTGAGCGGTCAGGCCTGCAGTCCTTGAACGCACCATGTGAATGTCGCGTTCCAAGCAGGCGTCGCGAAGTTCAGTGTCAAGATCCCACATGACCTCCATGTGGTCGGTGAGGAAACCGATTGGGGTAACGACGCACGCACGTAGGCCGTCTTCCTCGTGGACCGCTTCGACGTGGTCTACAACGTCTGGCTCCAGCCACGGGATATGTGGCGCGCCCGAGCGAGACTGCCATACGACGTCATAATCCGTGACACCTGCGACGTCAGCGACAAGCTTTGCCGCCTCATACACCTGAGCTTCGTAGTGTTCGGACTCCGTTGCGCCCGTGCCATCGTTATGGCCTTTGGAAAGCGGGACTGAGTGAGCGGTGAAAATCATGCGGACGTGAGGGAGTTCTTCAGGAGAAAATTCGTTGTACGCCTCACGAATTCCATCAGCCATTTCCTGAACGAAGGCTGGATGGTTGAAGAATTGACGGAGCTTGGTGAAGTTAATTTCCGGCAGGCCTTCTTTGGCCAGGTGTTCGCGAGCGCGTACGATGTCTTCATCATATTGGCGCGATGCGGAGTAACCACCCCAGGCCGAAGTCGCGAAGACAAGTGCGTTTTTAACCCCGTCTCGAGACATTTGCGCTGCGACATCTTCAACATACGGATGCCAGTTTCGAGTCCCGTAGTAGATAGGGAGCTGAATTCCGCGGCGCTCCAGTTCTGCCTCAAGGTTGGAGATCATAGCCTTGCATTGATCGTTAATTGGGGACTTACCGCCGTTGGCGTAGTAGTGCTCGCCCACCTCGCGCAAGCGTTCTTCCGGGATATTGCGTCCTCCTGTTGCATTACGGAGAAACGGAATGACGTCGTCCTCCCCTTCGGGACCACCGTAGGAGAGGACGAGGAGTGCATCGTAGTGAAGGTTTGAGTGAGTCATTCCTCCAAAGGTAATGCGAAAGTTGGATTAGTGCCAACAGGACGTGTTTTGTGCAGGTCCTAGATGAGACGAACTGCGTACTCGGTCATGCCGGAGTAACGGACTGGTGAGATCTTCACGGTGGAACCGGACTGTGGTGCTTCGATCATCATGCCGTCACCGAGATAGATTGCTACGTGCTGGCTTGCACCAGGGCCCCAGAAAAGAAGGTCGCCACGCTGGATGTTGGAGATATTGACTTTCTTACCGTGCTGATACTGGTAGCCAGTGTAGTGTGGCAGGGAAATTCCGACGCCCGCAAAAGCGTAGAGCACGAGGCCGGAACAGTCGAAGCCAACCTTGTTGTAATCGCCGTAAGAATCAGCGACTCCGCCGTCACGGATGCCCTTAGTCGGGCCGTTGGCATTGCCACCACCCCACGCGTATGGAGTGCCGATCTGAGCCTTCGCACGTGAGATGACGAGCTCGATTTTCTCTTCGCGGGATCCGGACACACTCTCCGTCACCTTTTCGGTGACTGACTGATTTGTCGGAACCTCTGGCAAGGAGACGTAGTAGTCATCAGCCTGCTCGGTAGAATCGCCAGTCGTATCCGTTGCCGTTTCGGTTGCAGAATCAGAAACAGCTGCGATATCAGTTGCACCCGCGTTTTCATCCGTGGGGTATGGGGATTCTACGCTCTGGTGGTCAGGCTGAGAGGCAGCAACCAACGCGGCAGTCGCAGCAGCTGCAGCAGCGGCCGCGGCTTCTGCATCAGCTTTACGACGAGCCTCTTGTTCCTTTGCCTCGCGTTCAGCCGCTGCCGCGGCCTCGGCCTGACGTTGAGCTTCCGCGCGTGCGGCTTCTTCAGCAGCGGCCTGGGCTGCTGCAGCCTCTTCTGCCTTACGCTTGGCTTCTTCAGCTTTACGAGCTTCCTCGGCCGCAATGCGTGCTTCTTCTTCAGCTTGCTTACGAGCAGCTTCCGCGGCCTGGTATTCCTCGTATTCCTTACGCTGATCGCGCAGTCCTTGCGCCGTTCCGCGAGCTTCATCAAGGCGGACCTGTGCAGCAGCCTGTTCTGCCAGCAGACGGTTGCGTTCTGCCCCGGCAGCCTCGAGTTCCGCCGCGTTTGCATCGATGGCCGCACGCGCAGTTCGTTCAGCGTCAGCAGCTTCGGCTTCACGTCGTTCAGCGAGGTTTCGTGCTGCGCGTAGCTCAGATTCTTTATTTGCTTGAAGGGTCCGGGCATGATCCAGCTCATCAAGCGCTGCACGCTGTTTTTCGGCCTGCGTGCGCAAGTAAGTCTGTCGAGTAAGAGCGTCCTCGGTTGCAGAATTGCCAGAAACATCAGCAAGAGGTTGAGAGCCACCGCGCCGGTAATGAGCGCGCGAGATCTCGTCGAGATTCTCTTGGGCTGAGTCAATTTCCTTCTGTATCTCGGACAGCTCGGACTTAGCCTGTGACACAGCTTGACGGGCCTGCTCTGCTGAGGCTTGCGCATCGTGAAGGTCGACGAGTGCCTTGTTGACCGCCTCCGCGAGACCACCCATCTTCAGCTCGAGGGCAGAAACCCTCTCCTGCTGTTTACTGATGTATCCGGCAAGCGTGGCAACGTCGGCCGTGTTGAGATCCACAGAGCGGTCCGCATCCGCGATAGCAGAGTCATCCGGGTTGGTGGGCACTGCAACGGCTGGGGTAACAGTACCGGTTAGAGCTGCGCACGCAACGGTGGCGATAAGGCTCCGGAACGCTAGGCGCGCGGACGACGGGCGATTAGGCCGAGTGTGAGTAGTAAAAGGCACAGAACACTCCTGTTTTTCGCAGCACAGGCTCATGGGAGCTCAGTGCAGCATCGATTCAACACTTGGGGGACTCGCTTGCCGGTTACCCCTTCCTCCGCAGAGAATCGTGCGCCCCAGGATGATTCAACAGGCTTCCCCACGTGCTGAATCTAGAAGCGTTACTCGTGTAGGTGAACCTGCACGAGTCAAGCTTCCATCCGGAACACTTGTGACTCTTTGGAGTATTGAGTTGCTAGTCGACACGCGAGTCGACGTGTCCACCATAAGCCACTATCGGCGTCAACACATCATTTGTTTCACTTTTGTAACAGGTTTATCATTACTTAAGTCAAGCCCATGGCCGGAACTATGGCGTTTATGCTGCACTAATTCAATGAAAAAGGCCGGATAGTGATATCTGTCACTATCCGGCCTTGACTGCGTGTTGTTTTTTAAAAGTAGGCGACGTCTGAGGTAGTTAC
Source organism: Corynebacterium renale (assembly GCF_002563965.1). NCBI lineage: Bacteria > Bacillati > Actinomycetota > Actinomycetes > Mycobacteriales > Corynebacteriaceae > Corynebacterium > Corynebacterium renale. Next base: position 1,901,873 of record NZ_PDJF01000001.1, on the reverse strand, counting down.
TGTCGCAATGTTCGGGTCAAGGTTGCGCCCAGGACGGCAAGTACTGCGGCAGTGGCAACTGCAACCAATAGTCCCCAAGGAATGATTGATTCCGCGGATTGGGCGGCTTCAATAAAGGAGGCGGGACCCCTTTCGGGAACCGATGAAATCAGTGCGTGTTCCCCGATTTCAATCTGCGCTCTCGTGAGGGTGTCACTGGCAGCGCCTACCCCGCCCGGCGCTTGGATGATGACCGTGTCGTGGGTAGTAGAAAGTTGGAGGTCTTGGGCGATGTCGCGAAGGTCGGCGAGCTGGGTGGGGGTGCTATCGAGGAATGCGACTGCCACTGTGCCACCGTCCTCGGCGGCCAGCGAGTTGGCGTGAAGGAGTGCGTCCTCCAGTGTCGCATGGTCCAAAACTGTGCTGGTAGCCGGTTCAAACGCCGCGTTGCCGGCAGAGAGCTGCGCTTTGAGGCTCTCGATATCCACGTTAGCGGGAATTCCCATCACGCTTTCACTCTTCCTTATACTTTCGGACTCATTTTTGGTTCGGCTACCCCTACAGTCAAATCCCAAAGGGGGTAATTCTGCAATAGGACGTTTGTACTGTTAAGGTTGTCTGTATTCACGGGTTATTTTCGGCCCACTAGCTAGAATAGTGGTACGAGTCCGTGGTTGGTGTCAGGGCACGAATTTTACCGTGGACCTCGGCGCCGCTATCTCGTTAACGCACCCTTGACCTGTTGAGAATGGAGCTCCACATGGCTGAAAGCAAGAACTCCTTTGACGCACAGCGCTCACTAAAAGTCGGAGATAAGGAATACACTTACTTCGCACTTGACGCCGTCGAAGGCATGGAAAAGTTACCGTATTCGCTCAAGGTTCTTGGTGAGAACCTTCTCCGCACCGAAGACGGCAAGAATGTTACGACCGAACACATCGAAGCTTTGACGAACTGGGACCCGAAGGCTGAGCCTTCAACGGAGATTCAGTTCACCCCGGCACGCGTGCTCATGCAGGACTTTACCGGTGTTCCGTGTGTGGTCGACCTTGCAACTATGCGCGAGGCCATTTCCAAACTCGGCGGAGATCCCGACCAGGTCAACCCACTTAACCCTGCAGAAATGGTTATTGACCACTCCGTGATCGTTGAGGCTTTCGGCGGCCCAGAAGCTTTGGAGCGCAATGTTGCCATTGAATACGAGCGCAACGAAGAGCGTTACCAGTTCCTGCGCTGGGGCGCGGAGAACTTCTCCAACTTCCGCGTAGTACCTCCGGGCACCGGTATCGTTCACCAGGTCAACATCGAGTACCTGTCTCGCGTCGTTTTTGACAATGATGGCGTGGCCTACCCAGATACTTGTATTGGTACTGACTCCCACACGACCATGGAAAACGGTCTTGGCATTCTTGGCTGGGGTGTTGGCGGTATTGAGGCAGAGGCAGCGATGCTTGGCCAACCTGTCTCCATGCTGATTCCAAAGGTGGTTGGCTTCAAGCTCACCGGCGAAATCCCCGTAGGCGTGACCGCTACCGACGTTGTCTTGACGATCACCGAAATGCTCCGTGAACATGGTGTCGTTCAGAAGTTCGTCGAATTCTACGGTAACGGTGTGAAGTCGGTGCCACTGGCAAACCGTGCAACTATCGGCAACATGTCCCCCGAGTTCGGTTCTACCTGTGCGATCTTCCCGATCGACGAGGAGACCATCAAGTACCTCGAGCTGACTGGTCGATCCGAAGAGCACATTGCCCGCGTCGAAGCGTATGCCAAGGCACAGGGAATGTGGCTCGAGCAGGATGCTCCGGAAGCTGAGTATTCCGAATATCTTGAGCTGGATCTTTCTACTGTCGTGCCTTCCATTGCGGGCCCTAAGCGTCCGCAGGACCGTATCCTGCTGAGCGAGGCAAAGGAGACCTTCCGCGAGCAGCTTAAGGACTTCACCAACGACGAGGTTTGCCAGGACGACTCCGCTGCTGGTACCCGCATGGGTGCCGAGGGCAAGATTGTAGAACCGCCGGCACGCGAGGCCGCAAACTACAACGCCTCCGGACCTGGTAACGGAGAGTCCGCCGCGGCCGGTGCTAAGGGACGTCCGTCCAAGCCGGTCACCGTGCAAGCTGGTCTCGGTGGCGAATATGAGCTGGACCACGGCATGGTTGCAATCGCATCCATTACTTCTTGCACCAACACCTCTAACCCATCGGTTATGGTCGGTGCTGGTCTGATTGCCCGTAAGGCTGCCGAAAAGGGCCTGCGTTCAAAGCCATGGGTTAAGACCATTTGTGCCCCTGGCTCACAGGTTGTGGACGGCTACTACACCCGCGCCGACCTGTGGAAGGACCTGGAAGCTCTAGGCTTCTACCTCTCCGGCTTTGGTTGCACCTCGTGCATTGGCAACTCGGGCCCGTTGCCTGATGAAGTGTCTGAGGCCATCAACGACAATGATTTGACTGCCACTGCAGTTCTGTCTGGTAACCGTAACTTCGAGGGACGTATCTCCCCTGACGTCAAGATGAACTACCTGGCGTCCCCAATCCTGGTCATTGCATACGCAATTGCTGGGACGATGGACTTCGATTTCGAAACGCAGCCACTTGGACAGGACCAAGAAGGCAACGATGTATTCCTGCGTGACATCTGGCCGTCCACCGAGGAAATCGAAGACACGATCAACTCCACGATTTCCCGTGAAATGTACGTTGACGACTACGCTGACGTCTTCAAGGGTGACGAGCAGTGGCAGAAGCTGGATGTCCCCGAGGGCAAGACCTTCGAATGGGATGAGGATTCTACCTACATTCGTAAGGCGCCTTACTTCGACGGCATGCCAGTTGAGCCGGATCCAGTTGAAGATATCAAGGGTGCACGCGTGCTCGCGAAGCTGGGCGACTCAGTCACGACCGACCACATCTCCCCTGCTTCCGCAATTAAACCCGGCACGCCTGCCGCGCAGTACCTGGATTCCCACGGCGTTGAGCGCAAGGATTACAACTCCCTGGGCTCCCGTCGCGGTAACCACGAGGTAATGGTTCGCGGAACGTTCGCGAATATCCGTCTGCGCAACGAACTAGTAGATGAGCAAGGCGGCTACACCCGCGACTTCACCCAGGAAGGCGCGCCGCAGGCGTATATTTACGACGCCGCGATGAACTACCGCGAAAAGGGCATCCCGCTGGTTGTCCTCGGTGGTAAGGAATACGGTTCTGGCTCCTCCCGTGACTGGGCAGCGAAGGGCACCAACCTTCTGGGTGTTCGAGCTGTTATCGTGGAATCGTTCGAGCGTATTCACCGTTCTAACCTGATCGGTATGGGCGTTATGCCGCTGCAATTCCCTGCTGGTGAGACCCGTGATTCGCTAGGTTTGGACGGCACCGAGACCTTCACTATTGAAGGAATCACCGAGCTGAACGAGGACAAGATTCCAAGTACCGTTCATGTCACCGCGGAAAAAGAAGATGGCTCCAAGGTTGAATTTGACGCCGTCGTCCGTATTGACACACCGGGCGAGGCCGAATACTACCGCCATGGTGGTATTCTGCAGTACGTCCTCCGCCAGATGGCAAAGACTGAAAAGTAGTGCCTGCTAGGATGCCATTCGTGGCTTCCTAAAAGTTTGGGCCTTATGATGAGGTGCCACACCGAGTGCCGGGGTGGTACCTCATCGGCGTATATTTCCCAAATACGCCCCTCTGTTAAACTATGTTCGTTTTGTTTGTAGTGACGTAGGCTTCATTGTCTGTGTAAGAAAGGTGTGTAACTAGATGCCAGTAGTGAGTGAAGAAGAGCTATCGCGCCGTAGGCACGATATCCTCGAGGGCGCACGTAAGTGCTTTGCTGAACACGGGTATGAAGGCGCCACGGTGCGGCGTTTAGAGCAAGCCACCGGCAAGTCTCGCGGTGCTATTTTCCACCACTATGGCGATAAACAGACACTCTTCCTCGCAATTGCTCGGGAGGATGCCGAAAATGAAGCTGACGTAGTCTCTGAAAACGGTCTCGTCCAGGTTATGCGTGACATTTTGCGTAATCCCGAGCGTCATGAGTGGCTAGCTACACGCTTGGAGATTACGCGAATGCTGCGCACCGATCCTGCGTTCCGCAATAAGTGGCTGGAACATCAGCAGGTTTTGGACGACGCATTGCGTAAGCGCCTGCAATCTAACGCGGACGCACAACGTATGCGCGATGACGTCCCCCTGGACGTTCTGCTCACCTACCTGGAGACAATCATGGACGGATTGATCAGCCGAGTTGCGGCCGGCTTATCAACCGACAACTTTGAAGAAATGCTGGACATGGTTGAGGCTTCCGTCCGCGGACACTAGCCCCACTGCAGATCCGCACTTTAAGGACGCGTCGCTGGCGTTGTACAATGACCAGTCATGCGTCCTTTCCTTTTAGTGTCACCGCGTCAACGTAGTCCCCTGGCTGAGGTGGAGCTCCATGATTTCCTCCGTGCCACTGGATTATCGCTTTCCGACGTCCAGATGATGCTAATCGAATCGCCTGAAGACTATCTTCCGGATCTGAGTGACTACGCAGGAGTTTTTGTGGGCGGTTCGCCCCTCAACACTACGGACGCTGAGCATTCAGAGTGGCATAAACACGTTGATCAGCAGTTGGGGTCGCTGATTGATTCACCTGTACCCGTCCTAATGTTGTGTTACGGAATGTCAAGCCTTGCTATGTCACAGGGTGGCGCGACCGGGCATTCGCACCCTGAGGACTCCGGGCCAACCGAAGTACGTCTGACACGAGAAGGCCTCGAAGACCGAATATTTCGAGGTGTGAAACCAACCTTTACCGCGTTAACTGGCCATACCGAAAATGTGACCGAGCTTCCTGATAGTGCAGTTCTGTTAGCAACGGGACCAACGTGCCCTATCCAGACGGTCCGTTATGGCGACCATGTTTGGGCATGCCAATTCCACGCGGAAATGGACGCCCAAGCGATGGAGAAGCGAATGAGCTTCTTCCGTGGATATGGTTATTTCGATGATTCCGAATTCGAAGCAATTGTGGCCGCCCTACCGAGCTATGACACCTCTGGGCCACGGCAGCTTATGCGGAATTTTGTCGCGCTAAGTCGCGAAAAAGAGGCTAATTAAAAGCTGATTTCGGAAGCCGGAGCGTCGCCTCCGGCAATCGCAACCCGTGCCCCATGCTCGGGAATATCGGCGCGTCCTACTAATTCAGCTAATACCGCGGCTACCGCTTGGCGTGGGGTTGGTTCGGCTGCGGAGGCGATATCGTCGACGCGCTTGATGCCCGAGTTATCCTCATCGGTGAGTTCACCCGGTGCTACTACCACGAACGGGAATTTCACGCCTGCGTTCAGACGGCGATCGACTTCCTGCTTCGCCAAGCCGTAGGCGTACATGGGGTCATTTTTATCCCACGGATTGTTCAGTGAACCGGTAAAGGAAACGAGCAGCAAGGTCGGTGCTTTCTCTGGACGGTCGTCAAGCCTATTGAGCGAATCGATCATCGACCACGCGGCATCGCGATCGACCGCGCGTGTTGTCGTAGCATCGCCACGTCCGCCGGCGCCAGCAGACCACACAATTACGTCGTATGCTGCCAGAAGTGCATTCCATTTCACAGCGTTGAGCGCCGTAATATCTTGAACGAGCGGTTGCGCACCGAGCTCCTGAATGTGGTCTACCTGGTCTTCTTGCCTAATCACGCTGGTTACGTTGTGGCCAGCGTCGATAAGTAAAGGAGTAAGTAGGCGCGCGACCTTGCCGTGGCCGCCGATGATGAGAACTTTCTTAGCCGTAGTCATAGTCAACCACCTTACTCAATTCCCGCAGTGGTGGACCGGTAGGATGCTGTGGCATGTATGCAATCATGACGGTCACAGGTAAAGACCACACGGGGATCATCGCAGCTGTAACAACGGCTCTGGCAAAGTTGGACGTCAATATCTTAGACGTGTCGCAAACCCTCATGGACGAGTGGTTCACCATGATCCTCCGCGTTGAACTCCCCGAAGAAAGCACCATCACCGGTGTGCACCAGGCAATGGAAAAAGTAGAAGAAGACCAGTCCTTGACTATTCGTCTACAATCTGAAGAACTCTTCAGCGCGGTCAACGAGATTTAGGGATAGCAATGAGCCTACGTTTTAATCCTGGATCCGTTCTCGACACAATCGAGATGATTGAAAAGTATCGCCTCGATATTCGCACGGTCACCATGGGCATTTCTCTGCTCCAGTGCACTCGCTCCACTATGGAGGAGACGTGTGCCGCGGTATACGACCGCGTGACCACCCAAGCAGCACGGTTAGTGGAGACGTGCGAAGGTATCGAAGCCGAGCTTGGAATCCCCATCGTAAACAAACGTATTGCGGTGACCCCCATCGCTCTTGTCGCTAGTGGTGTACCCGGCAACCCTGCAGATATCGCGCGAGCCCTGGATAAAGCGGCGCGGGAGCTAGGCGTTAACTTTATCGGCGGATACTCTGCCCTTGTAGCTAAAGGTGCAACAGACGCTGATGAAGCGTTGATCGCTTCTCTCCCAGAGGCGCTTTCCGAAACATCCCTCGTGTGTGGTTCGGTCAACGTCGGTTCTTCACGCGCGGGTATCAACATGAACGCTGTGCGTACCTTGGGACATGTCATCAAGGATGCCGCTGAGCGCACAAAAGATGCCTCTGCAATCGCGTGCGCGAAGCTCGTCGTTTTCTGCAATTCTGTCGGCGATAATCCATTTATGGCTGGCGCATACCATGGTGTGGAAGAACCCGACTGTGTCGTATCAGTCGGGGTCTCTGGCCCCGGGGTTGTCGACCGAGCCCTTGGGTCCCTAGAAGGCGCCACGCTGGACCAGGTCGCCGAAGAAATCAAAAAGGCAGCATTCAAAATCACGCGTACCGGCCAACTGGTCGGATCAATGGCCGCGGAACGCTTGGGCGTTCCTTTTGGCATCGTTGATCTCTCCTTGGCGCCGACTGCGGAGCTCGGCGATTCAGTGGCCCACATCCTAGAGCACATGGGCTTGGATCAGGTGGGCACGCACGGAACAACCGCTGCGCTGGCGCTGCTCAACGATGCAGTGAAAAAGGGCGGAATGATGGCATGTTCGCGCGTGGGTGGTCTGTCGGGTTCCTTCATCCCAGTCTCAGAGGACAAGGGCATGATTGATGCCGTGCGTACCGGCGCGATATCTATCGACAAGCTTGAGGCCATGACGTCTATTTGCTCGGTAGGCCTGGATATGATTGCAATCCCCGGTGACACTAGCGCTGAGACTATTGCTGGCATGATTGCTGACGAATCCGCGATCGGCATGATGAATCATAAGACCACTGCAGTGCGCGTTATCCCAGTACCGGGTACGAAACCTGGTGACGAGGTGAACTTCGGCGGGCTCCTCGGCTACGCTCCTGTCATTCCCGTGAACACTGTGGCATCGAGCGAATTCATTAACCGAGGTGGCTTTATTCCTGCCCCCGTTCATGGCTTCCGTAATTAGGCCGGGGATGTAATGGCGTGCGACACGTGTCGTGGGTATCGCTTCACGACGACTACCCCACGATGCGTGTCCGCGTACATGAACCAGGGCAGCGCAAATGCCGCGGGGCCGTCGGGTTTGCTATGCCAGCTCTACAATTTCCATGTAGTCATCGCTCCAAAGGTCCTCTACCCCATCAGGCAGGACAATGACGCGCTCAGGCTCCAAAGCTCGCACAGCTCCAGGGTCGTGGGTGACCAATACTACCGCGCCAGTGTAGGTACGCAACGCATCAAGCACCTGCTCACGTGATTGTGGGTCGAGGTTGTTTGTCGGCTCATCGAGCAGAAGCACGTTGGCCCGCGAAGACACTAACGTGGCCAATGACAAGCGCGTCTTTTCACCACCGGACAAAGTCCCGGCAGGCTGCTCTAATTTGTCACCGGAGAACATAAAGGCGCCAAGAAGGCCACGTAAATCTTGCTCGTCAGCGTCGGGGCACGCAGCAATCGTATTTTCCCACACAGTTGCTTGCGGATCGATTGTGTCGTGCTCCTGGGCAAAGTAGCCAATTCTCAGTCCGTGGCCAGTGACAATACCGCCCTCCCCGTCCGTGCGCTCGACCCCGGCAAGGAGTTTAAGCAAGGTTGTTTTACCAGCGCCGTTGAAACCTAAAATGACCACACGAGAGCCTTTATCGATAGCTAAATCCACGCCGGCAAAAACTTCCAATGACCCGTACATCTTGGTTAAACCTTTGGCAAACAAAGGCGTCTTTCCGCATGGCGCCGGTTCCGGGAAGCTGATGTGCGCTACTTTGTCGGCCACGCGGACGTCGTCGAGTTCTCCGAGCATGCGTTCCGCACGCGCAGCCATTTGCTTCGCGGCTCGCGCCTTCGTAGCTTTGGCACCAAATTTTTCAGCCTTCTCCTGAAGCGCCGAAGCTTTCTTCTCTGCGTTTGCGCGTTCACGACGGCGACGTTGTTCATCCTGCGCACGGGCCGTTTTATATTTTGCGAAGCCCATGTTGTAAATATCGGCCTCAGCACGGACGGCATCAAGGAACCACACTTTATTGCACACGGCGTCTAGCAAATCGACGTCGTGAGAAATCATGATGAGGCCACCCTCGTGTTTGGCTAAGAAGCCGCGCAGCCACGTAATAGAGTCGGCGTCTAAGTGGTTTGTCGGTTCGTCGAGAAGCAGAGTGGTATTCGACTTACCCGACCCCGCGGTTGCGGCAAAGAGGATCTGGGCCAGCTCGACGCGCCGGCGCTGACCACCACTGAGTGTCTTCAACGGTTGATCCAGAATTCGCTGTGGTAGACCAAGATTGTCGCAAATCTGGGCGCACTCCGCGTCTGCTTCGTAACCACCGAGTGAATGATAGCGTTCTTCCAGCTTGGAGTATTGCTGGATTGCTTTATCGCGCTTGGTCTCATCGAGACTGTTCTCAATGACCTCACGCTGTTTTTCCATCTTGATGCGAATCTTGTCCAGGCCTCGGGCCGACAACACACGATCCCGGGCCGTCTGCTCGATATTGCCCTCCCGGGAATCCTGGGGCAGGTAACCGATTTCTCCAGAACGTACGACAGCCCCTTGGTATGGCTCGGTCTCCCCTGCCAGGATCCGCATAGTGGTGGTTTTGCCAGCACCATTGCGGCCGACGAGTCCAATACGGTCGCCAGGTTGGACGCGCAATTGCTCCCCAGGAGCGGTGAGCAGAGTTCGAGCGCCAACGCGGACTTCCATATCTTTAGTAACAATCACGTTTTTGTATCCTAGCGGTTGGGAATTCCTTGTGCTGTGGAGGGTGAAACAAGAAAGACTGGCAGGAGCAAGTCCTGCCAGTCCGTCCTTTTCATTGACCGGGTGAGGTTTTAGACCGCAAAGCCCAGGGCGCGCAACTGTTCGCGGCCTTCCTCGGTGATCATATGAGGGCCCCATGGTGGCATCCAGACCCAATTGACGACCACTTCATCAGCAACCCCATTGTTGACAATCGCAACCTGGGTTTGTTCTTCGAGGACGTCTGTCAGCGGGCACGCTGGCGTCGTCAGAGTCATGTTGATTACAACGCGTTTAATGCCATCGATGTGTTCGATCCAAACATCATAGACAAGCCCGAGATCAACAACATTGATGCCCAGTTCAGGATCGATGACGTCATGCATGTACTCGAGCGCATCGGAGGCATCTTTTTCGTCCTGCTCGGACTGCGGTGGGCGTGCCTCTGGATCGTACTTCTCAAAAGAACTCGACGAATCAGTAGGGTTTGTCATGGTTTACTCCTCCAGTGCTTCGCTTGCGGCTGCTTCAAAAGCTTTCCAGCCTAACAGTGCGCATTTGACTCGCGCAGGAAATTTAGACACTCCAGCAAAAGCAATGCCATCGCCGATGACAGCGACATCGCCTTGCTTCTGACCTTTAGAAGTCACCATTTCTTCAAAAGCGCCGAGTTTTTCCATCGCTACTTTCAGCGGTTGGCCAATTACCTCTTCAGTCATAACCGATGTTGAAGCTTGGCTGATCGAACAACCTTCTGCTTCGTACGACACGTCTTCTACCACGGTGCCGTCCTCTGAGAGCTGTACTCGCAGAGTAAGTTCATCTCCGCAGGAAGGATTTACGTGGTGGACTTCAGCCTGATAAGGCTCGCGAAGCCCGGCATGCTCGGGGTTTTTGTAGTGGTCAAGAATGACCTCTTGGTACATCGCTTCTAAATCGCTCATTATTTCACTCCAAAGAATTTCTTTGCTTCAACAATAGCTGCAACAAGCTCGTCAATTTCTTCGAGTGTGTTGTACAAGTAGAAACTTGCACGGGCGCTCGATTGCATTTCCATGCAACGGTGAAGCGGCCAAGCACAATGATGGCCCACTCGGACGGACACGCCGTGCCCATCGAGAACCTGCCCCAAGTCGTGGGGGTGAATGCCGTCAACGGTAAAGGACACTGCTCCACCACGATGAGTCGCGGTTGTCGGACCGAGGATGGTCAGCCCTGAAATCCCCTGCAATTTATCTAAAGCGTACGCAGTGAGCTTCTGCTCGTGAGCGTGGATAGCGTGCATGCCTACCTCGCTGAGGAAATCCACAGCTGCACCGAGTCCAACTACTTGGCTGGTCATCTGTGTTCCTGCTTCAAAACGCTGCGGCGGTGGCGCATACGTAGAACTGTCCATCTTGACGATCTCAATCATTGAACCGCCCGTGAGAAATGGAGGCAGGGCTTCCAAACGCTTTTTCTTCCCGTAAACGGCGCCGACACCGCTTGGCCCAAGCATCTTGTGCCCCGAGAACGCAGAGAAATCTACGTCCAGTTCGTGGAAATTGACAGGCATATGTGGCACGGACTGGCATGCGTCCAAGACTGTCATAGCTCCGACAGCTTTCGCACGGCGGACTATTTCCGGGACGTCAGAGATTGCGCCCGTTACGTTGGACTGGTGGGTAAACGCGACCACTTTGACGGTGTCATCGAGCTCAAGCGAATCAAGATCGATGCGCCCGTCGTCGGTTAAGCTGTACCACTTCAGCGTTGCACCTGTGCGTCGGCAAAGCTCCTGCCAAGGAACCAGATTGGCGTGGTGTTCCAGTTCAGTTACGACAACAGTGTCACCAGCCTTGACCTGCATCTCTCCGGCGCGATCGTCGCCCAATACGTACGCGATGAGGTTCAGCGCTTCAGTTGCGTTCTTGGTGAACGCGATTTCTTCGTCATCGGCGCCCACGAACCGCGCAATGTTAGCTCGCGCAGATTCGTAAGCATCCGTTGCTTCTTCGGCAAGTTGGTATGCGCCGCGGTGTACTGGCGCATTAGTGTGCAGAACAAAGTGCTCCTCAGCACGCCAGACTTTTTCTGGGCGTTGCGAAGTTGCACCGGAGTCCAAGTACACCAAGGGCCGGTCGCCACGCACGGTCCGAGAAAAAATCGGGAACTCCGCGCGGATGGCGTCGGTATTAAGTGTTCCGTCGGCGTTGAGGTAGCTACTCATTAGATGAACTGCTCGTACCCTTCTGCATCCAGCTGCTCTGCAAGGCTTGCGTCACCAGACTTGACGATCTGGCCGTGAGCAAATACGTGCACGAAGTCTGGCTTCACATACTCCAGGATGCGCTTGTAGTGGGTAATCATGACGATGCCACCATTGGTCTCTGCCTGGTAGGAGTTGATGCCCTCCGACACGACGCGCAGGGCGTCGACGTCTAGACCGGAGTCGGTCTCGTCCATGATGGCGAACTTTGGCTTCAGCAGATCGAGCTGGAGAACTTCGTGGCGCTTCTTTTCGCCGCCGGAGAACCCTTCGTTCACGGAGCGCTCAATAAACGCCTTATCAATCTTGAGGTGCTCACGTGCTTCACCAAGCTCCTTGACCCAGTCACGAAGCTTCGGTGCCTCACCGCGGACAGCAGTCACGGCAGAGCGCAAGAAGTTCGACATGGACACACCTGGAACCTCGGTTGGGTACTGCATTGCCAGGAACAGACCAGCCTGCGCACGCTCATCTACTTCGAGGTCCAGGATGTTCTCGCCGTCGAGAAGCACCTCACCTTCGGTGATTTCGTAACGTGGGTGACCAGCCAGGGCGTATGCGAGGGTGGACTTGCCGGAGCCATTTGGTCCCATGATTGCGTGGGTTTCACCAGAGTTGATGGTCAGGTTCACGCCCTTGAGGATTGGCTTTGGCTCAGCGCCTTCCTCGGATGGAAGGACCTGCGCGTGAAGATTCTTGATTTCCAGAGTTGACATAGTTATTTCACTTTCGTCGAGATTGGCGGGTTTTAGACAACGACGGATTCGAGCTCAGCTCCAACGCGTGCTTCGAATTCGTTTCGGATTTCTTCCACAGGAATCTGATTAATGACCTCAGTAAAGAAACCGTGAATGATCAAACGACGAGCTTCTGCCTCAGGAATACCGCGGCTCATGAGGTAGAAAACGTGCATGTCATCGAAACGGCCAACGGTAGCAGCGTGACCAGCGCCCGGGATTTCGCCGGTTTCAATTTCCAGATTCGGAATAGAATCTGCGCGAGCGCCTTCGCTGAGTACCAAGTTACGGTTTGCTTCGTAGGTCTGGGTATTGCGCGCGGTATTGCGGATCAGAACGTCACCAACCCAGCAGGTACGGGCCTCAGTCTTGGTCTCAGGGTTTCCCTGCAGAGCGCCCTTGTACAGAACGTTGGACTTGCAGTTAGGCGCGGAGTGATCAACGAGAAGGCGGTTTTCAAAGTACTGACCGTCATCAGCGAAGTACACACCGAGCATCTCGACGTTGCCGCCTGGTGCCTCGTAACGAACGCGAGGAACGATACGCACAATCTGGCCACCGAAGGTCGCGACGGTGTGATGCAAATGAGCGTCTCGACCGATAACTGCCTGGTGGTTGGACAGGTGCACGGTGTCATTGTTCCAGTCAGCGTCGGTAACAACGTTGAGCTTCGCACCATCACGAACGATGAAGTGAATGTTGTCAGCGTAGGTGGCTGAACCGGTGTAATTGATCACGACGGTAGCCTCTGCGTGCGCCTCAAGTTCAATGACCACTGCACCGAAAGCGGTGGACTCTGCGCCCTGGCCTTCAATGTGAACGGAGATGACGCCTTCGACAACCGAGTCTTGTGCGACGTTGACGTACGTGACATCCTTCATGGAAGTCCAAGCCTGGGCCGCTACACGGTCAGCTGGAGCACCTGCGTAGGTTGCACGCTCATCATCTTTGGAGATGACGTCTACCGAAACAGTGTCTCCTGCGTTCTCTGGCACGTCAACGGTAATCGAGCTGTCAACCTGCTCCGGGAAGTTGCCGTTGTGCAGACCTCGAATATTACGCAGTGCGATGAAACGCCAAATCTCGTCGCGACCTTGAGGAACGTCAAAATCGTCTACGTTGAAAGATGTGAAGACGTCACCCTTGGTGTTGTGCGGAGTGCCGTTTTTAACCATTTCGGACATTAGCCCACAGATCCTTCCATTTGCAGCTCAATGAGGCGGTTCAGCTCGAGTGCGTATTCCATCGGCAGTTCCTTCGCAATGGGCTCCACGAAGCCACGAACGATCATGCCCATTGCTTCTTCCTCACTCATGCCACGGCTCATCAGATAGAACAGCTGGTCTTCGGAAACCTGGGACACTGTTGCCTCGTGACCCAAGGTGACGTGATCGTTGCGGATGTCGTTGTATGGATACGTATCCGTACGCGAAATGTTGTCGACGAGCAGCGCGTCGCACTCGACGTTAGCTGTTGAGTGATGCGCGTTTGCGTGAATCTCGATCAGACCACGGTAAGCCGAGCGTCCACCGTTTCGCGAAACCGACTTGGAGACAACGTTCGACGAAGTGTAAGGCGCCATGTGCACCAGCTTTGCACCAGTGTCTTGGAACTGGCCTTCGCCAGAGAACTGAGCGGAGAGGACTTCACCCTTAGCGTGCGGTCCGGTCATCCAGACTGCTGGGTACTTCATGTTGGTCTTAGAACCGATGTTGCCATCGATCCATTCCATGGTTGCGCCCTCTTCAGCGCGTGCGCGCTGGGTAACCAGGTTGTAGACGTTGGTAGACCAGTTCTGAATCGTTGTGTAACGGCAGCGTGCACCCTTTTTCACGATGATTTCAACGACCGCTGCGTGCAGGGAGTCGGACTTGTAAATAGGGGCCGTGCAGCCCTCGACGTAGTGTACGTACGCGTCCTCATCCACGACGATAAGCGTGCGTTCGAACTGGCCCATGTTTTCCGTATTGATGCGGAAGTAGGCCTGCAGAGGAATCTCTACGTGAACGCCCTTAGGGACGTAGATGAAGGAGCCGCCGGACCATACGGCCGCGTTCAGCGCGGAGAACTTATTGTCACCAGCTGGAACTACGGTGCCGAAGTACTCGCGGAACAGCTCAGGGTATTCACGGACTGCAGTATCGGTGTCGACAAAGATAACACCTTGCTCTTCCAGATCTTCACGAATCTGGTGATAGACCACCTCAGACTCATACTGAGCTGCGACACCTGCGACCAAACGCTGCTTTTCAGCCTCAGGGATACCCAACTTATCGTAGGTATTTTTAATATCTTCTGGGAGGTCATCCCACGAGGTTGCCTGCTGCTCGGTAGAACGAACGAAGTACTTAATCTTGTCGAACTCAATGCCTGACAAGTCAGGACCCCATGTTGGGATGGGCTTCTTTTCGAAGATGCGGTAGGCCTTCAGACGCTGCTCCAGCATCCATTCTGGTTCATTCTTGAGACGCGAAATCTCGCGGACGACATCTTCATCGAGGCCACGCTTAGCTTTCTCGCCGGCTTCGTCTGAGTCGTGCCAACCGTAGTTGTAAGCACCGGTCATCTCATCGATAATCTCGTCATCGCTGCGCGATGCGGATTCGATGCCAGGGTTCTGGGTTGCCTGGGTCATGAACCGCTCCTTTCCTAAAACTGTTAAAACTTTGGGTTAATTGGAATGTTTGTCGTACATACACCATGGCCATCTGCGATGGAAGCCAACGGTTGTACATGTAGTCCGGTTAGCTCTGCAATGACTTCATGTTCGGCCTCGCACAGTTCAGGGAATTCCTCTACCAAATGAGATACCGGGCAGTGGTGTTGGCAGATTTGAACGCCACCTGGCGCTTTTTTGACCGTGGCAGCATAACCGTGCTCGTCAAATGCGTGAGCAAGTTCTTCTGCTGTTTCGGCAACCGATTCAGCAGTGTCATCTGCGTGCCCTACCCCATGGATTATGTTCTCCATCCTGTTTCGGGCGAGCTCCAAGACGGCTTCACGGCCTCCAGATTCCTTCAAAGCGGCCAATGCCAGCATTGCCACGCTGTCGTACGCGTGGCCGAAGTGCTCCCTGCCAGAATCCGTCAGTGTGAATACTTTTGCCGGACGCCCGCGCGACCGCATACCGCGCCGTGGTTTAGGCACCTGTGTCTGCGCCAGACCTTCATCAATCAGAATGTCCAAATGTCGACGAACTCCAGCAGCAGATAAGCCCAACTTGTCGCCTAAATCACCGGCGGTAATTGGGCCATCTGTAAGGAGCGCACGCATGATATTGCGGCGTGTGTCGCCATCCACTGAACTGGTCGATCGCGATTCAACCTTCTTACTCATCGTGTCACCTCCTCTTGCTCAAAGCGTCTACTATTAGACAACACTAGTGTTACCTAAATTGTTTCAGCAATGCCAAGCAAAGGTGCCCTAACTTGCCTGGACCTCGGCCTTTGCCGGGTTTTATTCGCAAAATCTGCAAAACGGAAAGAGAAGGCGTCGTTTTTCCTATTAAATTTTAGGGAGCTCAGCTACCCTCCCCGTCCTGTTCCTGTTCCACACCGATCACACCGCGTCGCGAAAGCACACCCTACCCGGCTAAGCTAGTGAAACCGTGAAGCAAAAGTTCAGCCAGCGCTCTGTCCTTTGGCGCGCCCTAACTCGCGACCTGCCTCGCCTGGGCGCGCCAGGTTCTCGGTCGGCGGAGCTTCACTCTGATTCCGCCCTGGTTACTGCGGTATCCGGTAGTGACTTGGCATCGCGGAGAACGTATCAGGGTATTAGTCCGGTAGCGCTAGTGCACGTGGCGTTTTTTCGCTGGCTTGGGGTATTGGGGTCTTTGATAATCGGCTTAGCAGCGTTAGGCGCTGGAGCTTTGCCCGTGGTGCACAGCCCTTATGCAGATTTTCCTGGCGGTTCACTGCTTGCTCAGATGCTTCCAGCCGCCACCGTCGTTTGCTTTGTTGGTGTCGTCATGTTGGTTGTGGCGTGGCTCGGCCTATCTCCTTTCGCAGGTATTCGCCTTATCGATGGGTCCCCGCGACGTCACGGCTTGGTTAGTGAAGGGATGCTTTGGCGCACTTTTGCTGCTTGGGTTTTCCCGTTACTTTTCACTGCCCCACTGTTTACCCAGGACGTCTACAGCTATTTAGCCCAGGGGTCTATCACGAATCAAGGCATGGACCCGTATTCAGCCGGCCCTATCGATCTCTTGGGTGTTGAACATGACTTAGCTCGTTCCGTCCCATTTATCTGGGCGCATTCACCGTCACCATACGGGCCGGTAGCCTTAGGGTTTGCATCGCTAGTCAGTTCTCTGACCAATGACTCAATTGTTTTAGGCGTACTCTTTCATCGGTTGCTGGCCGTAGTGGGATTCGTGGCTATGGGATGGGCGTTGTCCCACCTTGCGCGTAGGTGCGGAGTGCCTCCAGCCTCAGCATTGTGGTTGGGAATGCTGAACCCGTTGGTACTTCTCCACTTGGTCGGTGGTATCCACAACGAAGCCTTAATGTTGGGCTTCATGATGGTGGGGCTCGAGTTTGGCTTCCGCGGCAATGAACGTCTGCGCGATCTGCAGCGCATTGATCTTAGGACAATCGGCTGGTGGGTCAGCGCCGTGGCGCTACAGACCTGTGGTGGTCTGGTAAAAGTGAGCGCTTTCTTGTCCCTTGCTTTCTTCGCGATGGCCTTAGCGCGGGATCTGCGTGCTGTAGGTAGGAATCACTTCAGAGCTATGGGTATTTCCTTCAGCCTCCACGTCCTCATCGTTCTCGCGACGGTAGCTACGGTCACCCTTCTTACTGGTATTGGGCTGGGCTGGATTACCGGGCAAGGTGGGGCTGCCCAGATCCGCAGCTGGATGTCTTTGACCACAGATATCGGCGTAATTTCCGGTTGGATAGGGATGGTCTTGGGTCTGGGCGATCACACTGACGCCATGCTGTCGTTGACTCGTACGGTAGGAATCGTGATAGCTGGAGCCTGGACGGCTCGCATGCTCTACGCCACGTATGTAGGGAATGTCTACGCTATGGGTGGTTTGGGTGTTTCCATGTTTGTGGTGGTCATTTTATTCCCGGTCGTGCACCCTTGGTACATTTTGTGGGCTGTAGTCCCTCTAGCTGCGTGGGCGAACCGGCGCTTCTTCCACGTGGCGGTAGCCGCGTATTCGTCGATAGTTTCTTTAATCGTGCTGCCCCGTGGCTTATCTCTACCTCCCGGCACGGTGTCTGGGATTTATGCGGCCACCACTGTTATTGCGGTGTTAATTCTTGGCCTCGGTTGGTGGCTGCTGCGCCGCCGCGGACTCTTTCGCCTACACTGATACCTTGTGTCTGAAACTTTTGGTGGAATGTCGCGTGAATTAAACGATACTGAGATAGCCGTATCGCTGAGCGACGTTGTCAAAGAATTTGGCAATAAGCGCGTGGTAGACGGTCTTACCCTCCAGGTGCGGCGGGGTGAGATTTTTGCGCTACTTGGCCCTAATGGCGCTGGTAAGACCACCATGATTGATATGTGCGAAGGCTTCCAGAAGCCGACCATGGGAACAATTTCCGTCCTCAGTTTCGATCCAGCCAAGAACCCTGATGCTGTCCGGGCACGCGTGGGGATCATGCTCCAAGAGGGCGGTTCCTATTCCAGCATCAAGGTCCAGGAATTGCTCGAGCTCAATGCGAGCTACAGCGTGGAGCCACTTTCCGTAGACTGGCTGATTTCCATCTTGGGCTTGGAAGGCGTCAGAGATAACACTTATCGACGTCTTTCCGGCGGTCAGAAACAGCGTGTCAGCCTAGCTTTGGCCTTAATTGGACGCCCAGAGCTCGTTTTCCTTGACGAGCCGACAGCGGGGATGGACGCGCAGTCCCGTTTGGCGGTTTGGGAACTCATTAAGGCTTTGCGCCGCGATGGGGTCACAGTAGTTATCACCACCCATCTCATGGATGAGGCGGAGGCTTTAGCTGACTACGTTGCGATCGTTGACCATGGTCGCCTCATTGCATCGGGTACCCCAGAACGCCTTACAGGCGGCGGTACGGATTCCTTGCGCTTCCAAACCGCCAGCGAACTGGATGTAGCGCGAGTGAACGAATACTGCTCAGCATTAGGCATCGAAGTAACGACTATTCGGCCATTGCATTATGCGGTGGACGGCGAACCACGGCCTGAAGTTATTGCCGCCGTTGCAACAGGTTGTGCAGAACAGGACGTTCTAATACGGACACTGGACGTCGCTCACTCTACGCTCGAAGAGGTTTTCCTAGCTCTTACGGGAAGGGAATTAAGGAGTTAATCATGGTCGACGCAACGAATGAACGCTTCTCCCCCGGTGTCTTTTCTCCGGCACCGCAACGCTCATCGGTATCGACCATGATGTGGGCACAGGGAAAAATTGAGACAAAACTGTTTTTAAGGCATGGCGAACAGCAGTTGCTGAGCCTTATCATTCCACTCGGTCTGCTCGTAGGAATCGCTAAGATCCCTTTCTTGGGCGTTGAAGATCCGCTAACACATGGCTTCCCCATGATGCTAGCAATCGCGGTAACCTCATCTGGCTTTACCGGGCAAGCGATTGCACTGGCATTTGACCGGCGCTACGGCGCACTGAAACGTACGGGTGCTTCTGGTGTGCCGGCGTGGGCGATTATTGCGGGCAAGGTTATCGCTGTAGCCGCGATGGTGATTTTCCAAGTGCTGGTTTTGGGTGCTACCGCATACCTTCTAGGTTGGCGTGCAAGTGGCTCCGGCGTTCTGATGGGCTTGGCCATCCTTCTTCTTGGTGTAGCGTGCTTTACTTCATTGGGCCTGTTGTTTGGCGGTTCGCTGAGTTCAGAAATTGTGCTAGCTGGGGCTAATCTGCTGTGGGTTATCTTGGTGGCGGTTACCGGATGGGTGCTTTACGAGTTTGGGCTTACTGTTTCAACCTGGTTTGACCTCATTCCTTCGGTGGCTTTAGCGTCAGGTTTAGCGCAAGCTTTTGAAGGCATAGTTCCTTGGTCGCAGGCGCTCATCCTGGTCACGTGGACGGTCTTTATCACTGTGGCGTGCACACGATTCTTTAAGTTTGCCGGTTAAAACATCGACCCTTTGCTCTCGCTGGCGGGCGCCGATGCGTACGTCTTTATGATGATACGAACAAGTGGGTTAGACTCGGTCCCTGTGACTACTCCTCAGAACACTGCCGCTCAGGTTCACGACCGCGCTCTTGGTAGCGAAAAAATAGGGTGGATTCCCACAATTAAGACCCAGCGCATACTTGCTTTTATTCTGCTACTTGCGCAGGGTGGCATTACCGTGACCGGTTCAATCGTTCGTGTTACCGGTTCTGGCCTTGGTTGCGACACCTGGCCGCATTGCCATGAAGGTTCATTTATTCCTGTTGCAGGCGCTGCGCCTTGGATTCATCAGGCAATTGAGTTCGGCAACCGGCTCCTGACCTTTGTTCTTGCTGCCATGGCATTGGCTGTGTTCATCGCGATTATCAAAGCTGGTCGTCGCACTGAAATTTTTGTGTACTCACTCATTTCTGGGTTAGGTATCGTTCTACAGGCCGTTTTGGGCGGCATTACGGTGCACCTAGATCTGAAATGGTGGTCGGTTGCTTTGCACTTCCTGCCCTCCATGGCCTTGGTCTGGATTGCCGCGATTCTTTATCAGCGAATCGCACAGCCTGATGATGGTGTCGTCGAGAAGCGATTCCCTACCCCGGTGCGAGCTCTCACTGTCGTGTCAGCTCTAGCAATGACTTTCACCCTCGTTACTGGGACGATGACAACAGGCGCCGGACCGCACGCAGGTGACGCTAATGAAGGCATGGAAGGTCGCCTCGATGTAGACATCGATCTGATGGCGCACATCCACGGATACAGCATGTACGTCTACCTTGGAGCCACTGTCATCATGGTTCTCCTACTTCTGCGCGCAGGCGCCTCGAAGGATGATAGGAAACTCGGGTTCTGGCTCATTGCCATGATTATTGTCCAGGGCATCGTCGGCATCGTACAGTACCGACTCGGCGTCCCGCGGTGGACGATCCCGTTCCATATTGCGATGTCTTCAGTCGTTGTCGCACTCACGGGCTTCTTCTACGGCCGTGGGCGCGTGCTCCGGGGCGGTAAAGCTACTATGACTGGTTCTTTGCTTGGCGACGAAAAGTGGTACGCCAAAGACGCACGGCAGAACACTCCACAAACCGTCTAGTTTCAAAGACAAGCTCGAAAACGCCGGTACTTAATAAGAAGTCCCGGCGTTTTCGTCTACGCTGGACCAGTATGGAGAACATCCAGGTAACCATCGCTGAGACGTGTGAATACGCACACGAGTTTTCGGACGGACTGCTTCCCGAGAATGCTTACGGAGCTGCTGGAATTGTCAACGAGGATCCGTCAGGAGATCTTGCTCCCGGCACCGCTGTGATGTGGTGGGTTTGTGACTCCACGGTCCCGGAACGCACTCGACGCATTGAAGTACAGCGGGAACGGATTGTCGTGATTCCGGCCGGGGTGGAACCGGCCGAGGCCGCAAGGATTTTACTGCCAGCCATGATTTCTTCCGTATTAGTATTTGACGTCCTCCGCATCGGGGCCGATTCGGTATTTCTAGTGGGAAACATCGGTCTGTGCGCCCCGCTCGTGACTTCCCTGGCCCACTCTTCCGGAGCACATATTATTGGTGTCGACGAATCGGAACGCGCCGTCGCCGAATTAGAGGATGCGGGAGCGGCGCAAGTGCGCACTTCACACCAATTCCCCGCTGCGTGGACGATGAAACTCACCGGTAATCAAGGCGTAGATTGCGTAGCGGTCCCGGTAGATCACACCGCGTTTGCCCGCGCGTTGAGCGTCTTACGCCCTCATGGCGTACTCTGCCTTCTGGCCAATGAAGGTCGGCCTAAAGCTCGATTAGCCGCCTCTGCCCTTTTCGACCACGGTTCAGCGCACGTTGTTTGCCCTGACATGATGGGAATTCTTCACCGGGAGGAAATGTATCGCGTGCACGCACAGCATGTTACACAAGCGTTGAGTGCTGGAATTTTGGCTCTCTAAACTACTAACGCCACCTGAATTCTCAGGTGGCGTTAGAGATTACGGCAAGTGTTTAGAAGAACGTGGTATCCCAGCCCAACATTTCACCGATAGTCGTCCAACCCAGGATCGCATCTACAGACAAAGCGACAAAGAGGATTGCTAAGTAATTGTTCGAGAGAATAAACAACTTCAGCGGCTTGACGTTCTTGCCTTTTTTCACCCCGTTGTGCAGCTGGGTAGCCATCACCAAAAAGACGGCCCCTACTACAACCGAGCCGATGAGATAAATCCAGGAAGTTGCCGGAACAATCAACAGAGAGACGATTACGGTTGCCCAGCTGTACCACAGAATTTGGCGGGTAACCTCGACGTCCTTGCGCACAACCGGAAGCATGGGAACGCCTGCACGTTCATAATCTGCGCGGTATTTCATTGCAAGAGCCCAGGTATGCGGTGGCGTCCAAAAGAAGATAATTAGCCACAAAATGATGGCTTGCCACCACTGAGATGGGGCGCCTGCAGGGAGATGATCAGTGATTACGGCCCAGCCGACAGCAACCGGCATACAACCTGCTGCACCACCCCAGACAATGTTCATCGGCGTGCGGCGTTTAAGGAACTTTGTGTACACAAAGATGTAGAACCACACCGTCAATAGGATAAAAAGCCCAGCAAGCAGGGAGTCACACAGCAACCACAGCCAGAGGAAACTAGCCACCATGAGCACCCATGCGAAGATACTCGCATTGCGCGTCGAAACAGTGTGGCGCACCAACGGACGTGCGCGTGTCCTCCCCATCTTGTGGTCGATATCGGAGTCAGCGACCATATTAAACGTATTCGCTGCCGCTGCACCCATCCAGCCACCTACTAAGGTCAGCAGAATCAGGCCGATATTGTTCTCACCGCGATCTGCCTGCAACATTGCTGGGATCGTTGCGACGAGAAGCAATTCGATAACCCTGGGTTTGGTCAGCGCGATATACGCCTTGATCGTATCCAAGGAGTAGCCTCCAACATCTCGTAGATTCAGCCGGAAATACTGCCGGCAATTTTTGTGCGCACTCAAGTAGTCGTGAAAACGTACACCAAGTTCCCAGTATTCCAGAAAGAGGCAGATTGGGGCCGGATGGCGTCGATAAGCACGCACCACATTTAGCGCTCTTGGCTACTGTATATGGTTTCAGTAGCTTCAGATAATTCAGGTTAACCCTATAAGTCCAATATTTTCAGGATAAGAAGGACAGATGGGCTGGGATTCTGCCGAAAGGCTAGAAACTTACTATTGTGGGAGAAGTACATAGTTCGATTACGCTTGTCGCGCTAATCGACGCGAACCACATTTGTTTGACATGATCGTGAGGACGAAATCGTGACCCTAACCCCAGAGCAGAAGGCACGCACTGAACGTCGCTACCCGGAGAACTGGTCAGATCTTGACACCAAGGCAATCGATACCGCACGCGTTCTTGCCGCAGATTCTGTCCAAAACTGTGGATCCGGACATCCCGGCACGGCGATGAGTCTAGCGCCTTTGGCATACACCCTGTACCAACGTGTCATGAACCACGACCCACAGGACACCGCGTGGGCTGGACGCGACCGCTTCGTCCTATCCTGTGGCCACTCTTCCCTAACTCAGTACATTCAGCTTTACTTGGGTGGATTCGGCCTCGAACTTGATGACCTCAAGGCGCTGCGCACCTGGGGATCCCTTACTCCAGGCCACCCAGAATACGGTCATACCGATGGCGTTGAAATCACCACTGGCCCACTGGGACAGGGCTTGGCGACGGCCGTCGGTATGGCAATGGCTGCACGACGCGAACGTGGCTTGTTCGACCCCGAAGCCCCGGCGGGTGAATCCCCGTTCGACCACTTTGTATACGTGATTGCTTCTGATGGTGACCTCCAAGAAGGCGTCACTTCTGAAGCTTCGTCGCTCGCTGGCACGCAGAAGCTAGGTAACCTTATTGTCTTCTGGGATGACAACGAAATCTCCATCGAAGACGATACCGACATCGCTTTCAACGAAGATGTTGTCAAACGGTATGAAGCCTACGGTTGGCACACCCAGGAAGTCGCATCCGCAGAAGATGTTGTGGCCCTGGAAGAGGCAATTGCTGCCGCAAAGGCTGAGACTACTCGCCCGTCCTTTATTCGGGTACGTTCCATCATCGGCTACCCTGCTCCTAACCTCCAGAACACCGGCGCAGCGCACGGCGCAGCTCTAGGTGACGAAGAGGTTGCTGCAGTAAAGGAAATCCTAGGCTTCAACCCTGAGCAAACTTTCGCGGTCGCGGAAGATGTGATCGCACATACCCGAAAGCTGCAGGACCGCGGAGCAGAAGCGCACGCACAGTGGCAAAAGAAGTTCGATGAATGGGCAGAAAAGAACCCAGAAAACGCTGAACTATTCCGCCGCCTGGCCGCACGGGAGCTTCCTGCGGGTTGGGATGAAGAACTTCCCACCTGGAACGCTGGAGATTCGGTTGCAACTCGTAAGGCGTCCTCCGCTGCGCTTCAGGCCTTGGGCAAGACACTCCCAGAACTGTGGGGCGGCTCCGCCGACCTCGCAGGTTCCAACAACACGGTGATTGAAGGCGCGGACTCCTTCGGTCCGGAGAGCATCACCACCGACACCTGGACTGCCCAACCTTACGGCCGTAACCTCCACTTCGGTATCCGCGAACATGCTATGGGAGCGATCCTCAACGGTATGGCTCTCCATGGTGGCACCCGCCCATACGGTGGAACCTTCCTTATTTTCTCCGAATACATGCGCCCAGCACTGCGTCTCGGAGCCCTGATGGGTGTGAGCACCTACCACGTCTGGACTCACGACTCCATCGGTCTTGGTGAAGACGGACCAACACACCAGCCAATCGAACAGCTTGCTGCGCTCCGCGCGATGCCGGGTCTGACACTAGTTCGTCCAGCTGATGCGAATGAAACTGCAGCCGCATGGCGAGCAGTCCTAGCCGACGAAAACGGTGGACCGAAGGGGCTAGCGTTATCCCGTCAGAATCTGCCGGTGCTGGACGGCACTAAAGAGAAAGCTCTTGAGGGCGTTGCTCGTGGCGCATATGTGCTCGTCAAGGAATCCGGCGATACCCCTGACGTCATCCTCATGGGTTCTGGCTCAGAGGTAGAGCTCGCCGTATCCGCGGCCGCAAAGCTGGAAGAAGAAGGCGTCTCCGCTCGCGTTGTTTCGGTGCCATCTTTGGACTGGTTCGAGCAGCAGGATGCCGAATACATCGAAGAAGTGCTTCCGACTGCTGTGAAAGCCCGTGTTTCCGTTGAAGCAGGTATCGCGATGCCGTGGTACCGCTGGCTTGGAGATGGCGGCAAGGCTGTCTCCCTCGAACACTTCGGAGCATCGGCCGATTACAAGACCTTGTACAAGGAGTTTGGAATCACCGCTGATGCTGTATACGAGGCTGCCCGCGAGGTTCTAGATAAGTAGCGCAGTATCCGCCAGTTTGATTTCACATCGAACTGGCGGAATTCCATATAAGAGACACCCAATGAAAGAAGGTAAAGATTTATGACCGCAATCGATGATCTTAAGAAAGCTGGCACCTCAACGTGGCTGGATGACCTTTCCCGCGACCGCCTCAACACAGGTAACTTGGCGGAAGTTATTGAGACCAAGTCTGTCGCAGGTGTCACCACGAACCCCGCTATCTTTGCAGCCGCTATGACCCAAGGTGTGGCTTACGATGCCCAGATTGAGGAACTGAAAGCTGCCGGCGCCTCAGTTGACGATGCCGTATACGAGATGAGCATCCAAGACGTGCAGAACGCATGTGACTTGTTCCTGCCGATTTACGAACAATCGGGTGGCGAAGACGGTCGGGTTTCCATCGAAGTTGATCCTCGTATCTCCGAAGACACC
Source organism: Corynebacterium renale (assembly GCF_002563965.1). NCBI lineage: Bacteria > Bacillati > Actinomycetota > Actinomycetes > Mycobacteriales > Corynebacteriaceae > Corynebacterium > Corynebacterium renale. The sequence goes on along the minus strand of NZ_PDJF01000001.1, from coordinate 1,876,737 downwards.
AATGCGACAATTGCCCAGGCAAAGGAACTCTGGTCAAAGGTTGATCGCCCTAACGTGATGATTAAAATCCCGGCTACCCGTGGATCACTGCCTGCAATCTCCGAGGCTCTTGGCGCTGGAATCAGTGTCAACGTCACCCTAATCTTCTCGGTGGATCGTTACCGTGAAGTCATGAAGGCTTTCGAAGACGGCATCACCTTGGCGGAAAAGAACGGCCATGATGTCTCCTCCATCCATTCGGTTGCGTCGTTCTTCGTGTCCCGCGTGGACACTGAAGTAGACAAGCGATTGGAAGAAATTGGCACGGAAGACGCCTTGGCCCTGCGAGGTAAGGCGGGTGTAGCCAACGCACGTCTGGCATATGCAGCTTTCCAAGACTTCTTCGGCCCTCGCGAACTTCCTACAGGAACCAACATCCAACGCCCACTGTGGGCTTCCACTGGGGTTAAGAATCCCGAGTACCCTGCCGACCTATACGTCAAAGAGCTGGCCGGACCGAACACCGTGAACACCATGCCGGAGAGCACCATTGATGCCACCCTCGAGGCAAACCGGATCGATGGCGACACCCTCACTGGCACTGCCGCCGCCTCTGAGGAAATCTTTGCAGACCTTCGCAAGGTAGGTGTGGACTTGGAGGACGTCTTCGCGGTGCTTGAAGTCGAAGGCGTCGAGAAGTTTGTCGCATCGTGGACGGAACTTTTGGAGAAGATTGGCGGACAACTCTCAGCATAATAGCTGATGCGTTTCCCGCCTGAAGTATCGCTCACATTGCAGTGATTGAGGGCACGGCCACACATAAAGAGTTGTGTGTCCGTGCCCTTCTTTGATGAATGAATAAAGCTTTTGCCCACAGCATAAGCACGGTTTAGCCTACGATAGAGAAAAGTCTTCGTTTGACCCTGAAAGGTTTCCGGTGTCCACGCCTTTGCCACCTACCGCCCCAAATCCTTTGCGCTCCCCTGACGACAAGCGCTTACCTCGTATTGCCGGACCGTCTGGAATGGTTATTTTCGGCGTCACCGGTGACTTAGCACGCAAAAAATTACTTCCCGCCATTTATGACCTAGCCAATCGTGGCCTACTACCAGCTGGGTTCACTTTAGTAGGTTATGGTCGCCGTGAATGGTCCAAATCGGATTTTGAGGAGTATGTCCGCAAAGCGGTAGAGGCCGGCGCGCGCACGACTTTCGACGAAAATGTGTGGATTCGTTTAGCTGAAGGCATGCATTTTGCCGCGGGCAATTTTGACGATGATGCTGCCTTCGACAGCCTAGCAGCGGACTTAAAACACTTCGACGAGACTCGTGGTACCGGTGGGAACTGGGCTTTCTATTTGTCTATTCCACCTGGTTTCTTTGCCGATGTTTGCCACCAGCTTGAACGCACCGGTATGGCGCAGGGACCCGACCACGCGTGGCGGCGCGTCATTATCGAGAAGCCTTTCGGCCACGACTACGAGTCAGCTCACGAACTGAACCGGATTGTCAATGCCGTTTTCCCAGAGTCGTCGGTCTTCCGTATTGATCACTACTTGGGCAAGGAGACGGTTCAGAACATCATGGCTCTGCGTTTTGCGAACCAGTTGTTCGAACCGTTTTGGAATGCTCACTACATCGATCACGTACAGATCACTATGGCCGAGGATATCGGGCTCGGTGGGCGTGCAGGCTACTACGACGGTATCGGCGCAGCCCGCGATGTCATTCAAAACCACTTAATTCAGTTACTTGCATTGGTAGCGATGGAAGAACCTACATCGTTCGAAGCTGCTCAGTTACAGCAAGAGAAGATTAAAATCCTCACCGCCACCAGTCCGGTTGAGCCGCTCGAAGAGACGACGGCCCGGGGCCAGTACACAGCGGGGTGGCAAGGCTCCGAATACGTAAAAGGCCTCCGCGAAGAAGACGGATTTGATCCTGAGTCAAAAACCGAAACGTATGCAGCATGTACCCTCGAGATTGCTTCTCGACGTTGGGCCGGTGTCCCCTTCTACCTGCGTACTGGAAAGCGGCTAGGCCGTCGCGTCACCGAGATTGCACTGGTATTCAAGAAGCCACCGCATCATCCATTTGGTGAGCACCACACCGGGGCAATGGGCGAAAACGCGGTTGTGATTCGAGTGCAACCGGATGAAGGCGTCCTGATGCGCTTCGGTTCTAAGGTGCCTGGCTCACAGATGGAAGTCCGTGACGTCAACATGGATTTCTCCTATGCAGAGGCATTCACCGAAGAATCGCCGGAAGCCTACGAACGCTTAATCCTGGACGCTCTTCTCGACGAATCCAGCCTGTTCCCAAGCAACACCGAAGTCGAGTTGAGCTGGAAGATCCTAGATCCGATTTTGAATTTCTGGCAAAAACATGGGAGGCCTGATGATTACGAGGCTGGAACGTGGGGTCCAGAAAGCGCGGACGAAATGCTGGAGCGTAGTGGTCGCTCATGGCGCCGGCCATAAGCAGCGAAGAAAGGTACTTTGATTATGCACATCTGTCTCAGCAACACGTCGACTCGGACAATTTCTTCGCAGTTGCAGCGTATCCACGAAACTACAGCTCAAACAACTGGTCGCGTACTCACATTAATCATCATGGCAACTGCTCAAGATGACTTAGAAGCACTCATGACCGTCACTACCGACGCTTCTCGCGAGCACCCTGCTCGTGTGTTAGTGCTCGTCGATAGTCGTGATAGCAACGTACAGGAAGACTCTCGGGTGGACGCAGAGATTCGCGTCGGTGGAGATACTGGGGCGAGCGAATTAGTCGTGATGTACCTGCATGGCCACGTCGCGGACCACCCAGATGCAGTCGTGACTCCCCTGCTCTTGCCCGATACACCAATTGTTGCGTGGTGGGCTTCTCAAGCGCCCAAGAACCCTGCACAAGACCCAATTGGGAAAATCGCGCAACGCCGCATCACCGACTGCTTCAACGACCCGCATCACAACACGCTGGGCCGCCGCTGCAGCTACTATGAGCCAGGTGACTCTGATCTAGCTTGGGCTCGAATTACCCAATTCCGCGGACTTATCGCGTCCGCTCTGGATGTCTACCCACGTCTACCAATTAAAAAAGTCGAAGTAGCTGGTGTGGACGAGAACCCCAGCATTGACTTGCTCGCGGGATGGCTTGCAGACCGACTGAATGCGCCGGTGCGTCGAGTCACCAAGAAGGACAACAATACTGGCGGTACTCTGCCCGCTTGTTCGATTTCCTTGCATCGAGAAGATGGTGAGATTAATGTGTCCACCACCGAGAACGCAACGGCTGCGCTTTCGTTACCCAATAAACCCGTAACGTACGTTGCATTGAATACCCGTTCGCTGTCCGACTGTTTGGCTGAGGAACTACGACATCTCGACGACGATAAGGCATACGCGGGAGCTCTTGCAGGCGTTTCTCGAATCGAACGAGACGACGATTAATCAATATTTTTAGCATCGCAGCACTACAAGGCGCTGCGGTGCTCTTTCATAGGAAGGAATACGTATGGTCCTGGTGCACCCAACCGATGACCTCAATGATCTTACCCGCATTGTGGCATCTCGTTTTGTTGAGACTGTAGCCCACATCCAAGCCGACGCAACTGGGGTCTCCCAAGATGGTTTCGCTCGAGTTGTACTCACCGGCGGGACGGCTGGTATTGCCGTTCTAAAACGTATTGCGGAATTAGATAGGGCCGCTCAAATACAGGCAGACAGTTTCCCAATTGCAGCTATTGACTGGACGCGAGTGCACGTATTCTTCGGTGACGAACGCGTTGTCCCTGTGGATGATTCTGAGTCTAACGAGGGACAAGCACGCCAAAGCCTTCTTGAGCATGTGAATATCCCAGACGAAAACATACATGGATACGAAGCGTGCTCGCATAGTTTGGAAGAAAGCGCTGAACGGTATGCACAGCTGATTAAGAAGTACGCACCTGACGGCTTCGATATTCATTTGCTCGGGATGGGACACGAAGGCCACATCAATTCCCTATTCCCGCATACTCCCGCAACGGCAGAGAAAAAACGCCTAACTGCAGCCGTGGAAGACTCCCCGAAGCCGCCAGCACAGCGCCTCACGCTAACACTGCCTGCTGTGAATACTGCTGCACGCGTGTGGCTGCTTGTATCCGGTTCCGAAAAAGCTGAAGCTGTACAAGCACTTGTCGATGGCGCTGAAACTTCCGAGTGGCCCGTCGTTGGCGCTCATGGCCGTGATGAGACCGTCTTGTTTGTAACACCAGATGCGGCACCATGAGCGTAGCGTGTGAAAAAGCGGTTGTAGTTCGATGAACTACAACCGCTTTCGGCTATTAAGGAACCTTTACGATCCGTAAGCCTGGAGCAGATTAAGTGCAATGATGCAGATAATCCAGATAAGAGCCATGACCACGGTATAACGATCAAGGTTCTTCTCCACTACGGTGGACCCCGAAAGATTTGATTGGACACCGCCACCGAAGAGGCTAGACAAGCCGCCGCCCTTGCCTTTGTGAAGCAGCACGAAAATAGTCATAAGAACGGCTGCAATCACCAGGATAATCTGGAGCGTAAGAATCATGAATATCCTTCTTTATTTTGTCGACAGGGCGGATAACACTAGACACAATACACTAAACGGCGTGTAACCGGTTAAAAGACGACACGCCGTAGAGCGTAGTTAAGCCTGAGGAATTGACGGCTGCGCCGCAGCTGCAACAAGCTTGGCAAAGTCTTTTCCATCCAAGGAAGCTCCGCCGACGAGTGCGCCGTCGATATCAGTCTGCGAAACAATCTCGGCTGCGGTTTCTTGCTTGACGGAACCGCCGTAGAGAATGCGGAGACCCTCAGCGACTTCTTGGTCAGCAATTTCGGAAATGACTCCGCGAATTGCGGCGCACACTTCTTGTGCGTCTGCAGCGGAAGCCACTTTGCCGGTGCCGATTGCCCATACGGGCTCGTAGGCGATAACAACTTTCTTGAGGTCTTCCGCGCTGAGTCCGGCCAGGGACTCACGGGTTTGGTTGACTACGTAGTCGACGTGTTCACCGGCGTCTCGTACTGATTCAGGCTCACCGACGCACACGATGGGCTGAAGATCATGCTTCAAAGCAGCGCGGGTCTTTTCTGCCACAAGTTCGTTGGTCTCATGGTGGTAGTCACGGCGCTCAGAATGGCCGACGATAACCCAAGTGCAGCCAAGACGCTGCAGCATAGAACCAGAGATTTCACCAGTGTATGCGCCTGCATCGTGAGCCGAAATGTCCTGTGCGCCAAAGCTAACAGCTAGCTTGTCGCCTTCGATAAGCGTCTGGACGGAACGAAGGTCAGTGAAGGGGACACAGAAAGCAGCGTCAACGAATTCGTAGTATTCCTTTGGCAGAGCAAATGCGAAGCTCTGCACAGTAACCATCGCTTCGAGATGGTCCTTGTTCATCTTCCAGTTACCGGCGATGAGTGTTTTGCGAGACATGGATTTCCTTCCGGAAGTTAAATGGTTTTACTTCGACAGTACGGCTACGCCAGGAAGTTCCTTGCCTTCCAGGAACTCGAGAGATGCGCCACCTCCAGTGGAAATGTGGCTGAAGCCGTCCTCATCGAGACCCAAGGCACGGACAGAAGCTGCGGAGTCTCCACCACCAACGACACTGAATGCACCGTGTTCGCGGGTGGCTTCGATGATGGCCTCTGCGAGACCCTTGGTGCCGAAAGAGAATGCCGGGAACTCAAAGACGCCCATCGGGCCGTTCCAGAAGATGGTCTTGGAAGCTACCAGAGCGTCACGGAACTTCTTGACGGTCTCTGGTCCGACATCGAGAGACTGCCAACCGTCAGGGATTGCGTCGAGTTCAACGATCTTGTGCTCAGCATCCTTGTCGAACTCTTTTGCTGCCACAAGATCGACAGGAAGCACAATCTTGTCACCGTACTGTTCGAGTAGCTTGCCACAGGTTTCGATCATCTCTTCCTGCAGCAAAGATTGCTGGACGTTGTAGCCCTGCGCTGCGAGGAAGGTGTAGCACATACCGCCACCGATGATTAGGTTATCGGCCTTACCTGCAAGGGCTTCGATGACACCAAGTTTGTCAGAGACCTTGGAGCCACCGAGAACCACCGTGTATGGTTTTTCTGGAGCAGTTGCGACAGAGTCCAATACGGAAACTTCCTTAGCGACCAAGTAACCTGCGTATGCCGGCAGCTCCTTGGCTACGTCATAGACAGATGCCTGGGCACGGTGAACCACACCGAATCCGTCGGAGACGAAAGCGCCATTGTCTGCCGCAAGAGCCGCAAGAGCCTTCGCGAATTCAGCGCGCTCGGCATCATCCTTGGAAGTTTCCCGGGCGTCGTAACGAACATTTTCCACAAGGAGGATGTCACCGTCGTTGAGGCCATTTGCACGCTCGTGAGCGTCCTCGCCGACGACGTCGTCTGCAAGTGCCACGTACTGGTCCAGTGCCTCGCTGAGCGCTTCAGCAACCGGCTTCAGGGAATACTTAGGGTTGACCTCGCCTTTAGGGCGGCCGAGGTGAGCCATAACGATGACCTTGGCATCGGCGTCAAGCAGGGCTTTGAGAGTTGGCAGCGAAGCCGTAATACGGCCCGGGTCGGTGATGTTGCCTTCGTCATCCAGTGGGACGTTGAAATCGGAACGTACAAGAATGTGTCGTCCTGCAACGCCTTCAGCGAGAAGATCATCAATGCTGCGAAGTGCCACTATTTCCTCTTTTCAGTCGGCAGTATAAAAGGTTGTGTACCAGGATATCTGTTTATGCAAAAGGTCCAGGGTGAAGTGCCCAAGGCACCCCACCCCGGACCTACAGGGGAAACGGTTTAGAGCTTAGAAGCAACCATTTCGGTCAGGCGAAGGAGCTGGCAGGTGTAGCTCCACTCGTTGTCGTACCAGGAAACAATCTTGACCTGGTTGCCGCCGATAACCTTGGTCAGACCAGCGTCAAAGATTGAACCGTGTGGGTCGGTCACAATGTCGGTGGAGACAATTGGGTCCTCAGTGTAAGCGAGGGTCTCACCCATTGGGCCTTCTGCAGCTTCCTTGATTGCTGCGTTGACCTCTTCGACCGTGGTGTCGCGCTTGACAGTCACGGTCAGGTCGGTTGCAGAGCCAGTGATTACTGGTACGCGAAGTGCGTAGCCATCAAGCTTGCCCTTGAGCTCTGGAAGAACAAGAGCCACTGCCTTTGCAGCACCGGTGGAGGTAGGAACGATGTTCACGGCTGCTGCACGGGAACGACGCAGGTCGCGGTGAGGTGCATCGTGCAGACGCTGATCGCCGGTGTATGCGTGAACAGTGGTCATGAGACCGTGTTCGATGCCGAACTTGTCGTTGAGAACCTTTGCGACTGGCGCAAGGCAGTTGGTGGTGCAAGAAGCGCCGGAGATGATGTTGTGCTTCTCTGGATCGTAGTCCTCGTGGTTGACGTTGTAGACGAAGGTTGCGTCTTCGTTCTTCGCAGGTGCGGAGATGAGGACCTTCTTAGCGCCAGCTTCCAGGTGAGCCTTAGCATCGTTAGCGTCAGTGAAGAAGCCAGTGGATTCGATGACGACATCAACGTTGTGGGCGGACCAATCCAGGTTCTTTGGATCGCGTTCTGCGGAAACGAAGATCTTGTGGTCGCCGACAGTGATGGACTCGTCGTCGAAAGTGACTTCCTGGTCGAGCTTGCCCAAGATCGAGTCATACTTCAGCAGGTTAGCAAGGGTCTTGTTGTCAGTCAGGTCGTTGACTGCAACAACTTCAAGGTCGTTGCTGCGCTCAAGAATTGCGCGGTACAGGTTACGACCGATGCGACCAAAACCATTAATGCCAACACGAACAGTCACGATTGAACTCCTTAAATGTATGCGAATCGGGACGCCAGGCATAGGTACCACTTCAACACTTTGGGGAGGTGTGCTACCCAAACCTGTTTACGTTCATCAGTTTAGCGCACTCAGGTCGATTCTCGCCAAGAAAATCCAAAAAGTAATCAGAATTGGGCAGGAATTTTCCAAATTTGTAAAGACACTCGGAAGAAAACGGACATATTCAGACTTTTGGCCGATCTTAATCTGTGAAAGAATTCGAACAAGGTTTAAACCCGCAGCTGAGGTAGCTCATGACCCCTCATCGGGGGTAGTCCTGTTTGAACTTTAGCTTGATGGCATCGCAACAAGACAGCCTATGTGAGATATGCCACAATAGGAAAGAGCGATAACTTAATTAATCACTTTCAGAATTCTGCTCTGTCTTCTGGGTGTCCGGTATTCCTAGCTCAGCTGCACGTTTATCAGCCATCGAAAGTAAACGTCGAATACGTCCGGCGATCGCATCTTTGGTAAGCGCGGGCTCCGCAAGACGCCCCAACTCTTCGAGTGACGCTTGCTGATGCGCTACTCGCAGATTCCCTGCTTCAGCGAGATGTTCTGGAACCTCGTCGCCCAAGATTTCCATAGCTCTTTGAGCCCGGGCCGCTGCCGCAGCAGCTGCTTGGGCCGAGCGCCGCAGATTGGCGTCGTCGAAGTTATCTAATCGCCGTGCACTGCTCGAGGCCTCACGTTGCAATCTTTCCATGTCCCAACGCAGTCGAGAGCCGTGCGCTCCCATTCTGGTTAGCACAGCCCCAATGGCGTCTCCATCTCGTACCATCACTCGGCAACCAGTTCGGCTTTCTTTAACTTTCGGCACCGCTCCAAGCTTCCTACCGCACCCAGCAAGAGCTAAGCCAGCTTCCATACACGGCACCGTTACTTCGAGAGACGAAGCCCTTCCTGGCTCTGTAATATGACCTGCCACGAAGAACGCACCACGCCAGACGGCCTCATGGACTGGAACCTGTCCAGCAACGATTGTACGAGGGAGGCCAACGACAAGGTCGCCGCCACGCGTAATTAGACCCGTTTTTTGGATTAGGTCTCGTGCGCCGTGTTCTGTAACGACCTCATAGCGCATCGCCCCACGGGACGTTGGCGCGGGCATGGGGATAATCTCGGGCCGGGCACTTTCCGAGACTTGAGTCATCAGATTTACCACGCGTTCAGCCACCTCGATGGTGCGGACCCTCACCGTAATCCGCGCTTCCCCTGCAACGTTGGGGCTCACATCCAGTACTCCCCCGAAGCGAATCATCGAAGCTAATTCAGCGCTTTGTTCAGCCGCCTTAGTTGCGCGGACGGCACACAATTCCCTGGCGACGTCGAGGGTTAAAGACATTATCTCAGCTTTCTATCCAACGTAACTTAAAGAAAACAAGCTTACTGGTCACAGCTGTTTCAGAACTTCTGCCACCTTTTGGGGATCATGTAATTCGGAAAGATGACCATTACTGTCTTTCTTTCGCACATCAGCGAAGATTACGCTCGCCCCGAGCTGCGATGCGGCGCGCTCTACGTTGCGACGATCAGAACTTGAACGCAATTCATGTGAATCTGCGACTACAAAATCCATCCGCAAATCAGGCGCGTGCTGTCCCAACATTTGGATGTGTCGTTCTGTTGAGAATCCCGCGGTTTCTCCCGCTTCTGCTGCAAGATTTAGGAACACTACGGTGGTTGCGTCCGTGTTCGAAAGTCCCTGTGAGATCTCTGGTATCAACACATGCGGAATAACCGAAGAAAACCATGATCCCGGACCCAAAGTGACAATGTCGGCCGAAGCTATAGCCGTGAGCGCCTCAGGATGCGCTTTCGGTTGCGCTGGATATAGCTGCACTCTACGTACTTGACCAGGAGTTGAAGCGACGGCTACTTGTCCACGTATATGAGACATTACCTGGGGGTTATCGTGTAAGCCCGCAACTTCTGCTTCGATATCCAGCGGACTAAGACAAACTGGTAGAACACGCCCTTGAGCACCTGCCAAATCAGCGACAATATCTAAAGCCTCTTGCATAGAGCCTAAAGATTCCGCTATGCCTGCGATGAGCAGATTACCTACCGCATGTCCGGCTAGCGCACCGTGTCCCCCAAACCGGTGCTGGAGAATTTTTTCCCAATCAGTATCACCTTCGCCTGCCTGGGATAAGGCGGCCAATGCCATGCGTAAATCTCCGGGTGGAATGCCGTGAAGTTCTTTGCGAATTCGACCGGACGATCCGCCGTCGTCGGCGACAGTGACGACGGCGGTAATCGGCAAACGCGTGACGCTACGGGCTGCTCTTAAAGTCTGGAAGAGCCCGTGGCCACCGCCTAGGGATACGATACGGCGATCACGGGAAATGTGCTCGGACATGCACTATGCTTTCTAAGAATCTAGTTTCGGGAAATATCACGGTGATGGACGCTGACGTCAAGGTCACCGCGCTGCCTAATACGGCGTGCAATTTCTTCTACTACTGCCACTGACCGGTGGTGTCCGCCGGTGCAGCCGATTGATACGGTGACAAAATTTTTGCCCTCGTGCCGGTACCCTGCCTGCATTGAATCAAACATGGCAATGAAATTTTCGATGAATTCCGAAGCTTCAGGCTGTCCAAGAACATAATCTGCAACAGGACGGTCGGTACCACGGAAAGGACGCAGCTCCTGTTTCCAATATGGATTAGGCAGGAATCGAACATCGACTGTGATATCCGAATCGCGCGGAGAACCGTGCTTGAAACCGAAGGACTGAATCGTCACATGTGGTTTGGCTAATACTCGCTCGCCGAAACTCTCCTCAATTCTGCGGCGGAGATCATGGACCGACAGTTCGCTTGTATCGATAACTACATCTGCCGCTTCTTTGATAGGTGCTAACAGCTCACGTTCACGTTCAATACCAACGCTCAGAGAATCTTGTCCTTGGAGAGGATGCGTCCGGCGGACAGAGTCAAAGCGGCTAATAAGAATTTCAGTCTGTGCATCCAAAAAGAGCACGTCAGGACTTAATTCTTTGGCGCGTAACGTCTCAACTGTCGAAGCCAAATTTCCCCCAAAGACCCGTGATCGTACATCTGTCACCACAGCGGCCCTCGTTACTGGAGAATGGGCGTCAGCACACATCGAGAAGAAATCCACGATGAGAGCTGCGGGGAGATTCTGCGCGACATACCAATCGCGATCTTCGAACACTCGAGCAGCGGTACTTAAACCGGCGCCGGACAGTCCCGTTATGAGGAGTGGAGGCGCTTCCAGATGCACAGATTGATTCATGGGCGCCATTCTAGCCCGGAACTTCTACGAACGCGTTGGGGCGCAAAAACTAATTTTCTGCAGGATGCAACGCTTCGTATACTTGCTCCGCCAAATTGGGCCCAAAGCCCTTAACCTGTTGAATCTCTTCAACAGACGCAGTCTTGAGTTTCTTCAACGATCCGAAATGCTTCACCAGATCGGTACGCCGAACTGGCCCTAATCCTGGGATGTCGTCAAGCTCAGAGCGGCGCATCCTCTTGGATCGCTGCTGCCGATGATATGTGATAGCAAACCGGTGAGCCTCGTCTCGGATTTGTTGCAGGAGATATAAACCTTGGGACTGGCGTGGCAGAATGACCGGGTCTTCCTCGCCTGGCAACCACATCTCTTCAAGACGCTTAGCCAACCCGATAAGAGTTACATCCGTTATGCCAAGCTCTTCAAAAACCTCTTGGGCGGCGTTGACCTGCGGCGCACCGCCATCGACAATAAAGAGTTGTGGCGGATAGGCAAATTTGTTTGGGGAGGTGGCCATTTCTTCCACTGCCGCTTCTAACTCATCTTCAAAGGTTGAGCCGTCGAATTCTTCAGCTTCTGGAACTGCGAGTTTGTCTTTGTTGTGGCGGATGAAGCGACGCCGAGTTATTTCTGCGATGGAAGCTACGTCATCGCTATGGCCATCCCCAGCAGCGTCTTTGATGCGGTAGCGGCGGTAATCAGACTTCTTGGGCAGACCATCTTCAAACACAACCAGCGACGCAACGACGTCTGTACCTTGAAGGTGAGAGATGTCGGTACATTCGATACGCAATGGTGCCGATTCCATCCCGAGAGCTTCTTGGATATCGTTTAACGCAGCTGAACGCGCAGTAAGGTCCCCGACGCGTTTGAGTTTATGCTGCCTCAAGGCCTCCTGCGCATTGCGGTGTACCGTTTCGCACAAGGCTCGCTTGTCGCCTCGTTGAGGAACCCGAATTTCCACCGGGCCGCCACGTAATTCTTCCAAAACGGCTTGGGTTTGTTCAGTGTCTTCCGGGAGCGCCTCCACCAGAATCTGGCGCGGGATTACCTGCGTCTTGCGAGGTTTGCTGCTCAGCTGGCCGTCGTGGGAAAGTTGATCCACTCCGCGACGTCGAATGGAGCGTGCGTCTTCCAGCTCTTCTTGTTCGAAACGCGCGATTGCATCGCCATAGAACTGGACCAAGAAGTTTTGCATCAGCGCCGGCAATGCCGGATCAGGTTGTCCCTCTTCGAAGGTTTCTGTCGAGGCTTGGTCGCCGGACTTTTCCACGACCCAACCGCGCTGGCCTTTTACTCGTCCGTCTCGAACGTGGAACATCTGCGCAGCTGCCTCGAGTTCATCGGTCGCAAACGCGATAATGTCGGCATCGGTGCCGTCGCCAAGCACTACTGTTTGCTGCTCCATGAGCTTGTCGATTGCGCCAAGATCGTCTCGTAGACGTGCAGCACGTTCAAAATCTAGTTGCTCGGAAGCAGCCAGCATGTCGGCTTTAATTTTCTTCCGTACTGGGTCGGTATGGCCGTTCATGAAAGCCATGAAGCCGTCGGCAATCTTGCGATGTTCTTCTTCCGACACCCGACCAACGCAAGGAGCAGCGCATTTGTCAATGTAGCCCAACAAGCACGGGCGACCTAGTTGTTCGTGGCGATTGAAAACGCCCTGTGAGCATGTGCGAATTGGGAAGATTCGAGTGAGCAAGTCGAGCGTCTCCCGTACCGCCCATGCATGCGAAAAGGGCCCGAAGTAGCGTACGCCTTTACGACGTGGTCCGCGGTAGAAGAATGCGCGGGGGAAGCGTTCTCGCACGGATACAGCAAGCATCGGGTACGTTTTATCGTCCCGGTACATGACGTTGAAGCGAGGGTCGAACTGCTTAATCCAGGTGTATTCCAACTGGAGTGCTTCAACTTCGCTGGCTACGACAGTCCATTCCACAGATGCACCAGTAAGCACCATTTGCCTAGTCCGAGGATGCAAAGCAGTGATGTCCTGGAAGTAGGAATTCAAACGGGAACGGAGGTTTTTTGCTTTACCGACGTAGATGACGCGCTTGTTCTCGTCACGGAATTTGTAGACACCGGGATCCGTAGGGATAGTGCCAGGAGCCGGCCGATACGTTGCGGGGTCTGCCACAGGCTAATCCTTAGGCATGTATTGTGCTTCGAGCCGCCGGAACGCATCGACCTTCTGCACAATGGTGCTGCGGTCTGCTGCCTGGAATGCCCACAGCGGGACAAATTCAAAATCGGGTAGTTCGAGGCGTGCCATGCGCGAGCCCTTCGGGAAAGAGAGGCCGTAAATCACTGCCCAGGAGTAGAAACGGGTGCCAATAAAGTTACGCACTTCTACCCCATCGGCATTAGCACGGACTCGCGGGCGTGACAGCCCGATGTAGCACACCACTGAAATCACGATGCCGACACCGATGAACGCCCATTTATCTATGGTCGTGACCGCTGCACCGGTGTATCCCACACCAACGACCAACGCCATGAAAATGTGAACAGCCATGACGATGACAACCCAAACGATTGCTATGCGCCGCATGGTTGGCGACGTCACCTCCAAGTCCCACGGCCGCGACGTGGTTGCCGCAAAGGGGTCGAGTGCGTTGTAGGTTGCCCGCTCTTGGGTAGACAACTCGCGATTCTGTTTGTGCTGTTCAGACATGCTCTTCCTTCATCTGTCGAACCAGCTCCATTAGAGGTCGGGTTCGACGTCAACGTCAGGTTCTCAGTGTACAGAGGTCCCGCATGATTCCAGAAAGCTAACGTCGTGGCGGGTGCATGCCTATCGACGACGCCGGCAGTTTCATGCGTGTGAGGTCGCGATTACTGCTTCGCGTCTGAGACGATCCGACGTAAAGTTACGGCGGTGTGGAGTGCCGCGATCATGGCTTCCGCACCTTTGTCTTCTGCAGCACCTTCAACGCCGGACCGTTCAATGGCTTGTTCTTCCGTAAATGTTGTCAGAACACCGTTGCCTACGGGGACACCCTCATCGAGGGCTACGCGGGTTAAGCCTGCCGTCACAGAATCACACACGTAGTCAAAGTGCGGAGTGCCGCCCTTAATAACGCATCCGTTTGCGACAACGGCATCGTGGGTCTTGGCTGCCGCTTGCACTGCGACGGGTAATTCTAGAGCGCCGATCACACGGTATTCACTCACTTCTGCGCCACAGCGAATGCCGGCTTCGACTGCGTGCTGATGCAAACGATCGCAGATCTTTTCATTCCACGTCGCGCTAATCACTGCTACTTTCAGGCCTCGTGCATCAACCTCTGAAATTGCTGGCAAGCCTTCTTTAGCCATTATTGTGCTCCCCTGTCTCTAGTTGTCCGACTGCAGGTTCATTCTCAATCACACGTCCACTATGCCACGGCCGAAAGCAAACCGCCTGCGGCTTCAACGGACGTCAGGACTGGGAGTGTGCTTGGTCCCATTCGGCAAGTGCAGGCACGTGATGGCCCATTCGATCACGCTTTGTTCGCAGGTAACGCTCATTCTCCGCGTAGACATCCACGGGGATGGAGGTTCGCTCTGCAACGTCGAGACCGTGGCTGCGTAGGACGTTCGCTTTGTCTGGATTGTTAGTCAACAAATTGATGCGTGACACACCCAACAGCTTTAAGATCTGTGCACCGGAGTCAAACTCGCGAGCGTCGACAGGCTGCTCAAGTTTGAGGTTGGCATCGACTGTATCCATGCCTTCATCTTGTAGCTTATACGCACGAAGTTTTTCAATCAGGCCGATCCCGCGCCCTTCGTGACCACGCAAGTAGACAACAACGCCGACACCCTGTTTCGCAATCATTTCCAGCGCGCGGTCGAGCTGTTGGCCGCAGTCACATCGATGGGACCCAAATACGTCGCCAGTAAGACATTCGGAGTGCATACGCACCATTATCGATTCGTCGTGGCCAGTATCTGTGTCTAGTCCCATAGATAAAGCGACATGTTCTTGTCCAGTCACGGTGTTGGTGAAACCATGCATAGTGAACGTACCGTGCTGGGTCGGGAGCTTCGTAGTGACTACCTCGTGAATGTAGGTTTCATGGTGACGTCGCCAATCAATTAGCTGAGCGATGGAAATCATCTTAAGCCCATGTTCGTCGGCAAATCGGCGCAATTCAGGCGCACGTGCCATGTCGGTTGGGTCATCTTCAGAGACGATTTCACATAAGACTCCAGCTGGATACAGCCCTGCCGCTCGTGCTAAGTCAATAGAGGCCTCAGTATGCCCATCGCGGACCAGCACACCGCCTTCCCGTGCACGTAACGGGACTACGTGGCCTGGGCGAGTGAAATCAGAAGGGACTGAGTCTGGGTTAGCCAGACGGCGGACTGTTTCAGCACGGCTGGTGGCAGAAATGCCGGTGGTGCCGGTATTTGCGTCAACGGTGACGGTATAGGCAGTACCACGGGCGTCTTCATTCGCAGCCACCATGGGCGGAAGACCGAGGCGGTCTGCGATTGCGTTCGTCACTGGCGCGCAGATGTAGCCCGAGGAATATCGAACCATGAAGGCCATCAGCTCTGGCGTCGCTTTTTCCGCCGCGAAGATGAGGTCGCCTTCGTTCTCGCGGTCCTCATTATCAACAACCACCACCGCACGTCCGGCAGCGATCTCGGCGATAGCTTCGTCGACGCTGTCTAGCCGTACAGCGGATTCAGTGTATTCAGAGCCAGATTTGTTCTCAGTCACATCGACAACTTTAGCCCGAAGGCCGACCGGCATGGTGAGCCGGCCTATCACCGCAGGTAGTGAGAGACCCTGTGGGGGCAACCACGCTAAGTCAGCGGAGCTACCATCTTCTCCACATATTTGGCGATCATATCTACTTCCACGTTGACGATATCCCCTACCGTGAGCTCGCCGTGCGTCGTTGCTTTGAGTGTTTCGGGGATGAGCGAAACCTCGAAATAATCTGAGCTAGCTGCGGATACTGTGAGCGACGTGCCGTTGAGGGCAATGGACCCCTTTTCCACCACATACTTGCCTAATGCCGGAGGCAGTTCGAAACGCAGCACCACCCAATGATCCGATTCCGTACGTGAAATTAGGGCCACAGTCGCGTCGACGTGTCCTTGGACGATGTGCCCGCCGAGCCTGTCGCCCACGGCCACTGCACGTTCTAAATTAACTTTGGCGCCCTCGGTGATAGTTGCTAACGACGAACGGTTCAGTGTTTCTTGCATTACATCGGCAGCCCACCAATCGTTTCCTTGATCCACTACCGTGAGACAAACTCCATTGACACTAATCGAATCGCCGTGGCCGGTGCCCTCAAGCACGCGCTGTGCGCTAATTCGTAGGCGCAGCGAATCTCCAAGTGATTCAATGGCCCGAACAGTACCAATTTCTTCAATAAGACCAGTAAACATGATGGGAACCTTCTAAAACGTTACGAAGCGGATAAAGAAAACTCGATAAGTACATCCGCGCCAAGTTGGGTGGTGGTCGTGTGAGCGCCTCGGGTAGCGTCGGCTAGCGTGCTCGCACCCGGCCCCGCAATAACGGGTTTTCCTTCACCCAAGATACAAGGTGCTACATACGCCTGCACCTTGTCCACAACGCCTGCGCGGAGGGCTGCACCTGCCAAAGTCGGCCCGCCTTCGATGAGGACGTCACGACATCCTTCCTGCCATAACGTGGACAATGCAGTCTCTAAATCTGGGTATTGCGAATACCCACGAGTAACCAAGTTTGGGCAAGCAGCTTTAATCGGACGCCTCCCGATAACCACTGCACGTGGTTGGTTCTCACGGAGAGTACCATCTGGGAATCGGGCGGTTAAGGACGGATTGTCTGCCAAAGCGGTACCTGTTCCGATGATGATCGCATCGCGGTGCTGTCTATCGGCGTGAACGTATTCTCGCGCAGTCCGTCCAGTAATCCACTGCGATGTTCCGTCGGGGGCGGCTACGAAGCCATCTAACGATTGCGCGAACTTCAGGGTTACGCACGGGCGCCCATGTTTCAACGCCGTCAGCCACGGAACTAATTCGGGAGTTAGGGCGTCGACATGCACAACTGCAATGTGGTGCTGGCGCAAGAATTCTCCGCCACCAGAAGCCTCCGCGTTAGGATCAGCGTTGGCAAAGTAAACTTCCTCAATCCCAGCTTGAAGCAATGCCTCTGAACATGGACCAGTTCGCCCTTGATGGTTGCACGGCTCTAAGGTGACGAACGCAGATCCACCTTCGGCGCGACTACCAGCTTGACGCAACGCCTCAATCTCCGCATGCGGGCCACCGGGCGGTTGCGTCGCCCCAACCCCCGCAACGCGACCATGCCTATCAACTATGACTGCACCTACAGGCGGATTCGGGCTCGTTGTGCCACGGACTTTGCTCGCTGCTTCACTGGCCAGAGCCAAGTATGACGCGGCTTCAGCTTCTTGATAGTGCACTGCTTATTACTTTCGAGCAGCTGCAGCTGCCGAAGCGAGTTCACCGATCATCGCATTGGGGTCCTCGGCACCGAATACCGCTGAGCCAGCGACGAATACATCTACTCCGGCCTCTGCAGCTTGCGCAATCGTCTTCAAACTAATGCCACCGTCAATTTCGATCAGGGTGTCTAGACCGCGCTGATCAATTTCATCCCTGAGAGTACGTACCTTATCTAGGACCTCAGGCATGAAGGATTGCCCGCCAAAGCCTGGTTCCACGGACATAACCAGCACCATGTCAAAGTGCTCGAGGTCCTTCAAATATGGTTCTATTGGAGTGCCTGGCTTGATAGAAAATGAAGCCCTGCAGCCCAGTTCGTGCAGCTTTTTAGCAACTGCGACAGGATTCTCCGTCGCTTCAACATGGAACGTGATACTTGCCGCACCAGCATCAACATAGCGTTCGATCCACTTCTCAGGTTCCTCGATCATCAAGTGGAAATCGAGGGGAATGTCGATGTTGTCGTATACCGTCCGTGCAATGTCAGGGCCGAAAGAAAGGTTGGGAACAAAATGCCCGTCCATAATGTCGACGTGCAGCCAGGGCGCATCGGGAATCGTCTTAATTGATTCAATCAGATTACCGAAATCGGCCGACAAGATAGACGGGGCTATCACGGGAACGGCTGCGGGAAGTGGACGCAAGAAAGTTGTAGAGGTCATGCCACTACACTACTTCACCACACTGGCGGGAGGCACCCGCCTGTCAAGACAACAACCTATTTCATGGGCTTACGCAGCACTGCGAAGAACATCGCATCAGTGCCATGCCGGTGCGGCCACATCTGCACAGATTTTTCCTGTCCCACGTTGTCCATCGGCGCCACATAGGGGTGGGCATCCTCTTCAACGACGCCCAACTCCGAGATAGCCCAATCGACGACCTCGCGGGTTTCACGCAGGTCAGGTGAACACGTGGAATATACGATGACACCGCCAGGGCGTGCGAGCGCAATAGCGGACTCCAGGAGTTCTTTCTGCAGCACCACGAGCTCCGCGATATCGCTTTCTTTCTTACGCCAACGTGCCTCAGGGCGACGTCGCAAAGCACCTAACCCAGAACAGGGCGCATCAACGAGCACGCGATCGAAGTCTGTGCCTACATCGGGTTTGCGGCCATCGGCTACGTGGGTGGTCACCGGCAACCCAGCAACTGCCTTCTCAACCAGTTGCGCGCGATGAGCAGAAACTTCGACAGCGTCGACGTGGGCGCCGTCGATACGCGCCAAACTTCCGACCAGCGCCGCCTTCCCGCCGGGGCCGGCACATAAATCGAGCCATTTGCCGCGGTCATCGTCTACTGGGACCTCAGCGAGTGCTCGCGCTATCAGCTGCGACCCTTCATCTTGGACACCCGCCAGACCTTGGGCTACGGGCTCAATATCCGCAGGATTACCGGATTCCAGGTACACCGCGTATGGAGAATAGGAACCCTCCTCGCCGCCAGTGATAAGTGCGAGCTCCTCGGCACTAATCTCTCCCGGACGAGCAACCAAGTGCACAATCGGACGCTGGGAATCAGCGTCTAGCGCGGCAGATAATTCGCCCACACCGACGGAACGTGAGAATGACCGGGCGATCCACTCAGGATGAGCATGCTTAAATGCTGCTGCTGCAATTTCGCCTTGCGGAGTCAGCCGCTCTAGCCACTGCTCCGGCGTTGAACGCGAAATGGTTCGAAGGATGCCGTTGGCGAACCCTTTTGCTTTGATATTGCCCGTAGCTTCGACAAGGCGCACTGATGTATCGACAGCTGCGTGTGGTTCCACACGGGTGTACATCAACTGGTAGGTCCCCAACCGCAGCGCGTCGAGCACCTCAGGAACTATGCGTTCCAAGGGACGTGATGAACATTCACCGATCACTGCATCGAGTACACCAAGAGTACGTAATGTACCGTACGTAATCTCTGTTGCAAATGCCGCGTCACGTCCAGTGATACCACGCTGGCGCAGTGCCTTTGGAAGGATGAGGTTGGCGTAGGCATCATTTTCGCGCACTTTTACTAGCGTCGTGAAGGCTACCTCGCGTGCAGCATCAATCCCTGTGAAACTCCAGCGTGCGTCCTGGCTTCTTTGCCCAGCATGCGGAGCAGTGCTCTCACGGCTGCGGTGGTGTTCACGGCGCGGACTATTCTGAGTTTTTTGCGGCGCCTTCCCAGATGTAGGGCGTGGACGTTGCGGCCGTGCCGATGCACTCCCCTGCCTTTTCGACCGAGACCGGAAGCCACCACCAGAAGATAAAGAGCTCATTGGAATACCACCTCAGTATTATCGTGAAGGCCGCGCGCCCACGCTGCAGCCTCCATCATTTTCTTCCCAGGAGGCTGAATGCGATCCAAGATAACCGGATGGGTCCCAGTGCCCACTGCGACGAAATTCTTTGCGATGAACACCTCTCCAGGCTGCAGATCAGGGATCTGCTGATTGGGTTCAACCACAGAAGACGGATCCAGCGGACCAACCTTCACCCGATTTCCGTCCCAGGTTGTCCAAGCACCGGGCGCGGGAGTAAAAGCGCGAATGTGTCGATCGATTGTTTCTGCAGGATCCGACCACGATATGGCAGCGTCTGCAACCGTTATTTTTGATGCATATGTGGCTTCGCCTTCTTGCGGCGTTAACGTAGCACTGCCATCTTCTAAGCTGCTTAGGCTGTCCACGAGGAGGTCTGCGCCCTTGTAGGCCAAACGTGTGAGCAGGTGATCGGCTGTGTCAGTAGGAAGAATTTCCTCGGTGATTGTTCCGACGACGTCACCGGTATCCAAGCCTTCCTCAATGCGGAAAGTCATCGCCCCTGTCTCGGGGTCCCCTTCGTGGATAGCCCACTGCACTGGCGCAGCACCACGCCAGCGTGGGAGCAGCGAGAAGTGAAGGTTGATCCAACCGTGCGGGGCAATGTCAAGCAAGCTTGCCGGGATAAGGTTCCCATAGGCAACTACGGGGATGGCATCGGGTGCAAGATCGTTGAGAAGCTGAGCAATAGCAGCTCCATCTTCCGTGTCCGGCTTCAGTGAATTCGGAGTATGCACTGGTATGCCATGCTTTTTAGCGCACTCTGCGACCGGGGAATCGTGCAAGGTACGCCCGCGCCCGCGCCGTGCAGGAGGGCGGGTGAGGACTGCAACGACCTCGTGGTCCGATGCGATCAATGCCTCCAAAGCGACAACCGCAGGTTCAGGTGTACCGGCAAAGACTAGTTTCACACATTCCTCCCTCAGCGCAGCGTGAATTACTCGACGTAATCTTCAACGATTTAACTTTACACGGCAGCCCTGTTGCGTCATTTCTCGCACGCGGACCTAGAAAAGTTCTGGATGCGTGCTTCGAAGCGTTGCTATGGCTTCGCGTTTCTGATCACGGGATACCCGATCGAGGAACAAAGTACCGTCTAAGTGATCGCTTTCGTGCTGAATGCACCGAGCCAGAAGCCCTGAGGCCACGATGGTCTGCTTCCTACCATATTGATCGAAGCCCGACGCTTGGATCAATTGATAGCGGGGTGTGTTCAGCGAAATTCCCGGGATAGAAAGACAGCCCTCTGCTCCGTGCTGGACCTCCTCGCTCAGAGGTTCCCAGGTGGGGTTAATTAAGACTCCGCGCAGGCCGTTCCCACGCCGTCGGGTGTCGTAGACGAATAGTCGTTGCAGGACACCAATCTGATTTCCTGCTAAGCCAACTCCACCGCGCGCATACATGGTGTCAAACATGTCTTCAACCAGCGTGTGCAAGCGGCTATCCCACATCTTCACCGGCGACGCCGCAGTGGTCAGCTCCACTGCCCCGAACATCTTCAATTCTCGTACAGCCATATTCCCTCTTTCTCATCCATTCACAGCATCGGCCGAGTTCTTGGTTGCTTCTCGACGCCCACCTGCTCCGGGGCCACAAAATCAAAGGACCGCCTAGCCCACATTCATCGGATCGATTTGAATGCGCAACGGCAAATCTTCCTTGCGTGCAATCCGTGCCGAGGCCGCAGCTTTCAACGCGGAACCAAGCTGAGAACGCGGTCCTCGGGCTACGCGGATAAGCACCCTCTGTGGCGGGCCGTATTTTGCTTCGTCGTATTCGCCAGGAAGCTTTATACCTGGCGGTAGATCGACTGGACCCAGCACATCGGCGCCTTCAGGTAGCTCGATATGTTCAATAACATCCTCTACCGCACGCGCAGCCCCGTCGACCGCTGCCATGTGCACGGCAGGTGGAAAACCTACTTCTTCACGTTGGGCGAGTTCACGACGTGCAGCCCCGACCGGATCCCAACGGAGAAATTCCTGAACAACAGCCAAATCAGGCTCAGCCGCCACAATCACTCGTCCGCCTTCTCTGTGGCTGCCCACCAACGTTGCCACATCCATCCACCGCGCCAGTGTATCCTCCGTAGCACGCAAATCCTGACGGCCTAAAAGCGCCCAGGTATCAAGGATGAGTGCGGCTCCGTAATCGCCGTCGTCGATAAGCGGCTCTGCGCCAGGAGTAGCTACCACAAGCGCGCCCTTCTGTGGAACTGAGTCCTTGACCATGCTGCCACCGGAGACAATCACGGGCACCCCGGCGAACGCTCGACCTAGCTCTTCAGCAGTGCGTTCACTGCCCAACACAACCGCGCGTAGGGAATCTGAACCACACGCCATGCAGCGAAAATGAGTATCCGGACGCCCGCACCACCGGCACGTCGGCAGCACCCCCGGCTGTTCCTGCTGCGACTGAGGTAATTCTAACGGCCCATTGCAGGATCGACACCGAGCCGGGGTCCTGCAGGAACCACACGCGAGCGTCGGGATATAGCCTTTCCGTGGGGTATGCACCAGCACAGGTTTATCTGCTGCAAGTGCCTCGCGTACAGCCTGAAACGCAACACCAGGAAGCCTCATACCGCCCGCGTTAGGGTCACGCTGTAGAGCGAAGTCAGTATCAGCAACAGCTTGAATCCACGGCAAGCGTGTGCGAACGGTATCCCGCGACGCGACGAGATCGTGTGCCCAACCTTCCTCAACGAGCAACTGTGTTTCTGCCGTACGGGCATAGCCGCCGATAATCACCGCACACCCCTCGACCACAGCCCGCGTAGTGATAACCTCCCGGGCATGGACGTACGGCGCTCGCGGGTCGGTGAGGTTGTCGTCTCCGTCGAACATCACGACGGCCAAACGGAGATCTTGGACGGGCGCATACGCAGCAGAGCGCGTGCCGACGACAATCTTCCCCTGCCCGTGAAGAATCGAAAGATAGCGCCTATACCGAGCCTGCGGTCCGAGATCCGAGCCCAAGACGGTAACTTGCGCTGCGGAAACCCATACCCGCAGAGCCTTCTCCACTTGGGCAACACGCTTAGCGTCTGGCACCACGATAAGCGCACCACCACCATCGCTTGCCACGGCGACAGCGAGCGCGGCTAACGCTTCCGCCCAATTATCGCCTGGAGCGATCTGCCACGCGGCCCGACCACTGCCCCCACCCAATACATGATCCACAAACGATTCACCGTAGACATACGATGACCATGCAGAAAGATCCGGTGCCTCGCGCTTACCCAGATCCTGCCAACGCTGAGAAAAATCTGACTTCTCTGCCCCCGCATGCCGAGGCGGAATCGCCGCGCGAAGGATGTCTGACCGCGTGGCTCCATAGCGTTGCGCTACACGCTCAATGATTTCTTTCAAGACGGGTGTGAGCACAGGCTCAGGGGATATTACTCTATCTACATATCGCAGCTTGCCCTCGTGCTCAGCACTAGCCACACGATCGTAGACCAACCCATCGACAAGCCTGCCCCCAAAGCGAAGCCGTACGCGCACGCCAGGTTGCATTGCTTCGGAATCAGCTTCCGCAACCTGGTAGTCGAACAACTTATCCAAGTGAACGAGCCCTAATAGCGGAAGAACCCGCGCAACAGGGAGATGCGTTGCGGGGGTTCGAGGGGCTGCCATAGGCCCTAATCTTACGGCCGTCTGTTGAAGTTTGCTACTAGCTAGAAATGCCTGCTGCTGCTTGGAGCTTGTCGACGATGTCCGTGCGCTCCCACGGCAAATCCAAATCGGGGCGACCGAAGTGACCATACGCTGCAGTCTGCGCATAGATAGGCCGCAGCAAATCGAGTTCGCGAATGATAGCTGCCGGCCGCAGATCAACGACCGCAGAAACCGCGGCCTGAATTTGCGCGTCCGTCAGCCCGTGGTGCGCAGTACCAAAGGTTTCGACATAAAGGCCAACCGGTTCGGCACGACCAATAGCGTAGGCCACCTGTACCTCGGCACGATCAGCAAGGCCCGCTGCGACGATATTTTTAGCCACCCAACGCATCGCGTACGCGCCAGAACGGTCAACCTTGCTCGGGTCTTTGCCTGAGAAGGCGCCGCCACCATGCCGGGCCATACCACCGTACGTGTCGACGATAATCTTGCGCCCCGTCAGACCCGCATCACCCATCGGGCCGCCAAGGACAAACGAGCCCGAAGGGTTGACCAACAAAGTAAGGTCATCGCTTACGAACTTCCCCCACCCTGATTCTGCTAGAACCCAATCGATAACATGCTCGCGCAGACGCGGTTCCAACCACGCAGCATCGACCTGTGGGTCATGTTGGGTGGAAATAACGATTGTGTCGATATATACGGGCTTACCTGCGTCGTCATAAGCAAACGTAACCTGAGTTTTACCGTCTGGACGCAGATGATCAACGATTCCTTGCTTACGCACCTCAGTCAGACGGCGAGCCAGACGATGGGCCAAGGCAATCGGGAGAGGCATGTACTCATCAGTCTCGTTCGACGCGTAACCAAACATGAGGCCCTGGTCGCCGGCTCCTGCTTGGTTGTTTTCATCCGCCTCCGAACCGGAACGCACTTCATGTGAGGTGGTCACGCCACTCCCAATCTCCGGCGACTGTTCTCCGATTGCAATATTAACGCCACAGGTGGTGCCGTCGAAGCCCACCGCGGAGCTAGTAAAGCCGATTTCAGTCAACGTTCGGCGGACAAGTGCTGGAATCTCAACGTAACCAGTGGTCGAAACTTCACCGACCACGTGCACTTGGCCAGTAGTAACCAAAGTTTCCACAGCCACGCGCGCGTGAGGATCTTCGGTAAGCAATGCATCAAGAATTGTGTCCGAAATGGCATCACAGATCTTATCCGGATGTCCTTCGGTCACGGACTCACTGGTAAACAGTCGAAGAGCGGGAGTATCCACAGTCACAGACGTTCTTCTTTCAATCGAGGTTAAGGAAATGCCCAAATTCACTAAAGACAACTTAGACCAAGCTGTCTACTAACCGCTATATCGTAGCACTCTGCTTGGAAGAAGAACACTCTAGCTATGAAAAAATTCATAGCCAGGAAAAATACTTACGATGCGCCGGCAATAATAGCCAAGATATCTGCGGCTACGGAATACTTTGTACCGCGGTTAATAACGGTTTCCTGACCGTCGGCATGCAACAACCAGCCTGCGTTGTCGTCAGCCCCAAATGTTTTATTCGAGCCAACTTCATTGCACATCAGGTATTCACACCCCTTCCGCTGCAATTTCTGTCGTGCGTACTCTAGAGCGCTACATTGGGCGTCGCCAGTTTCCGCAGCGAATCCGACTATTACGGTTTCATCTTTAAGACACCCTCTATCACGCGCCTGAACTGTGTCACGCAAAATATCGGGATTCTCTGTGAGCTGTATCTCTGTTAATCCCGCCTCCGACTCACTGCCCTTCTTCATCTTCGAGTCCGAAAGTGTGCGAGGTTTAAAATCTGCGACTGCTGCAGCCATCACAATAAGGTCCGCATCTCCACGGAGGTCTTTGACGGCAGAAAGCATCGCATCAGTACTGTCGACGCGATGAATGCGTGCACCAATGGGGTTCGGCATAGTCTCGGTCGCTCCCGCGACGACATCAACGGAAGCTCCCATTTGCGCAGCGATTTCAGCCAAAGCCCAACCCTGTTTGCCAGAAGAGTGGTTGCCAATGTAACGGACTGGGTCGATAGCCTCCCTGGTGCCTCCGGCCGTTATGAGGACCTTTTTTCCTGCCAGTGACCGTTTCCATTTCCGACCAGACAGGACAGTCTGCGCCAAATTGTAAATTTGCGAGGGCTCAGGCAGGCGTCCTGCTCCCGAGTCCTTACCCGTTAGCCTCCCGTGCGCCGGATCGAGAACGATGTATCCCCGGCTCCTTAACGTGGCGACGTTGGCTACAGTGGCCGGATTATTCCACATCTCAGTATGCATAGCCGGAGCGATGATCACAGGGCATGTCGCAACCAACACCGTAGCTGCGAGAAGATCGTCTGCACGGCCTGCTGCTAATCGCGCCAAAAGGTCAGCGGTTGCCGGCGCAATCACGATTCCATCGGCGTCTTGTCCTACCCGGACGTGTTGCACTTGATCTACTTTGGAAAAAACACCAGTGTCGACCGGTTGCCCAGACAACGCTTCGAAGGTTGCTGCGCCGACAAAATTCAAAGCACTGTCAGTTGGTACAACTTTGACGGTGTTTCCGGCTTCTGTGAAAAGCCGAATGAGGTGGCAAGCCTTATACGCGGCGATTCCGCCAGCTACACCGACGACGATGTTCATGATTTACTATTCTCCTCGTGTAAGTGGAGTGATTACACACATAGAGTCGCATGCGTGAAATTAAGTTGCGGACTAGTGTACGCAGAAACCCCGCACTCCACTTGCGTGGGTACGGGGTATACAGCATTTACGCTCTAGCGACCTTCTTGGTGATCCAAAAGGTTAGCGTCAATTTCACGAAGAGCAATCGACAGTGGCTTTTCACCAGGTTCAGGGGTGACCAGGGGGCCGACGAATTCAAATACGCCTTCGTCTGCCTGCTGGTAGTAGCTGTTGATCTGGCGTGCACGCTTCGCAGCGAAAATTGCCAGAGCATACTTCGAGGAAACCTTTTCCAGCAAAGAGTCAATCGGAGGGTCGGTAATACCAACCGGCGGATCGAATACTGGTTGCTTCTTCTCCGTTTCGTTGCTCACGTTTGTCACATTCACCTTTTCGTCAAAAGAAAGTAGATAAGGCCATGAGTATACAGGTTCATGACCTAGTGTGTTTAATCGCCGCTGAGAATGTCGCGCAGTTCGGCTACTGCCACGTCGATATCGTTGTTGACCACGATGCGGTCGAACTCATCCTTCGCCGCGAGTTCGTGGCTTGCGGTATCCAAACGACGTTTGATTACATCTTCAGGTTCTGTGCCCCGCCCTGTAAGGCGCTCCACGAGGATTTCCCATGACGGAGGCGCTAGAAACACGGTGATTGCATCTGGGATGGCCCGTTTAACATTGCGGGCACCTTCCAGGTCGACCTCGACCAGGACTGGCCGCCCCTCGGAGCGCGCGTGCTCCACTGGTTCGGCGGGGGTACCCGAGCGTTGTAGGCCACCGTGGATGTCCGCCCACTCGAGCATTTCTCCGCGGTCGATGCGATCTTGAAACAGTTCTGGGGTGACAAAGAAGTAATCAACTCCGTCGACCTCGCCAGGTCGAGGAGATCGAGTGGTCATGGAAACTGAAAAATAAAGATCTTCCAGTTCCGACCGAAGGCGATGCACGATCGTGGATTTACCCACGGCAGAAGGCCCGGCCAAAACTACTAGCCGGGCTTGTTTCGTATCGCCTGGCACTATTAATCCTCGGAGAAACCGAAGCGCTCGAGCAGTGCACGACGCTGGCGGTCGCCCAGACCACGCAGACGACGGGTTGGAGCAATCTCCAGCTCGTCCATGATTTCCTTAGCCTTGACCTTGCCTACCTTAGGCAGAGCCTCAAGAAGTGCGGAAACCTTGGTCTTACCAATGATCTCGTTATCTGGAACCTGGTCCAGTACCTCTTTGAGGGTGATGTCGCCGCGCTTCAGCTTTTCCTTCAGCTCGGCACGTGCCTTGCGGGCTTCCGCTGCCTTGGCAAGGGCGGCCTTGCGCTGCTCATCGGTCAACTTGGGAAGGGCCACGGGGTTCCTCCAGTTCAGTAATTGTTTGGGTTATCTTGAGCCATGCTACCCCGAATCGATGGTAGGGGTAAACACGGCTAACGCAGTGCAGCCTCAACCAACCCGTAAGGCTGGCTAACCGCTGTACACCATGGTGTAACAGTGTATCACTGCAGGTAAAACTATCAACGCCCCAGGGGGCTGTTTTCAGGTATTTCCCGAGGATTTGCGCCTCAGGATTCTGCCGCAGGACACTGCCGTCCAACTTAAATTAGCAGGTCGGCAGCGATCTTACTAGTTAACGCGAAACAGAATCATCCACGAAATCAGCGATGGCCTGCTTGAGAGCGTGCACTGAAGGCCCTGCCTTCAATATTCCGCGGGAAACCGAAGGTAGAGCGAGTGGATTATCTTCCCCACATAGTCGGTCAATGTCGCGCATTGTTGCACCTTGCGCACCCACACCAGGCAACAATATCGGCCCATGCAGACGCGAGATAGACGGTGGATTCGCAACCGTGGCACCCAATACGATGCCAAGGTTTCCACCGACGGTCTCGGCATGAGAAGAAGCATTTATCTCCGCTACGGTATCAACGACATGCTGGGCCACGCTGGTTTCAGCGGCGAAGCGTGCGCCCTGCAGCGCGATTGCCTCAGGGTTCGAGGTGGCAGCAAGAACGTAAACGCCTTTTCCGTTTTCTTCTGCAACATCAAATGCAGGTTGCAAAGCTCCGACCCCTAGGTATGGAGACACTGTTACTGCATCTGATTCCAAAGGAGAACCGTGCCCAAGCCAGGCTCGCGCGTAACCGGCCATTGTGGAGCCGATGTCTCCACGTTTTGCGTCCGCGATGACAAGCACCCCCTGTGAACGGAGCTCTTTGATAGCGTCTTCGAGGATGCTGAAGCCCCGGGCGCCATAAGGTTCATAAAACGCGATTTGCGGCTTTACGACGGCAACCTCAGCAAAAGCTTCGACACAGATTTCAGTGAAACGTGCAACACCTTCTGCGTTCGTGGGAAGCCCCCACGCTTCAAGAAGTGAAACGTGGGGGTCAATTCCGACGCAGAGACGGCCGCGACGTGATGTTGCCTCAGCTAATCTCTGGCTAAAGTTCACGGTTTATGCCTCCTTAGCCACCGCATGTTCGAGTTCTTGGAGTGCGCGTACGCCGAAACCGCCGGACAGGCGGGCCTCGATGCCTTGAACAGCTGCCGTAGAACCCTGAACTGTGGTGATAAGAGGTACACCGGCCAAAACAGCTGCCGCACGGATTTCGTAGCCATCGTGGCGTGCACCTGCAGAGCCTGCTGGTGTATTAAGAATCAGGTCGATTTCGCCGTCCTTAATCATGTCCACGATGGAACGGTCGCCCGCGGAGCCTTCGCGAACATCCGAAGCCTTCAAAACGGTTTCGCACTCAATGCCATTGCGGCGCAGCGTCATCGCAGTACCTGCAGTAGCCAAGATCCGGAATCCTAGGGCCGCCAGGCGCTGGATTGGGAACATGAGGGTCCGCTTATCGTGGTTGGCCACGGATACGAAGATCGTTCCTTCGGTAGGCAAGTCGCCGAACGCCGCTGCTTCGGCTTTCGCGTAGGCTGCTCCAAAGTTGTCCGCCAGGCCCATGACCTCACCCGTGGATTTCATCTCTGGGCTGAGCAGGGTGTCCAGCATAGTTCCGTCCGGGCGACGGAAACGGTTAAACGGCAGGACGGCTTCCTTGACCGCAATCGGGGCGTCCAGTGGCAGCGATGCGCCATCATAGTCCGTCGGAATCATGCCCTCTTGCTGGAGCTCGCTGATGCTTGCACCAGTCATGATGCGAGCTGCAGCCTTTGCCAGTGGGACACCCGTGGCCTTGGAAACGAATGGAACCGTACGCGATGCGCGTGGGTTAGCTTCGATGACGTAGAGGGTATCGTCCTTGAGCGCGAACTGAACATTCATCAGGCCCTTGACGCCGATGCCGTGGGCCAGCGCCGCGGTGGAACGTCGTACGGTTTCGAGGTCTTCTTGGCCGATGGACATTGGGGGCAGTGCACACGCCGAGTCACCGGAGTGGACACCTGCTTCTTCGATGTGCTCCATGACGCCGGCAAGGTAGACGTTCTCGCCGTCGCATAGCGCGTCGACGTCAATCTCGATTGCGTTGTCTAGGAAGCGGTCCACCAGGACTGGGTGGTCCGAGCTGAGCTCGGTTGCACGCGAGATGTAGGACTCCAACGAGTCCTCGTCGTAAACAATTTCCATACCGCGTCCGCCAAGCACGTACGACGGGCGGACAAGTACTGGGTACCCGATCTTGGAAGCAACCTCGCGGGCTTCTTCGAAAGTGGTAGCGGTTCCGAAGGGTGGTGCTGGAAGTTCTGCAGCCTGAAGGACCTTGCCGAATTCGCCACGATCTTCGGCCTTGTCAATTGCTTCCGGAGAAGTACCAATGACTGGTACACCTGCTTCTTCCAGACGCGCTGCGAGACCCAGTGGTGTCTGGCCGCCAAGCTGGACGATGACACCAGCAACGTTGCCTGACTCGGACTCTGCGTGGTAGACCTCCATGACGTCCTCGAACGTCAGTGGTTCGAAGTACAGACGGTCAGCAGTGTCATAGTCGGTGGAGACAGTTTCTGGGTTGCAGTTGACCATGATGGTCTCGTATCCCACGCGTGAAAGCTCGAGTGCTGCGTGGACACAGGAGTAGTCGAACTCAATGCCCTGGCCGATGCGGTTCGGACCAGAGCCCAAGATGATGATCTTGTCCTTGTCCTTCTGCGGGGCAACTTCGCTCTCCGCGTTGGGATCAAGCTCGTATGCGGAGTAGTGGTACGGCGTTTGTGCTTCGAATTCGCCTGCGCAGGTGTCGACGGTCTTGTATACCGGACGGATTCCTAGCGACCAGCGCAAGGAACGTACGCCATCTTCGCCAGCAAATTCTGGCCGAAGCGCAGCGATCTGTGCGTCGGAAAGACCAAACACCTTTGCCCGGCGCAGCAAAGTTTCATTCAGGACCGGCGCGTCGAGCAGCTCGGCGCGGAAGTCGACCAGCGCGCGCAACTCAGCGAGGAACCACGGGTCGATGCCGGAGGCCTCGTAGATTTCGTCGATTGTTGCGCCGAGACGCATCGCCAATTCTACGTCGTACATGCGGCCTTCAGTGGGTCGCTTGAGGTCCTCGAGGACCGCTGCCTTGTCGTGTGCACGCTCGCCGGCGATCGCTTCGTCGCTAGCTGTCCAAAAACCAGCTGGTTTGTTTTCCAGCGAACGCATGACCTTGTTCAATCCGGAGATGTAGTTGCGGCCAATAGCCATGGCTTCGCCGACAGACTTCATGGTGGTGGTCAGAGTGTCGTCGGAGCCCGGGAACTTAGCGAAGTCGAAGCGTGGAGCCTTGACAATAACGTAGTCCAAGGTCGGTTCGAACGCTGCCGGAGTGGTTCCAGTGATGTCGTTGGTGACTTCATCGAGGGTGTAGCCGATAGCGAGCTTGGCAGCCATCTTCGCGATTGGGTACCCGGTCGCCTTCGACGCGAGTGCCGAGGAACGGGAAACGCGTGGGTTCATCTCGATCGTGATGATGCGGCCGTCTTTCGGGTTCACCGCGAACTGGATGTTGCAGCCGCCGGTGTCAACGCCAACTGCACGGATGATTGCGATGCCTTGATCACGCATAATCTGGTATTCACGATCGGTCAGCGTCATAGAGGGAGCCACGGTCACGGAGTCACCGGTGTGCACACCCAGCGCATCGACGTTTTCGATAGACGCGATGACAACCACGTTATCGTCGCGGTCTCGCATAAGCTCGAGCTCGAATTCCTTCCAACCCAAGATAGATTCCTCAATCAGGACATTAGCCTCAGGCGAGGCACTCAGACCTCCACCGGCGATCCGATCCAAATCTTCGTAGGTGAATGCGAGACCGGAGCCGAGGCCACCCATGGTGAAGGATGGTCGAACGACAACGGGCAGGCCAAGCTTCTCGACGGTCGCGTGGACCTCATCCATGTTGTGGCAGACAGCTGAACGTGCGGATTCGCCGCCGATGGAGGCCACGATGTCCTTGAACTTCTGGCGGTCTTCGCCGCGTTCAATGGCGTCGATATCTGCGCCGATGAGCTCAACACCGTACTTTTCCAGGATTCCCTGACGGTCGAGGGCAATGGCAGCGTTGAGCGCGGTCTGGCCGCCGAGGGTAGCCAGTACGGCGTCGACAGGATGACCTTCCTCTTGCTCCTTAGCCAAGACCTTTTCAATGTATTCCGGTTCAATTGGCTCTACGTATGTGTGGTCGGCAAACTCGGGGTCGGTCATAATTGTTGCCGGGTTGGAGTTCACCAAGGTTACGCGGAGGCCTTCTTCGCGGAGAACTCGGCAGGCCTGTGTACCGGAATAGTCGAACTCGCAGGCCTGACCGATGACGATTGGGCCGGAACCGATAACCAGAACGTGGTTAATATCTGTGCGCTTAGGCATGAATGTCTCTTTCTTCTGTCGCTTCAGGGATGAGTGATCTGGTTATTTCTTGGCTTCATTCATCAAGGTGATGAACTGGTCAAACAGCGGATCGGCATCGTGCGGTCCGGCCGCGGCTTCGGGGTGATACTGCACGGAGAATGCACGACCGCTGTCGAGTGCCACGCCTTCAACTACGCCGTCGTTGAGGCAAGTGTGTGTGACGTGAGCGGAGCCGAACGGGGTATCAAAGCTCTCCCCTGCCTCGGATGACGGATTCTTCAATGCGAATCCGTGGTTTTGCGAAGTGATCGAGATTTCGTCGGTATCGTGGTTGAGCACAGGGACGTTGACGCCACGGTGACCGAAGCGCAACTTGTAGGTTTCCATGCCTAGCGCCCGACCGAGCAGTTGATTGCCTAGACAGATGCCAAAGAACGGAATGTCGGCCTCGAGAACTTGCTTAATCGTGGCCACCGAATCGTCCATTGCACCTGGGTCTCCCGGACCGTTGGACACGAAGACTCCGTCTGGTTTGTGGGACTTGATGGTTTCGAAGTCGGTGTCATGCGGAACGACGATGGTAGTGATACCTCTACTAGCCAGTCGAGCTGGTGTCGTTGATTTAATGCCCATGTCCAGGGCAACTACGGTCGCCTTGTGGTCGCCTTCGGCTTCGACAGTGTACGCATCGTTAGTGGATACGTCTGCAGTTAGGTTGGCGCCGAGCATCGCTGGTTGCTGCTTGACTAGCTCGATCAATGTCTCATTGTCGCGTTCTGCCTCGGCGCCGCTGAAAATACCCGCTGCGATAGACCCTTCGTTGCGCAGGTGACGCACTACCGTCCGGGTGTCGACGCCTTTGATACCGACGATGTTGTTCTCGACGAGCGCTTCTTCGAGAGTCTTTTCTGACCGCCAGCTAGAAGCGATTGTGCTGTAATCGCGAATGATGATGCCCGCCGCGCTAATCAGATCGTTGTGGGACTCCCCATCCTCGGAGTTCCAACCGGTATTGCCAATCTGAGGTGCGGTGAACACAATCAACTGACGATGGTAAGACGGGTCCGTCAATGTCTCTTGATAGCCGGTCATAGCTGTCGTGAATACGGCTTCGCCCAAAGTGGTGCCCTGCGCGCCAAATGCTTCACCGCTAAATACTCGACCATCCGCCAGGACCAACTTGGCGGGGACGAAAGTTGCTGGAGTGCTCACGTATAGAACCTTTCTGAAAAAGTGTGTATCGGAATCTTAGGAAGCGTTTGGCTGAGCAACGTTGCCATCACGACACGTCACGTGGCCACGCAAAACCGTAGAACGTACGCGGGCGTTGAATTTTTCACCATGGTACGGGGTGTTACGGGACTTCGATGCCAATGCGTTGCGGTCGACGGTCCAGGCCAAGCCTGGATCAACGAGGGTCAGGTTGGCGGGCTCCCCGACTGCAATCGGCCGGCCATGATCAGGGAGCCGGGTGATCTCTGCCGGCTTCTCGCTCATAACCTTGGCCACGAAACGCCAGTCTGCGCGCCCAGTTTCCACAAAGAGCTTCGCGACGATTGCCAGTGACGTTTCCAGGCCGAGCATGCCGGGCTTAGCATGTTGGAATTCGCAGCACTTCTCCTCCGAACCATGTGGTGCGTGGTCAGTAGCTACGCAGTCGATAGTGCCGTCGAGAAGTGCCTCCTGAAGGGCTTCCGCGTCACTACGCTCACGAAGTGGTGGGTTCACTCGGTAATACCCGTCATAAGTGCGCAAGAGTTCGTCGGTAAGCAGCAAGTGGTGAGGCGTAACTTCTGCGGTGAGCGATACGCCTCGGTCCTTGGCAAACTTGATCAGATCGATGCTGCCCACTGTCGAGGCGTGACACACGTGAATGCGTCCGCCGTAATCGCGGGATAGCAAAGCGTCGCGGGCAACGATGGCCTCTTCTGCGGCACGTGGCCAGCCGGAGAGTCCGAGTTCTGCTGCGATGGGCCCCTCATGAGCAACAGCGCCTTCAGTCAGGCGGATGTCCTCCGCGTGTTGTGCGAGGAGGACGTCCTCACCGCGAGCATATTCAAGCGCACGGCGCATCAGGCGTGGATCGTCGACGCATTTGCCGTCGTCGGAAAACATTCTTACTTTTGCGCCACTTCGCGCCATGAGGCCGAACTCGGTGAGCTGCTTACCTTGGAGTCCTTGCGTGATCGAACCTACTGGGTGTACGTCGCACAAGCCGAGCTGCTGGCCCTTGAGCCACACGGCTTCTGCAAGGATAGGTTGGTCGAGCACGGGCATCGTGTTAGCCATCGTGAAAACAGCAGTGAACCCGCCGCGGGCCGCAGCTGCCGAGCCGGTAGCCAGGGTTTCGGTGTCTTCGCGGCCAGGTTCGCGTAGGTGTACGTGCATGTCCACGAGACCGGGCAGCAAAACCGCGCCGTGTCCATCGAGTACGTCGTCGGCAGTTGCATCTGCGGCAGCAGCCACATCGACGATGATGCCGTCTTCAATGAGAACGTTAGTGGGATCGCCCTCGCCGTAGACAAGGACATCACGGATTAAGAGAGTCCCTGCAGCAGCCGGCGCATGTGCACCGGTTTCTGGGAAGGACACCGTAGTTTTTTCTTCAGTCATCGTATCCTCCTAGAATCCCCGGCTGCCAGAGCTTGCCAGCAAAGTGAACAGCGTTGCCATGCGTACGTGCACACCGTTGTTGACCTGCTGAAGAATTGCTGCCTGGGGAGCGTCAGCTACCTGGTTATTAATTTCCATGCCACGCAGGATTGGTCCAGGGTGCATGACGATAGCGTTATCTTTCATGGCTGCGTAGCGGGCTTCGCTTAAGCCGTACAAAGTGGCGTACTCACGATGGGATGGGAAAAATCCACCGTGCATGCGTTCTGCCTGCACGCGAAGCATCATGACTACGTCAGCGGAACCGATAACAGAATCGAAGTCGTGGGAGGTTCGGACTGGCCACGTTTCTACGCCAGTAGGCAACAAGGTTCGAGGGGCAACCAGCGTGATCTCAGCTCCGAGGGCGGTGAGCAGGTCAACGTTGGAGCGCACGACCCGGGAATGGAGGCAGTCTCCGACAATGACCACGTGGAGGCCTTCGACAGTTCCGAGTTTTTGGCGCATCGTGACCGCGTCGAGAAGCGCCTGCGTCGGATGCTGATGCGCCCCGTCGCCGGCGTTGATTACGCTTGGCCCGGTGCCGTCGTGGTCCAGCCACTGCCTAATGTGATGGGCAGCGCCAGAGGACGGGTGACGAATAATGATTGCATCCGCGCCGATGGAAGCCAGCGTGGCTGCTGTATCACGGAGAGATTCACCCTTCTTAACAGAGGAGCTAGAGGCAGACAGATTGATGACGTCTGCACTCATCCACTTGCCAGCCGTTTCGAAAGAGGAACGGGTGCGGGTGGAATTCTCGTAGAACAAAGTGTAAACAGTGCGGCCACGCAAAGTAGGGAGTTTTTTCACTTCACGGCCATTGAGGGCTTCGCGGAATCGGTCGGCCTCGTCCATCAGTCCGACGATCTCGTCGACTGAAAGGTCTTTAATATCGATGAGGTGCTTCATTGTTAAGCGTCCCCTTCAGCGGTGGTCGGTTTCTCTGACCCTGATACGGATTGGCTCACAGGGCGGTGCAGAGTGACGGCATCAGAGCCATCGATTTCAGCAATGTCGACGCGCACATCTTCGTCTTTGGAGGTTGGAAGGTTTTTACCAACGTAATCGGCGCGAATCGGCAGTTCTCGGTGCCCACGATCAACAAGGACAGCCAACTGAATAGCGTCCGGGCGCCCTAAGTCGCGTAGGGCGTCAAGGGCAGCCCGGATGGTGCGGCCGGAGAACAGAACGTCGTCAACCAAGACCACGATGCTGCTATCAATGCCGCCGTCAGGAATCGAGGTTTCTTGAAGAGCCCTATGTGGCTTGTTGCGTAGGTCATCACGGTAAAGAGTGATGTCTAGGGAACCAACGGGAACTTCAAGGCCGGTGAATTGTGAAATCTTCTGCTGCAAGCGCTCTGCCAGCGGGACCCCACCCGATGGAATGCCCAGTAGAAGCACACGAGGAGCGTCTGGGGAATCCAGCGCTGTCTTTTCAATAATCTGGTGCGCGATGCGCGAGATGGTTCGGCCTAGCTGCTGGGAATCCAGAATTTCTACGGATTCCAGCTGCTGCACGCCGGTATCTTGTTCGCTCATCGTGACCTCCTTCCCCGCCTCTCTGTGCGGTCATTAAAGGATGTCTTAATGGTTCAACGTCTACACTTGTGCAAGACGAATTAAAGCATAGCACTATCGTACTTTTACCGTTGAGGAGCAACCTGTGCTTTTTAATTTCAGCGATAATCTGCCATTCGAGCGCGAAACTGTGTGGGATTGGCACACCCATCCGGGGGCAGTCCAGCGCTTGACTCCGCCATTCACACCGATGAAAGTATCCCGGGGCGCATCATCGCTTTCCGACGGTACAACTATCTTTGCGCTCCCCGCTGGACTGAAGTGGATCGCACAGCATCTTCCCGGCCCATACTCTCCTGGGAAACGGTTCGCGGACAAGTGCGTAAATTTTCCGCTCTCACTAACCGGATGGACCCACGAGCACAATTTTTCCGACGGCTCCCCCGGTTCCACAATCGTCTTAGATAGCGTCAGAACGCGTATCCCTCTGCCTCCTTCTTTCATGAAAAGAATCTTTGGATATCGCCAGAATCAACTGCGGGCCGATCTCGAGCGCGCTAAAGAATTCGCAGTATTTGCACGCGAAAGCTCGAAGCCTCTGACTATTGCGGTGACGGGCAGCTCTGGCCTCGTCGGCACTGCGCTAAGAGCCCAGCTTTCTACGCTCGGGCACACCGTTATTCAGCTGGTACGTTCTCAGCCCAGAGAAAAACAGCGGCTGTGGAACCCCAAAGATCCTGACCCTTCAATTCTGGACGGCGTTGACGCCGTCGTGCATCTGGCGGGCGAACCAATTGGTAAGCCGTTTACGCAAGGTCACGTGCAGCGTCTCTTCGATTCGCGTATCACTCCGACTCAGTTATTGGCCCGTTTGGCAGAGCGCTCTCCCCAATGCCGCACCTTCGTAAGCGCGTCTGCCGTGGGGTTTTATGGAGCTGACCGCGGAGACGCGGTGCTGGATGAAACCGCGGCACAAGGAACAGGAATTTTAGCCGACCTTGTGCAGCGCTGGGAAGAAGCCAGCCACGAATTCGATGGCTCATCTTTGCGGGTAGTGCACATCCGTACCGGGATCGCCTTATCTGGTGCCGGCGGCATGCTCCCGATACTTGCTGCACTGACGTGGACAGGGTTAGCTGGCCCAATCGGTAAGGGAGATAACTGGTTTTCCTGGATCGCGCTTGACGACCTCACAGACATTTACGTCCGTGCGATACTCGATGCAACGGTTCGTGGACCGGTCAACGCCACTGCTCCGAATCCCGTCACAAACGCTGAGTTTATGGAGGCACTCGGTTCTGTTCTCCATCGCCCGACAGTCCTCCCTATCCCGAAATGGACCCCAGCTATTCTTTTGGGTCGGAGCGGGCGGGATGAATTGGCCGTCGCTAGTCAACGAGTGTCCCCGACGACGCTTCAAACACTCGGGCATACTTTCCGCTACGCTACGGTGAACAGTGCTCTAGCCCACGAACTTGGGCGAAATGACGCAAGTTAGCGTCGACCACGATTAAGAAAGGATATCGTGACTTTATCTTCTCAGGACGCCAGCGCTATTATCCGCGACGTCACCGCCGTACTGGAGGATGAAAACCTGCAGCTACGCGTCGATGACGAGACAGACATCCCGAAGATCAATACGGGGTTCATCAACCTAGCCATCACGATTGCCATCGATGAGGATTATCTAGCAGTCGAGGCTGCGTGGCGGGGATCGGTTGCTACTGACGACGCTGCGACATTGCTCGCTGTCACTAACGAGTGGAACCAGTCACAGATTAGCCCCCAGGTTCGCTTTTTTGAGCGCGACGGGCAACTCAACATCAGCATGATGCGCCAAGTCTTGGTCTCTGAAGGCCTCACCTACAACCAGTGTGGGGCGTTCCTTATGAGCACGTTGGAATCAATGGTTGCGGCGTCCCAATGGTTGGAAGAAAACTTCCCTGAATCCATTACCTGGAATGATCCACACGCGGTCAGCCACTCCAACACACATCAAGACTCGGAGGACTAACGATGGACACCATTACCCCTACCCCAGTAACCATTGAACGTGTTGTCGAGGCGATGAAGCACTACGACGTCGCCCTGTTCCATTCCGGTGAACATGGAGTCGCTACCGCAAACCTCAATGGTTTCGCCGTGACGTTCGCGGTCTTTGATTCTGTCATCATCGTCCGCGCTGACTCGTACACCAATATTCCCAGCGACTCCGGTATTCCTACCTTGCATTTGGCCGCGAATCAGGCAAATTGCGCACGTACGGATTTTACGGCTGCGGTTGTAGATCGTGCAGAGAAGCTGATCGTACGAACCGAAGTTAATATACCGTCAGCTGCAGGGCTCACCGACGAACAACTTCGCGCGCAGCTACAGGCAGCTGTGGACTCTGTTCTTAGCGGACAAGAAGTAATCGGTAAATACGCCGAAGCCATTATGGACCAGATGGAAGATGCTCAGTAGCACGTAAATACGTATCGTGCCCTCCACCAGAAAACGGTGGAGGGCACGAAGCATATGTGGGAAGTTGCCTAACGGTTTACTCGGGATCGGTTTCCGAAATAATAGAAATCGTAGGCGCCTCCACGGGGGCGTCGGTTACCTGTTCGCTGACGGTTTCAGGCTCCTGATCTGTTTCTGGAGCTTCTAAGCCAGCTTCTGCCATCGCGGCTTCCTCTTCAATACGACGCAACTCTACGAGTATTTCTTCGCGATGCTTTGACACATCGTCGAGGATGCCATTGATATAGGCGCTGGCGTTGTCGCCACCATAGTGCGCAGCCATCTCAACGCCTTCAACGACAGCCGTCTTTTGCGGTACGTCGTCGTTGTACAAGAGTTCCCATGTTGAGACACGGAGAATTGCGCGGTCAACTGCTGGAATGCGGTCCAATTCCCAGCTATCGGACAACTTCTTTTCAATAGTGTCATCCAAGTTGTCCAGTTCCACGGAAACACCGTCGATTATTTCACGGGTGTAGTCGTCTATGGGAGCAACCTGATTATCAGGTTCTACCGCGAGTTCCACACGGTCGGCGATGATTGCCATGGGGTCTACGTCGCGGGTCTCGGCTTCGAAGAGAATATCGACAGCCCGAAGACGCGCCCGGAAGCGCTTCCCGTGGCGACGGTATTTATTTACGCGTTGATTCACGTTAGCGCCGGCCGCTTAGTGGTTGACGCGGGACAGGTATTCACCGGTACGGGTGTCAACCTTGACGACGTTTCCGGTTTCCAGGAAGAGAGGAACCTGAATCTCTGCGCCGGTTTCCAGAGTCGCTGGCTTGGTGCCACCGGTGGAACGGTCACCCTGCAGACCTGGATCGGTGTGCTCAATCTTGAGGTCCACGGAGACTGGAAGCTCAGCGAATAGTGGCTCGCCTTCGTGGAAAGACACCTGGACTGGCATGTTTTCGAGGAGGAAGTCAGCGGCATCACCGAACTTGTCACGGGCAAGTTCTACCTGGTCGTAGGTCTTGTCGTCCATGACAACGTAGTTGGTGCCGTCGTTGTACAGGTAAGTCATGTCGCGACGGTCGACCGTAGCCGTCTCAACCTTGACGCCAGCATTCCACGTCTTGTCCACGGTCTTACCGCTAACAACGTCCTTGAGCTTGGTGCGGACGAATGCAGGGCCCTTACCTGGCTTGACGTGCTGGAACTCTACGATCTGCTGCAGCTTGTTATCGACCTTGAGTACCAAGCCGTTCTTAAAATCTGCTGTCGTTGCCACGACGGAACTCCTCACATAAATTTGAACATTCGACACGGTTGTACCTAACCGTGTCGGTCTAACGGCGCTATTCTACAACACCTGCAGTTCAGTACTGCCATGGGTGATAATCTCCGGCCGTCCGGCAGTAATAACCAAGGTGTCCTCAATCCGAACGCCCCCAACTCCGGGGAGATAAATTCCAGGTTCGATGGTCAGAGTGTGTCCTTCTGCGAGAATTTCCTCGCTGCGTGTGTTAGCGCTCGGCGCTTCATGCACCTCGAGCCCTACACCATGCCCAGTGGAATGCGTGAAGTATTCGCCGTAGCCGGCTGCGTCGATAATGCTTCTCGACGCAGCGTCCACATCAACGGCCTTCTGCCCCGCTACTGACGCTGCGATTCCAGCAGCATGCGCCTCCTGGACAACCCTATAGATTTCCTGAAGCTGCTCACTTGGCTCACCGATTGCCACGGTGCGTGTCATATCAGAGTTATAGCCTCGGTAATGCGCACCAAAATCTATTGTCACCAAGTCGCCAGATTCGAGGACGCGCTCGCCAGCACTGTGATGCGGTTTGGCTGAATTCGAACCCGACGCCACAATCGTGTCAAAGCTGGTGCGTTCTGAGCCCTCCAGTCGCATGAAGTATTCCAATTCAGCGGCTACCCGCTTTTCAGTATTTCCTGCTGCTAAGACTCCACTTTCCAGCAGTCGTTCCCAGGCACGATTGCCAATCCCTGCGACCTCTCGCAGCGCTTCAAGTTCGAGGAAATCTTTCTTAGCTCTCAGCTTCTCTACTTCCCCTGAAAGCGGGATGAGCTTAACGGAATCTCCTGCAGATCGAGCTAATTCCTGAAGCTGGAC
The DNA here is from genome assembly GCF_002563965.1 of Corynebacterium renale. Classification (NCBI taxonomy): domain Bacteria; kingdom Bacillati; phylum Actinomycetota; class Actinomycetes; order Mycobacteriales; family Corynebacteriaceae; genus Corynebacterium; species Corynebacterium renale. The sequence continues at coordinate 1,836,025 of NZ_PDJF01000001.1, read as the reverse complement.
GTAATTCACGGATTCGGCTTCAAACCCCACGCGGTAGGCACCATCGACGTTTTCAAGAAGCGCCGGTCCTACATCTCGGCGAATCAACAGCTCCACATCGGGCGCCTCTTGGACGGCAGCTGTGGCGTAACGTCCGTCAGTCGCGAGTGTCGCCGAAAGATCTTTGCCCACCAACAGAGCAGCATTCGAACTGGCCAGACCGGTTAAGTAGTACACATTCGTGACATCGGTGACAAGCATCATGTCTACACGCTGAGCTGCACACCTAGCTGCTAAAGCACGGCGACGATTTGAAAAACGGGTATCAGCTAAAGCCACTGCTTAACCTCCCAACAGAAAGATTTAATGTTGTGAAAAATAGTCTAACGCAGCCACATACCCAATTGGCCCAAGACCGGCTATAACCCCACGAGCGATATCGGACAAGTAGCTATGACGCCGAAACTCCTCGCGTGCATGAACATTAGACAAGTGGACTTCAATGAAACCCGGGCCGTCGGCCACTTCCGCCAACGCATCGCGTATAGCAACGGAAGTGTGCGTAAATGCACCGGGGTTGATGATGACGGGCCAACCGTCGTCAGCGACCTGGTGGATACGCTCCACAATGTCGCCTTCATGATTGGACTGGAAAAAGTGTGCTTCGAGCCCACGCTCTTTTGCCGCTGCTGAAACCATCTGCTCGATATCAGCAAGTGAAGTAGAACCGTAGATTTCAGGCTGTCGCTTACCAAGACGGTTCAGGTTAGGGCCGTTGATAACCAATATTTTCATGGTCTTACTTCCCTTCCGCTACCACTGATGCGAATGCCCGCTCCAGTTGTTCAGTAGTAGGCCCTTCCAGACGAGTAGTCTTGCCTACTTCCCCGTCGAGGGCGACAAACCGAATGACACCCGACTTATTTTTCTTGTCGTGGAGCATCGCCTCGTGCAGTGGCGCAAAATCCGGCCCAGCATAGGTGGTTGGAAGGCCCACGGATGTCAAAATCTGGCGATGACGATCGACTAGGTTGTCGTCGATAAGCCAGGCATCGTGTGCCAAGTGAGCAATAAACATCATGCCAACAGCAACAGCATTCCCATGACGCCACGTGAAATCTTCTACCTTCTCGACGGCGTGCCCGAACGTATGGCCATAATTAAGAATCTCTCGCAGGCCAGATTCCTTAAGGTCGGCGCCCACCACGTTTGCTTTGACCGTCACCGATCGCTCGATGAGCTCCTGGAGGTGACCATCCACCCGGTAGCATGCATCGGGATCTGCTTCATACAGTTCTAGGATGCGTTCGTCAGCAATGAACCCAGTCTTGATAATCTCAGCAGAACCCGCTACAAGCTCGTCACGTGACAGCGAAGCCAAGTAATCGACGTCAATGAAAACACCGGAAGGTTCATGGAAGGCACCGACCAAGTTCTTCCCTGCAGCAGTATTAATGCCTGTCTTGCCTCCGACAGCAGCATCGACCATCGCAAGAAGAGAAGTAGGTACGTGAAATACCTTGATACCGCGCATCCAGGTCGCAGCAGCAAAACCAGCCAAATCCGTAACTGCCCCACCCCCGAAGCCGACAAGAGCATCCGATCGGGTAAAACCGTGCGCTGCTAGGTGGCCCCAGATACCGTCTAAAACTTCAACAGTTTTCGCAGACTCAGCGTCAGGAACCTCAAGGAGGATACACTCCGGGCCCGCTGCCTTCACAGCATCAGCAAACTTCTGTGCCGGACCGCTCAACGTCGGTTGATGTACAACCGCAACGTGCCGGGCGCCGCTATCCGCAATCGCGTCCACTGCTTCCGAAGTAACACCACGACCAACAATCACCGAGTACGGTGCAGGACCATTCACTGGAATTTTCGTTGTACTGTTCATAAGACCTCATCTTCATACCAATATTCAACGCCATGGGTCCAGCGCGGAAAACAATGTCCACCACCGCTGTAAGCACCTCGTTTTGTGTGCAATGCTACCCCACAGAGAAAAACTGACTAGCACAAGGCAGCACTAGTCAGTTTTCATCTGGCGACAAGTTCGCCGCTAGTCTTCGTCACCGGACGCAGCATCAATCATGTTCAAAATCGTGCCAACAAGCTGTGCCGGCGGCACGCCATCTGTGCGGACTCTAAAATCAGAAACTTCACGGTACAACGGCTCACGACGATGCAAAATCCCTTGATAATGCTCCAACGGGTTATCCGCTGCCAAAATCGGTCGCGTTGCATTACCGGATGTACGGCGTGTGCCCTCCTCCGCAGAGACATCGATCCATACCACGGTGTGATTGCGGAGCATCGACCGAACCTCAGGGGTTTCTACAGCTCCGCCACCGAGGCTAACAACTCCGGGCAGGCCGAGCGCCTCTTCGACAACTTCCGCCTCTACCGTGCGGAAAGATTCTTCACCGAGACGGGAAAAAACCTCCCCACATGCAGCTCCATAGCGTTCCTCAATCATATGGTCAGTGTCTGCGGACGGCTGATTAAGAACTCTAGCTAGACGACGCGCGATCGTGGTTTTACCGGCGCCGGGAGGCCCGATCAAAACGACTACAGGACGTGTACCAGTAGACATGCGTTGTTCCTCTACAAATACATGACAAACAGGGCTAAAGAATTATGCGCGATTATTACCATCAAACGCCAATCTCTGCTCAACATACTCTTGATAAGCAGTGATATTGCGTTTGGTTTCAGCGACAGAATCGCCGCCGAACTTCTCGATGACCTCCCGTGCAAGCACGAGCGCGACCATCGCTTCTGCGACAACCCCTCCAGCAGGAACCGCACATACATCAGAACGCTGATGAATAGCAGTCGCTGGACTCCCATCCTTAAAATCGATAGTTTTCAAAGCTCGTGGAACCGTCGAAATCGGCTTAAACGCCACACGTGCGACCAGCGGTTGACCGTTTGTCATACCGCCCTCTAAACCTCCGGCCCGGTTTGTTTCTCGCTCAACGCCGTCGTCTGTGCGGACAATCTCATCATGAGCCTGACTGCCAGGGCGACGGGCCTCTTCAAAGCCGTCACCGATCTCGACACCTTTCACTGACTGGATCCCCATCAACGCTCCAGCGAGCTGGGCATCTAGGCGGCGTTCACCAGAAATATGAGAACCCAACCCAATTGGGAGGCCGTCCACACGCACTTCGACGATGCCCCCAAGGGTGTCACCAGCCTTTTTCGCAGCCTTAATACATTCGATCATCGAATCCTCTGCATCCTTGTGGAACGAACGCACCGGGGATTCATCGATAGCTGGGAGGTCCCCATAGGACGGAACAGAATCTTCACGTGTCGGCGCCGATTGGCCGATGCTCAGGACGTGAGAAAACACCTCCACGCCAAGGACTTCCCGCAAAAAATTACGGGCCACAGTAGCAGCCGCGACACGTGCAGCGGTCTCACGAGCGGACGAACGCTCCAGCACCGAACGGGCTTCATCAAAACCATATTTAATCATCCCAGCGAAGTCAGCATGGCCGGGACGCGGACGGGTCAACTGAGCACCTCGGCCAGACTCCATCGCTGCCTGTACATCAGGATCCTCGAGATCCAGTGGGTCAGCGCTCATAATCGTGGTCCACTTTGGCCATTCGGAATTCGCGATAAGTATAGAAATCGGGCTACCCAGAGTGCGTCCATGAACGATACCCGTGAGCAGAGTCAGTTCATCTGCCTCAAACTTCATACGGGCGCCACGGCCATAGCCCAAACGGCGACGCGCGAGCTGATACGAAATATCCTCTTTAGTCACCTGTACACCCGCAGGCATATTCTCTACCAAGGCAACTAAACCTTGGCCATGCGACTCTCCAGCAGTAGTCCAACGAAGCATGAGATGTATTGTCTCACATTCCGCATAAAAACACCCCCGCAACAGCGCCAAGAAGCATAGACGGACCATGCGGTACCGCGTTACCCCTGCTCCAGACGCTTCGAGCCACTGTCATAATGCTCGAACACATCATGGACAAGCACACACACCAGACACCAAACGAACCGACAATGATGCCCAGCGAGCACGCTAATTTAATATCTCCCCCGCCGACGCCCCCAATGAAAGCTCCCACCACAACGTACAGGAGCAACCACAGCACACCGCCCCACAGCCAGCCTGGATCGTAGAGGATAGCCACAGCAATGGCGAGGAAACCCCCGGTATAGGTCATAGCGTTCGGAAGGCGCCGAGAGGTTTCGTCGTAAAGCGCCAAAGCGCACGCCCACATTATCCACCCAGAAATCCACGCACCTGTGATGGGAGGCGAGTCTATGAACACACCGAAAAATCCCCAGTCCCCCCGCATAATCCCCATGTTTTACACCTCGAATCCTAGGTGCTTGTACAGTGCCGAACGCATGGCTTCGCGAGGTGCCGGTTCGCCAGTGAACTGCTCAAACTGGCTGTATGACTGATTGGCCAGCATGACATGCCCGGCTACCGTCAGATATCCATTGGATGCCGCGGCAGTTGTCAGCGCGGTGGGCCACGGATCGTAAATCACATCGAGGACTGGACTATGCCCCAAAGCCTTGGCGTAAGGCTCCACGACGTGTGCAGGGACCGTGGAGATTATGTAGTCGGCGGTGGAACTCAACTGCTCAAAGTCAGCCTTAAAGTCAACGAAGTCGAGAGTTACGTTAAAACCGTCTACTAAAGATTCAAGCTCCCGGCGGCGATCTGAACGGTTGACTACGACAATGTTCTCTGCACCGCGCTGCGCAGCCGCATAAATAGCCGGCCGCGCGGTACCGCCCGCACCAATGACCAAAGCACGCTGGCATTCCTTGTCCCCGAGAAGCTCATCTAAGGCACCATGGATACCCTCCACATCCGTGTTGTCGGCTCGCCAGGAATCATCATTCATTCGGGCCAACGTATTGGCAGAACCGATTGCACGTGCACGGTCGGTGGCCGCATCCGCACATTCTAAGGCTGCGAATTTTGCTGGCATCGTCACCGAGAACCCTCGAAATTCCTTCGGTGCAGTATGCACAATATTCGCGAGCTGTTCAGCAGTCGATTCATGGCGTACGTACTTCCAGTCAGACATGCCTTTGGCCGCGTAGCCTGCATTGTGTAAAATCGGTGAAAGCGAGTGCGCGATGGGGCTGCCCAGCACCGCGGCGTAATGAGTGACGCCATCTTCAAGTTCAAAACTCATGGATTCAACCTTACTGTTTTCATCTCAGCCTGGAACAACAGTTAAGCCCAGGACGCCAAACGGAGCCCTGGGCTTTCAACCGACATAGTGATTAGCGGTTACTGTCTAATATTCCGGATTGTAGTGCTTCCTGGACTGACTGTTGGTGTGCGTCGAAGGTGTCATTGAATACCGTGCGACCAGACTTGTCGACGGTGACGAAGAACAACCAGTTACCGTCTGCGGGATTCTCCATGGCTGCGATGGCGTCATCAGAAGGTGCCGCAATCGGGGTAGCTGGAAGACCATCCGAAGCGTAGGTATTCCATGGAGTGACGCGCTGGCGGTCCTCTGTAGTTGTCGCGACTTCCACGTCGTCGAGGCCATAGTTCACCGTGGAATCAAATTCCAATCGCATTGGCTCATCCAAGCGGTTCAAGATAACGCGGGCAACCTTGTCAAAGTCACCAGCTGGTGCCTCACGCTCGACCAAGGAGGCAGCAGTGAGAAGCTCATACGGGGTCAACCCGATTTCCTGGGCACGACCCACAATGTTAGTGGAGTTGTAGTACTCCGCGGAACGCGTTATCAGGTCAGTCAAGATTTCTTGTGCGGACTTATTTGGGTCGATAATGTATTGGCCCGGACGAATCAGCCCTTCAATGCGCTTCGGGTCATCACCGCGAGATTTCACAGGCTCAAGCGCCCACTCGGGAACGCCAAGCTGCTCCGGAGCAGTGGTAGCGGCCACACGCTGTAGCTCTTCGACGCTGACGCAGTCACCCGATTCACTTTCCGCACAGCTCAGGCGAGAAATCTGCGAATAAATCCCTTCGCGAGTCTGGCCGCCGACAACTTTCACGTCCATCAACGTAGCGCCACCGTGCACGTCCAGCATTTCAATCTGGTACTGGCTTGGGCTCAATAGCGCATTGACGGCAGCCTCAGCGCTCATTTGCTCCTGCAGCTTGTAGAAACCTGGCTTCAACGTTGATGCCATAGGATGCATGAAAGCAGCCGACTGGAAAGCTTCATTGGTCTTGACTACATTCTTCTCTTCAAGATCTGGCCCAAGCTCCGAAAGAGACGAACCCTCGGGAACCTCAACGAGCGCAGTGACTCCGTTTCCGGAACCTTCATAGTCGTTGCTTTCCGTCAGCTTCACTCCTATGTAAATAATGGCAGCGACGATGAGAACAACCGCGGCGATGAGAACGGCAAGACCTCGCTGCCTGCGTTTGACGAACTTGGGCTCCATATTGCGGTAACTCACAATGTTTCTCCTTCAGATTCTTGCGCTGCCCTCGACAAATAGTTCGAGCGCCCGTCGAGCCACGTTTGCAAAATTTCAACAGCAGCAGCCTGATCGATGACCGACCGCCCCTTCTTAGTATTCACGCCTGAAGCGTGCAGTGCGCTTTGTGCGACTACGGTGGTTAAGCGTTCGTCGGCAAGCCGAACTGGAATAGGCGATATTCTGCGAGTTATGCGGCGAGCAATATCGGCTGCATCAAGGGCACTCGCTGACCCCTTATTTTTCAAGGTCTTGGGTAATCCTACGACTACCTCGACAGCCTCGTATTCCGTGATGATGTCCACGAGGTCATCGATGTCGGCTTGGTCCGAGTCATTCGTACCGGTTAAACGATAAACAGTCTCGACGGGCGTGGCTAACATCGCAGCGCGGTCTGATACCGCTACGCCTATGCGGGCTTTGCCGACGTCGATACCGATGCGTCGCCCCTCCCCAGGGTCTTGAGCACCTGGAATATCTGCCTCTAAGCTCATGGATTTTCTTACCTATCTAGTCCGGTCTTGCCTACCACCGCATTAGGTGACGCATGCCAGCATCGCTCCCCGGCTGCGCACAACCGAATATAAAGAAACGATAACTTCACATAGTACAAGCAATGGTGCCATGAATAAAGGCGTGGGTAACATACCCACGCCTTTAATAAAATCCTTAGAGGTTCTCCAGTTCTTCGGCAATAGCCTCAAAACCGGCCTTGAGCCCCTCAGGCTTGGTTCCCGAACCTTGGGCCAGTTCCGGCTTGCCACCGCCACGGCCATCAATGTACTGGCCAAGGGTCTTAACTAGGTTCCCTGCCTTGACCCCACGTTCAACGGCAAGCGGGTTCGCCGCTACAACGAAGGCCACTGAATTCTTGGATTCATCACGGGACCCGAACACGACGACAGCGGGCTGATCAGAGGGCAGATGCCCCCGCGCCTCTGTTGCGAGGACGCGTAGATCGCCACCCGCGACGTTGTCAGGAACTTGGGCAGCAGCCACACGGATACCGTTAATGGTGCGAGCACCGGCAACAAAGTCGGCGGATTTAGCAGCTAGTTGCGCACGTTGCAGTGCCTGAACAGTCTTCTCGGCGTCGTGCAGGCGCTTGGTCAGTGCAGCAATACGCTCAGGCAGATCGTCGGTCGGGGTCTTCAGCGACTCCGCAAGACCAGACGCCAGGGCAGTTTCCTTCGACATGAAGTTGAATGCGTCCAAGCCAGTGTACGCCTCGATGCGGCGCGCACCTGATCCCACGGAGGACTCACCCAGCACAGAAATCGGGCCAATCTGCGACGAGTGCGCCACGTGCGTGCCACCGCACAGTTCCATGGAAAAGTCTGCGCCACCAATTTCAACAACACGTACCTGGTTGCCGTAGTTCTCGCCGAAGAGTGCCAAAGCACCCATTTCCTTCGCCTTGTCCAGGGTAGTTTCGAACGTGTTGACGTCCCAGTCGATATCGACTGCCTGGTTAGCAATCTGCTGGATTTCAGCAATTTGCTCTGGGGTGAGCTGCTCTGTGTAGTTGAAGTCGAAACGCATGTAACCAGGGCGATTCATGGAACCTGCCTGGACCGCCGTTGGGCCGAGAACTTGACGCAGGGCGGCATGGATGAGGTGCGTTGCAGAGTGAGCCTGGCGAGCACCGTGACGCCAAGCAGCGTCAACGTCTGTGGTCACGGTATCGCCGACACTCAAACCACCTTCGGTCACGGTGGAACGGTGAACCCACAGCTTCTTACCAATACGCTGGACATCCTTGACGTCCAAGACAGTGTCACCGGTACGGATAGTGCCACGGTCACCGAGCTGGCCGCCAGACTCTGCGTACATCGGAGTCAGGTCTAAAATGACCTCTACGTCCGATCCAACTGGGGCTTCTGAAACTTGCTTGCCGTCATGAATCAGGCCAAGGACCTTGGACTCGGCAGTCAGGTTGTCGTAGCCGACGAATTCCGTCGGGTGATTATCCACGAAATCACGATAAACCGTCAGGTCAGCGTGACCATGCTTCTTAGCCCGGTTATCAGCCTTGGCTCTTGCACGCTGCTCAGACATCGCAGCTTCAAAGCCTTTTTCATCGACTTTCAGGCCTGCTTCGGCAGCCATTTCCAGAGTGAGGTCGATCGGGAAACCGTAGGTGTCGTGGAGCTCGAAGGCCTTAGCGCCAGCCAAGGTGGTGGAGCCTGTTTCCTTGAGTTCTGCGACCGCGTTGTCGAACAGCTGCGTACCAGCCTCGAGCGTCTTCAGGAAGGCCTTTTCTTCAGTGACCGCGGTCCGCATGATGCGTTCACGGTTTTCCGCGATCTCTGGGTAGGACGGCGTCATTGTGTCCATGATCGTGTCCATGAAAGTGGCCATCGTCGGACCAGTTGCCCCGAGGAGGCGGGCCGAGCGCACGATGCGACGAAGCAGACGGCGAAGAATGTAGCCACGGCCCTCATTCGACGGAGTGACACCGTCGAGAATGAGCATCATTGCGGTACGCGAGTGGTCGGCGATAACGCGGAAGTGAATATCTTCGGAGCGATCTGCAGCTGGGTCTTCGTACTTCGCGCCGGTCGCAGACTCAGCTGCGTCGATAACCGGACGCAGCAAGTCGGTCTCATAAACGTTGTCTACGCCCTGCAGGATGCACGCGACACGTTCGATACCAAGACCCGTATCGATGTTCTTCTTAGGCAGTTCTCCGACGATTTCGAAGTTACCCTTGCCAATACCTTCGCCGCGTTCCTTTTCCATGAAGACCAGGTTCCAGATTTCCATGTAGCGGTTGTCATCAGCAATTGGACCGCCTTCTTTGCCGTATTCAGGGCCACGGTCATAATAGATTTCTGAGCACGGACCGCACGGCCCAGGAATACCCATTGACCAGTAGTTGTCCTCCATGCCGAGCCGCTGAATGCGCTCACGTGGAATGCCGATTTTTTCGTGCCAGATATCCGCGGCCTCGTCGTCATCAAGGTATACCGTTACCCAGAGACGCTCCGGGTCAAGGCCCAATCCACCGTCTTCGAGGGAACCAGTCAGCAGGGTCCATGCATGTGTAATAGCTCCCTCTTTGAAGTACTGCCCGAAGGAGAAGTTACCTGCCATCTGGAAGAACGTGTTGTGGCGAGTGGTGATACCCACCTCTTCGATGTCGAGCGTGCGTACACACTTCTGGATGGAGGTAGCAGTTCCGTTGGGAAAAGGTGGGTTCTGCTGCCCCAAGAAGTAGGGCTTGAAGGGAACCATGCCAGCGTTCACGAAGAGCAGGTTCGGGTCGTCGAGAATCAGGGAAGCACTAGGGACTTCTTGGTGACCTGCTTTCACGAAGTGTTGTGTGAACCGCTCGCGGATTTCATGAGTGTGCACTGTGGTTTTCCCTCACTTTAGTTTCTGCACGTAGAACAATGTTTTTAAGCATACAACGGCGCGCGCATCACCGTGGGCTCAACGCGTGAGTGCCAATTGCTGCTAGACGTAAGCACAGAGTTTACCCCTTACCGCGCACAATCTTGCGAAGACGTCCAACTAATGCCTGAATGCGGCCTTCATGACCGTGGTCTGTCGGCGTGTAATAGACGGCGTCTTTGAGCTCGTCGGGTAGATACTGTTGCTTGACGATGCCCTTCGGATCGTCATGCGGGTACACATAACCGATGGCGTGCCCCAGTTTCTTGGCGCCTTCGTAATGTCCGTCGCGGAGGTGCGCCGGCACGTGGCCGATGTTTGTGTTGCGTACATCAGCTAAGGCGGCGTCAATACCGGCTATAACGGCGTTTGATTTCGGTGCAGTAGCTAGGTGGATCGTTGCTTGCGCTAAGGTGATACGCCCTTCTGGTAATCCGATAAGGGCCACTGCCTGTGCTGCTGCAACTGCAGTCTGCAGTGCTGTGGGATCAGCCATCCCAATGTCCTCGCTGGCATGAATTATCAGCCGCCGCGCAATAAACCGCGGGTCCTCCCCTGCATCGATCATGCGGGCTAAATAATGTAACGCGGCGTCCACATCTGAGCCTCTAATGGACTTGATAAAAGCACTCGTTACGTCGTAATGCTGATCGCCATCGCGGTCGTATCGGACCACCGCTTTTTGAACGTTTGCGGCAACGTCCTCGGCGGTGAGCTCCCCACCATCGCTAATTCCTTCAGCAGCCGCCTCAAGATAGGTCAGACTCCGGCGCGCATCGCCACCAGAAACACGAACGATGTGGTCGACAGCTTCGTCTGCAACAGTAATGCGTCCTGCTAGTCCACGATCATCTGCGATGGCCCGGAGGAGCACTGTGCGAATGTTGTCGTCGGAAAGCGGTTGCAGGTTAAGGAGCAAAGACCGCGAAAGAAGCGGTGCCACAACGGAAAAAGACGGATTCTCGGTCGTGGCGGCCACGAGCAGTACTGTGCGGTTTTCCACAGCAGCTAGAAGGGCATCCTGCTGAGTTTTAGAAAACCGGTGTACCTCGTCAATAAAAAGGACCGTTTGCTGGCCGTAGATTAAATCACGGCGCGCTTGGTCTATGACCGCGCGCACCTCCTTCACTCCAGAATTAAGCGCTGACAGCCCGATAAAGTTGTGCCCGGTTGTGGCAGAAATCAGGCTCGCAATAGTGGTCTTTCCAGTCCCCGGAGGACCGTAAAGAATAACCGATGCAGCACCGTGCCCTTGGATGAGCCTCCGCAACGGAGTGCCCTCGCCGAGAACATGCTCTTGCCCTACTACTTCGTCGAGGCTACGGGGCCTCATACGCGCAGCTAAGGGCGCATCAGGTCCAACCGCAAAAAACGATGAAGCTTCGCCTCTCGACGGAGCATGGCTGGACGTACGCTTCGGCTGCGAATTATGCGGTTGGCCAAACAGTGAGTCTTGGGCCACTATCGATCAGGATTCCTTTCTGGGGAGCGTTGGTCACCGTTCCAGGTGGTCGTCGAGAAGCTCAGAGAATCTGCGCGCAAAATCGGCGACGACCAGTAGTCGGGTGTCCCTGCCCCGAACAGCAAAACGAGCCAATGCCTCCGTCGTTTCATACAAATCTCGGCGCATGAGCAACTCTTCCCTACTGAACTCAACACTGCCGGCGGGCGCTAGCAAGCGGCGAATAGGAGTGACCTCACTTGAGTCGGGAGTAATCACCGTTTCATAGTCTCCCAAGGCAGCCACCGCGGCGACAATGTTGTGCGAGCTGCCGTAGTGCATCATGGTCAAACCGCTGATTGCAAGCCCAAGCACGGCCGTCGCAATCGAAATGTGCAAGGCCTCATCGTCCTGGACATCCGGCCACACCGTGGCTGCCTCGCGCTGCCACGCTTCAAGGAACAGATCAGCCTCATCACTAGTAATCGGGTATTCAAACAAGTATTGCGGGAACCCCGCCACTACCGACGCGAGATCAAAGACAACGTTGCGGAATCCAGCCCATTCGTAATCCAAGAAATGGGTACGCTCCGCAACAATAATGTTGTCAGGCGATAAGTCATATGGAGTAAACGCCCGGTGGCCCGTGTGCATGAGCGATGAACTTGCTTCTGCTAGCAGAATTACCGTATCCGGTACCTCAATGTCTGCGTCACGGAGCAACTCGAAGCCACGCTGGATAGTAAATTCCTTTGTTTTGAGGCGGAGGTGGTTCACCTTCGCGGCGCTTGGATGTTTCTTCGCCATTCGGGCACGTAGAATTTCAAAGCCTTGCTCCTTCGGGGCTGTGCCTACATGCATAAGTCCTAGTGCTTCACCAAGGTTGCGCAGTATGTGAATACGTTGGTCACTATTGCCCTTGTCCAGGAGCTCAGCGAAGGTGTCGCCACGGCCCGAGTCGGTAAGCACAATAATACGTTGCGCGATGTCGTGCGCCAGCAGCACCGGCCCAGGGCGGACATCCTCATGGAGTGATGTGGTGAATTGGTAGGCCACGATTTCGCGGACGAGGGCGGCATCGTCAAGTTCATCATCTGTCAGCGGTATGTATTTCACCACGACAGAGCGTTCCTGAAGGAATGGATTGGTCACTACACGGCAACGCAAGACAACAGAGGTACCAGATCCAGTCAAACGTTCTACATCACTAAGCTGCTGTGCGCCACCGAAGCGCGTGGACAATAGTTCCTCAGCGGTAACGATGATGTCCTCGTAGGTAGGCGCTGAGCTACCCCCCAGCCTTGTGACGCCGCCTGAATCCGCCTGGGCCTCAGCCTGACTGCTGTCGGGTGCTGCTTCACTACCTGTCACGGTGATCTCCTTGGGCGCCCAACCAAAGGGCATGTACTGATTACCAATTGTGAACCTCTGGCACACAGTAAAATGCGCTCCCGCGTTGCAGGAGCGCATTGTGTCACTGCACACTAGCTTCACCTAGTGTAGCGATTTCATCGGTCCATTGCCGAATAGTTATTCGCTTAAGAGCTACGCGTCGCTTTTCTGCGCAGACTCTTCCTTCTTTGCCGCCTCGTCTTTCTTCGGCTTGGCGTCAACGCCAGCCTCACGGCGCTGCTGCGGGGTGATAGGTGCAGGAGCATCTGTCAGTGGGTCGACGCCACCGCCGGACTTCGGGAAAGCAATAACGTCACGGATGGAGTCAAAACCGCCCAGCAGGGAGACGATGCGGTCCCAACCAAAGGCGATACCTCCGTGTGGTGGAGCGCCGAAAGCAAATGCATCGAGCAGGAAGCCGAACTTCTCTTGAGCTTCCTCCTCCGAGATGCCCATAACCTTGAACACGCGTTCCTGGACATCGCGACGGTGGATGCGAATGGAACCGCCACCGATTTCGTTGCCGTTGCAGACGATGTCATACGCGTATGCCGTTGCAGAGCCAGGATCGGTATCAAAGGAGTCCAAGCACTCAGGCTTCGGCGAAGTGAACGCGTGGTGGACAGCAGTCCAGTTGGAGTGCCCCAAGGCGACATCACCAGATGCTGTCGCATCAGCCGATGGCTCGAACAGTGGGGCGTCAACGACCCACGTAAAGGCCCAGTCGCCCTCCTTGATCAGGCCGAGCTTGTTTGCAATTTCACCACGCGCGGCGCCCAGCAAAGCACGGGAGCTCTTGGCATCACCAGCCGCAAAGAAGATGCAGTCGCCTGGCTTAGCACCAACGTGCTCTGCGATACCAGCACGCTCCGCGTCGGTGATGTTCTTTGCAACTGGGCCACCGAGCTCGCCGTCTTCACCAACAAGGATGTAGGCCAAGCCCTTAGCACCGCGCTGCTTTGCCCAGTCCTGCCATGCATCCAGCTGGCGACGTGGCTGGGAAGCGCCACCTTCCATGACGACAGCACCGACGTACTCGTTTTGGAAGACGCGGAACGTGGTGTCCTTGAAGAAGTCGGTGCACTCAACGATTTCAATGTCGAAGCGCAGGTCAGGTTTATCGGAGCCGTACTTCTCCATAGCTTCCTTGTAGGTCATACGAGGAATCGGAGTAGGAATCTCGTAACCAATGAGGCGCCACAGCGCTACCACAATCTCTTCGGCCAGGCCGATGACATCATCTTGGTCAACGAAGCTCATCTCCACGTCAAGCTGGGTGAATTCAGGCTGACGGTCTGCGCGGAAGTCCTCGTCGCGGTAGCAGCGTGCGATCTGGTAGTAACGCTCCATACCCGAAACCATGAGCAGCTGCTTGAACAGCTGTGGGGACTGCGGGAGTGCGTACCACGAACCCGGTCGCAAACGTGCTGGAACCAGGAAGTCACGAGCACCTTCGGGGGTCGATCGGGTCAAGGTTGGGGTCTCAATCTCCACGAAATCGTGAGAATCAAGAACCTCACGAGCAGCACGGTTTGCCTTCGAACGCAGACGCAGTGCATCGCCCTGCTCCTTACGACGCAAATCCAGGTAACGGTACTTCAGTCGAGTTTCCTCGCCGACCTCGCCAGAGGAGGAAGGATCGTCAATTTGGAATGGCAATGGCGCCGAGGCGTTGAGGACCTCTAGCTCCGTTACGTTGACCTCGATATCACCAGAAGGCAGGTTCGGGTTCGTGGAACCTTCAGGGCGCTCCTCTACCGTGCCTGTGACCTGAATGCAGTATTCACTGCGCAAATCATGGGCCTGTTCGGCGACCGCGCTGTCACGGAAAACTACCTGCGCAATTCCGGAACGATCACGCAGGTCTACGAAAATGACGCCACCATGGTCACGACGACGCGCAACCCAACCAGTCAAGGTTACGGTGTTGTCGGCATTCTCTTTACGGAGCGAACCAGCCAGATGAGTACGTAGCACGAGACGTTACGTCCTTCCACATTGAATATTCTTAAAATCTGCTAGACGTCCATGATAGTACCCGCCTCAGGTTCGTGACGGTTATGCCCCCAGGCCCGAGCCTTTGGACTAATTCATGCCCGTGACGCCTAAGTCCTCGCCTAGTATGAGTCTTATGACTTTTCGCGACGACTTATCCCGGGACTCCTCCCGCGTACGCACATCCAAAGGCCGCAAAGGCGCTGTTGCCGGCGTGGGCGGAATCGGGGGCCTGGCCCTCGTTGCGCTTTTCTTGTTCCTTGGCGGCAACCCGAATGACCTGGATGCCATCTTGGGCGGCAACCAAAATCCGAAGCAATCTATTGAGTCTGGCGAAGATTACTCGTTAGATCATTGCCAAACCGGCGCAGACGCCAATCAATACGACGACTGCCGTGTGCTCTACACCGCCTATTCCGTCGATGAAGTGTGGAGCCAGGTACTCCCCCAGCAGGCCGGCCTCGAATACACCGAACCCGGGGTCACTATCTTCCAAGATTCGGTCCAGTCACGGTGCGGAGTAGCTTCCGCAGCAACCGGTCCTTTCTACTGCCCTGCAGATAACACCGTGTATTTAGACGTTTCCTTCTTCAATCAGCTACAGCGTTTCGGCGGCACGAACGCGCCCCTAGCCCAGATGTACATCGTTGCCCATGAGTTCGGACACCATATCCAGAACCTTGAGGGAACCCTGGGGTTGTCCAACTACAACGACCCTGGCGCAGAGTCCAACGCGGTCAAAATTGAGCTACAAGCAGACTGCTACGCAGGCGTGTGGGCCCACTGGGCAGATGACAGCCAGTTTGGTGACCTCCAACAAATCACACCGGAGCAGCTCCGAACCGCTGTCGAAACCGCGGGCGCCGTTGGCGACGACAATATCCAACGCCGTTCCGGAGGCTCGGTCAACCCCGATTCCTTCACCCACGGCTCTTCAGAGCAACGCCAACAGATGTTCATGGCGGGTTATAGGTCGGGAAGCATGGCGCAATGCGACCTCTTGGACCGCGGCGTCTACGCACAGTAGAAGAGAAGGCGTACCACCCCGGAGGCGACGTCGATAAGCGACATACACTATCAGGCCACCTACACTCCATCCGAATCCGGAGTTTGTGCAGGTGGTCTTTGTTGTGGAATAAAAACACTTTCACATTGTTGACACGTCACAAGCACTGTGAACGGAGAAAGGTTGTAAAGATGCAGTTCGGAATCATGACGATCGGCGATGTCACGGTCGACCCCACAACCGGCATTAAGCCAAGTGAACACGAACGTATCAACGCAATGACAGAGATAGCCCTGAAAGCCGAGGAAGTCGGTCTCGACGTCTTTGCAACCGGCGAGCACCACAATCCCCCATTTGTGCCGTCGTCGCCAACTACACACTTGGCCTACATTGCCGCAAAGACACAACGAATTATCTTGTCGACGTCGACGACGCTCATCACCACGAACGATCCCGTGAAAATCGCCGAAGATTACGCCTTCCTGCAGCACTTGTATGGAGGGCGAAACGACCTCATGCTGGGGCGAGGTAACACAGGGCCGGTATACCCGTGGTTTGGTAAAGATATCCGGCAAGGCATCCCACTGGCAGTGGAAAACTATCACTTGTTACGCAAGCTGTGGCGCGAACGCCCCGTAAATTGGCAGGGGAAATTCAGAACCCCGTTGCAGGGCTACGTGTCAACCCCCTGGCCGCTAGACGACGTCCCCCCATTCGTGTGGCACGGTTCGATTCGTTCTCCACAAATCCCCGAACAAGCCGCCTTCTATGGCGATGGCTTCTTCCACAACAACATTTTTTGGAACAAAGAGCACACCGCAAAAATGGTGAACTTGTACCGCAACAGGTACGAAGCATATGGCCACGGCCGTGCTGACCAAGCAATTGTCGGCTTAGGCGGGCAAACATTCATCGCGGATAGCGAACAGGAGGCGAAGGACTTCTTCCGCCCTTACTTCGACAACGCTCCGGTGTATGGGCACGGCCCGTCCTTGGAGGAATACACGGAGATTACGCCGTTGACCGTCGGTACTGCAGAGCAAGTTATCGAACGCACCATGCAGTTTGCAGACTGGGTCGGTGATTATCAACGTCAGCTTTTCTTCGTCGACCACGCCGGCTTACCGCAGGAAGTCGTGTTGGACCAGATTGAACGGCTTGGACGTGACGTTGTGCCCGAGTTGCGCCGCAGAATGGAGGCACGCCGACCAGACCACGTTCCCGCGGAACCACCCACTCACGCATCACTGAAGTCCGCGATGTCAGGCCCCCACTTTGAGGTCCACCCCGGGGCACCACGAAAGGAGAATAACTAATGCGGAAACTGACTGTGATCACGGCGGGGCTTTCTACCCCTTCTACAACCCGACACGTAGCCGATCAGATCGCTGCGGCAACACAGACTGCTGTTTCTGCCCGAGGCGAAGAAGCAGAAGTTACAGTTTTAGAGCTCAAGGACTACGCCACTGAGTTAGCCCAGTTTATGGTCACCGGCGGGTTACCCACTCCGCTTATCGACGACCTCCGGAACACCATCCACAATTCTGACGGACTCATCGCTGTCACTCCTGTTTTCAAAGCAAGTTACAGTGGCCTGTTTAAGTTGTTCTTCGACGTGCTGGAGAACACTGCTCTCATAGACATGCCAGTCATAGTGGCAGCCACGGCCGGTTCGATACGCCACGCTCTCGTACTCGACTACGCAATGCGCCCACTGTTTTCTTATCTGCGCGCCAACGTCATGCCCACCGGCATATTTGCAGCGACAGAAGATTTCGGTGGAGAAGCTGGCCAACTTCTTACCGAAAGAATTTCCCGTGCCGCCGGCGAGTTGGCCGAGTACATGGTCACCCAGCGTGACTCCGTCGGAGGTTTGGGCGGAGTGACCGCCCGGGGTGCTATTCAACGCCGAACATCCGGAACTGATGCCATGGAGGAGTTCACACCATTTTCTGAATTGCTCCAGGGACATGACGGCTCGGCCTCTTCTTAGTAAACTAAGTCGCATTCTGTTTTTCTAATGTGAGAGGCTCAACGTGGCAATTAGCGTTACCGACTTATTCACAATCGGAATTGGCCCGTCCTCTTCCCACACGGTCGGCCCTATGCGCGCTGCCCTGCGCTTCATCGAGGAAAATCCGGGAGTCCGAAATGAAGAAATTGTTGTAGAACTTCGTGGCTCCTTGGCATCTACCGGCCGCGGTCACGGCACGGATCGCGCTACCATACTTGGCTTAGCTGGCTACACCCCGACTTCCTGCCCCGCTGATGTATCCCCGCGGTTAGGAGAAAATGTACCGGTGGTTGGATCAGTAACAGGCCCGGGTGGCACTGTGGCCTACCAGTTGAACTTTAACCCGATTGCGCTGCCCGGACACCCAAATGGGATGGTTTTTAGTACTGCAAGTGGGGTGTACGCAGAGTTCTATTCTGTCGGTGGTGGATTCATTGCCTCAGCAGCGGAATTGCAAGGTGAGAATCCGGCGAGCGAAGCTGTAGCTGCCATCCACGATGTTCCCTATCCTTTCAGCACTGGGGCGGAGCTCAGCGCTCACTGCCAACAGCAAGGGCTCACGGTCGCTGGTGTCATGGCAGCAAACGAAGAAGCCATGCACGCAACAACAGGTGGAATTGCACATGTTCACGAGCACATCGACGCCATCTGGAATGTCATGCGCACATGCGTAGACAACGGCCTTCACACCTCCGGAGTGCTCCCGGGCGGATTGGCTGTCAAACGTCGCGCCCCCGCGATCTTTGCTGCGATGTCTGATGCTCACCCGCGCTTGCAGGCTGCCGGTTTTGATGCCATGGAATGGGTGAATCTCTTCGCGATGGCCGTCAACGAAGAAAACGCCGCGGGTGGTCAAGTAGTCACGGCTCCCACGAATGGTGCAGCAGGGATTATCCCAGCAGTTGTACACTACGCCGACAAATTCCTCGGGCCCCTCAGCTCAAGTCAGATTTATGATTTCTTCCTCACAGCCGGTGCGATTGGCTCCTTAATTAAGGAAAACGCCTCTATCTCTGGTGCGGAAGTTGGATGCCAGGGCGAAGTAGGTTCTGCCTCTGCGATGGCTGCGGCTGGTCTCGCTGCCGTACTTGGAGCAAGTCCTTTACAGGTTGATAATGCCGCAGAGATCGCTCTCGAACACAACCTCGGGCTCACGTGCGATCCTGTTGGTGGACTAGTCCAGATTCCTTGTATAGAGCGCAACGCCATCGGCGCTGTAAAAGGAATCAATGCCGCGCGTCTTGCCATGCTTGGCGACGGCACCCACTTGGTTCGCCTGGACGATGCGATTATCACCATGGCGCGGACCGGTCGAGATATGTCTACTAAATACAAAGAGACCGCAGCCGGTGGGCTTGCGGTCACCTTGGGGATGCCAGTGAGCTTCCCAGAGTGTTAGGCCAACTTCTTTTCGATGTAGGCCTGGACTTCACCAAGAGCGATCTCTTCTTGCTCGTGGGCGGCTAGGTCGCGCACAGTGACGGTGCCTGCCTCAAGCTCGGAATCGCCGAGGACTAACGCATATTGGGCCTGAGCTCGGTCAGCTCCCTTCATCGCCCCCTTGAGTCCGCGGTCTCCATACGACATGTCAGTGGCGACACCTGCACTGCGCAACTGGTTTACCAGCACCGCCATGTGCTTCTTCGCCGCTGCGCCTAAGGCTACGCCGTAGACGTCAACGCGGCGCTGGACTCCCAGATCTTCAGCGGTAATACCTTCTGCTTCCAGAGCGAGGACAGTTCGATCAACACCAAGCCCGTAGCCAATACCTGATAGGTCCTGACCACCCAGCTGCGCCATGAGACCGTCGTAGCGCCCACCCCCGCCGATGCCCGACTGCGCGCCGAGGCCATCATGGACGAATTCGAAGGTCGTCTTTGTGTAGTAGTCGAGACCACGCACGAGGCGCTTGTTGAGCGTGTATTCAACACCCATGGAATCGAGGAGCTGAAGCACCGTGTCAAAGTGTTCCTGGCAGGAATCGCACAGGTGGTCTGGCATAAGCGGCGCGTCTGCCGTCATCTCTTGGACCTCAGCGCGTTTATCGTCGAGGACGCGCAAGGGGTTAATCTCGGCTCGCTTGCGCGTTTCCTCATCCAATGGAAGTTCGAACAGGAAGCCCTGCAAAACCTCACGGTATGCCGCGCGGCATTCTGAACAGCCCAAACTAGTCAGTTCCAGGCGAAAGCCCTTCAACCCCAGTGAACGGTAAGAGCGGTCAGCCAACGCGATGACCTCAGCATCCAAGGCCGGGTCATCGACACCAATGGCTTCCACCCCGACCTGCTGCAACTGCCGGTAACGTCCGGCCTGCGGACGTTCATAACGGAAGAACGGACCAGCATAATTGAGCTTGACCGGCAATTGACCGCGATCAAGGTTGTGCTGAATCACCGCGCGCATCACACCTGCGGTGCCTTCTGGGCGCAAGGTGACTGGACGCCCACCGCGATCAGCGAATGTATACATTTCTTTGCTGACGACGTCCGTAGACTCACCCACGCCACGGGCAAAGAGTTCCGTCTCTTCAAATACCGGCAACTCAATATGCTGGAACCCAGCTAGATGCGCTTGCTGGATAAATGTGTCCCTAACTGCCGTGAACATGGCCGAGACTGGGGGGACGTAATCGGGAACGCCCTTTGGGGCTTTATGTGCCTGGTACTTGCCTTTATTACTCACGGTTACCCATGGTAACCCGAACTAACGAAGGTGTTGAAGAAAGGGGTTAGTTTCGCGCTCGTACTCCATCGTGCTGGTCTGCCCATGGCCCGGCAAAACTGCCAGTTTGTCAGCAAGCGCCCACACCGGGCCAGCCAAAGACTTACGCATCGCCTCTGGGTCAGAATGTGGCAAATCCACCCGCCCGATCGCTCCGCGGAACAAGACATCACCGCTGAATACCACGTCCTCCCCTACCAGTATCACGCACCCAGGAGAATGACCTGGACAATGCTTAACCGTGAATTCGGCCCCGGCGAGGGTGAGTGTTTGGTCGTCGAGAAGCGACTCTGGGGCTGTGATGGGGTCCATAGACTGGGCATCAAACAATAACGCTGTCTGGTCAGACACCCCTTCCCCACGCAGTAACATAAAAGCATCATCCGGATGGCAATAAACGTCTACATCGAATTCTTTAGCGAGTTCCGCCGCGTCGCGGGTGTGGTCGATATGCCCATGCGTGAGCACAATTTTATCCACCGACCAGCCATTATCCTGGACGGTCTGCCGAATCCGCCCCGCCGCGTGCATGCCGGGATCGATGATTGACACAAGTCCGTCGCGTTGAACCAGGTAACAATTGGTTTTAAACGGTCCTGCCGGAAAACCCAGAATTTGCATACACTCCAGCATAATGGCCATTGCCCGGGCCGGGGTTAAGGGACGCTACAATAAACCGACAACGCTGTCCGGAGTATGGACAAATACACCGAAAAAGAAAGAACAACCACATGACGAACACCCAGCGAGGCGATGAAGCCTTAGAGAAACTGGACAAAGCCCTCAAGAGCCGTGAACGTAAGAAGAAGAGCGGTCCCGCTGCGGTAGTAGCAGCCTCTCTTGTGGTGATCGTCGGTGTTGTTGCAGGTATTTGGTACTTTGCCACCCAAGACTCCAACGAGGATGTAGTCGCAGAAGAATCCACCTCCGAAACCACCACAGCAGAGTACACACCGCTCTCCATGAAGCGTGAAGAACAGCTGCCTGAAACCGTATCCTGCACCTACGAACCAGCAGGTGAAGCAGCAAAGGGTGCCACCCCGCCTGCTAAAACAGAGAATGTTTCCGCACGCGGAACCGTCAACGTGGAACTAGACACCACTCAAGGCAAGATCAGCATGGAACTCGACCGCGAAACAGCACCATGCACCGTTAACGCTATTGAACACCTCGTCGAAAACAACTACTACGACGACACCGTCTGCCACCGACTGACCACATCTGGCATCTACGTCCTGCAGTGCGGCGACCCCACAGGAACCGGTGCCGGCGGCCCTGGCTTCCAATTCGCCAACGAGTACCCCACTGATGAGAAAACCGATTCCTCGATTGGTCCAGTAATTTACCCACGCGGTTCGATCGCAATGGCTAATGCGGGTCCGGGTACCAACGGTTCGCAGTTCTTCCTCAATTACAAGGACTCTCCGCTTGCTCCGGATTACACCTACTTCGGCCAGATTTCTGATGAAGGTCTGAATACCCTGGATTCAATCGCGGAAAAAGGCACGGAATCATCTGGTTCCGGAGATGGTGCCCCCGCCGAAGAAGTACGTATCAAGAGTGCGACCATAAAGTAAATTTTCAGTAAAGAAAGCGTCTGCGTAGGAAACTAACGCAGGCGTTTTCTCTATCTGACCTGCTTGAGGAGCGCACTGGACATTTTAAAAAAATATTATTCTATAGTGTTGCGTCTTTAGAATCGTTGAAGTATCATCTGTTAACCGTACGTACCCTCCTCCATCTGTGAAGGAATTGATTTTTATGAAGCTTTTCTCGCGTAAGGCACTGGTCGCTGGCGCTGCTTCCATCGCTCTGCTCACCGGCGCAGGCGCAACCGCATCCGCAACTGAGGTTTCCAACGACACTGTCGTTGCAGGCGCAGCTAACACTGGCAAGACTGCAAAGAACGATGACTCCTCGAAGTCTTCCTCCGAGGACGTCACTCCCAAGGAAATCCGTGCGTGGATCGGCATCGTCACCGCTGTAATCGGCGCTCTGACCACCGCCTTCACCTTCGCACAGCGTTTCCTGAAGTAAGCGCTTACACGAAAACCGCTGAACGCTAGTTCAGCGGTTTTTTCATGCCATTTAACGGGCTTGAATTCTAGGGGTCGTTGCAACAACGACGATTAATCCCGTCTAATGCTACCGGTTTGTGCCAGAGCCTCTGCCATAACTTCCGCCGGAGTCTTCCATTGCAATGCTTTACGTGGTGTGTGGTTGTGGATATTGGCAATCATTTCAAGATCATGTGCGCTGTAGACTGACAAATCACTACTTTTCGGAAGATTCCGCCGGAGTCGCCCGTTAGTATTCTCGTTACTTCCACGTTCCCATGGTGAACCAGGATGACAGAAATAAATGGGTATATCTGTAGCCATCGTAAAAGCCTTATGACCAGCCATCTCGCTTCCCTGATCCCAGGTAATCGATGACCACATCGCTTCGTCGATCGTGCCAACTGTTTTCTTTAACGCTGCAAGTACCTCATCACTGCTATGGCGCCCAGGCAGGTGACCTAACACGACGAACCTGCTGACACGTTCCACCAAAGTGATCACTGCTGATTTGTTATTTTTGCCTAAAATGAGGTCCCCTTCCCAGTGTCCAGGCAAAATACGCTCAGCGACTTCTTCAGGTCGTTCATCGATCATGATCATGTCATCAACGAATCGTTGCTGAGTAGGAGTGTCAACCCGGGGGAGTCGTTTCTTGCGTTTCTTCCTACCCCGAGGCAGTGTCAAACCTAGCTCACTGAGCTTACCTTTCGACTGCAGGTAGAAAGCATCGTAGATAGTTTCGTGGCTAATACGCATGTCCTTGTCATCGGGAAAATCAACAGGGAGTCGATGAGCAATCTGTTCAGGCGACCATTGTGCCCGCAACCCATTACACACGTACTCCCATAATCGTTTATCTGCTAATAACTTGGGTAGTTTAGGACGCAGCCGACGTGCGCACGCTTTCAACTGAGCAGTTTCTGCACGATACGGGCCTTCCGCACTGCGATTGCGTCTAATTTCTCGAGCAATTGATGAAGCACTTCGCCCAAGTCGGCGACTGATTTCACGAACCGAGGTATGCTCACGCAGCAAATCAGCAATAAGTACTCGTTCTTCGAAGCAGATATAGCGAGCGCTAATAGGTTTGTATGGATCAACCCCATGTGGCAATGCCGGTGGACGCAATCGTCCAGAGTCAACGAGATCATGGCGTTGGCGCAGCGTGATCATAAGTCTTTTATACGTGATGGCATCGATACCAACACCGACGAACTCTTTGCGTGAGCCGTTTGTTTTAAACAGACCGCGTTCGAAATCTTGCCTCATCGATCTCTCAATACCGAGTGCACGCCCAGCATCACCAGAAGGCACACTTGCTAAACGTAGCCGGAGGTATTCCACACGAAGTTGAGTCTGCCGAACCCTGCGCTGGTACCTGCTTAAGCGGATATGACAGCCGGCATCCATTGCAATCGCATACGCAGCAGTGTCATTGATTCCGCATTGAACTGCCGCGGCGTGGACTGATTGTCCATGTCGAACACGTGTCAGGAACTCTTTGATAACCGGGGTGTTGTGATTAAGTGGTCGTTGTCTCTTGCGTGGTTCGATGAGTTTGTGGGCGTGGCAAAAATTTAACGCATGTCCGTAGTTACAGCCGATTTCATAGGCGGAGGAACGCACGCTGCGACCGCGTGTCACTAACGCGATTAGTCGTACACGATCAGACTCGGATAACGAATGATAAGGCCCATAACTGGTAGTCATTGCCACACTCCTTAGGGAAAGTGTTGCAACGACCCTCTGAACTTAAGGGGTCTAGAGCACTAACAGCATCTAAGCAATCACGCGGTAGATGTCGAACACACCCTCAATGTTACGCAAGAGTGTCATGACAGCACCCAGCTGCTTCGCGTCGGACACCGTAAACGTGAAGCGCAACGTAGCCACATTGTCATCGTTGACATGGGAGTTCATTGCGTTTACCGAAAGCTTCTGCTCCGTAACTGCACGTGTGATATCCATCAGCAAACCGTCCCGGTTCAAAGCTTCAACTTGAACCGTTGCAGTAAATATTGAAGACGTCGATTCGCGCGCCCATGCGACAGTGACAATGCGCGCGTCTTCTTCATGCAGCTTCTGCGCATTAGTACAGTCCATACGGTGCACGGACACCCCGCCGCCGCGCGTGATGAATCCAAAAATTGCGTCCCCCGGAACTGGCTCACAGCATTTGGCCAACTTCGCTAAAACATCAGGATTGCCTTCAACCAGGATTCCCGAGTCAGACGCATGGGCTGCTGCGCGAGAGTGCATAAGCTCAGAAAACGGGATACGGCGAGCGAGCTCATCTTCAGCGGAAGTCTCGTCTCCGAAGATAGACACAAGCCGTTGCGCAATAGATTGCGCAGAAACATGTCCGGCGCCTACGGCAGCGTAGAGGGCTTCCACATCGGGATAATGGAACTGGGTAGCCATCTCTTTCATCGTCTGGGCTGTAAATAGCCGATGCATAGGCAGGCCACCCCGCTGCATTTCTGCAGCCAAAGCATCCCTGCCGGCGACGATGTGTTCGTCGCGGCGCTCCTTGGTAAACCACTGGCGAATGCGGGATTTTGCACGCGGCGACACCACGAAATCCTGCCAGCCACGGGACGGTCCTGCCTTCGGATCCTTAGACGTGAAGATTTCCACGCGGTCACCGGAGTTGAGCTTAGTTTCTAAGGCTACGAGTTTCCCGTTTATCTTCGCGCCAATGCAACGGTGGCCAACCTCGGTGTGCACAGCGTAGGCAAAGTCAACGGGACACGAACCAACCGGTAGATTTACCACGTCGCCCTTGGGAGTGAATACGAAAATCTGTTTCGACGTGAGATCGTAGCGCAAGGAGTCAAGGAACTCGTTAGGATCTGCTGCTTCCTTTTGCCAATCTAAAAGTTGGCGCATCCACGCCATCTGGTCGACCTCATTGGAGTCACCTTTGTGGCTCCCCTTGGTCTCCTTGTACCGCCAATGCGCCGCAATACCGTATTCCGCGTTGTAGTGCATTTCATGTGTACGAACCTGCACTTCAAGTGGGCGCCCCGAATTTGTCATCACGGTAGTGTGCAAGGACTGGTATACACCGAAGCGTGGAGCGGAGATATAGTCCTTGAAGCGGCCCGGCATAGCTGAAAACAGGGAGTGAACCACACCAATCGCGGCGTAACAGTCATTAACTGAGTCAACAAGGACGCGGATGCCCACAAGGTCAAATATTTCGTCAAACTCGTGGCCACGCACAATCATCTTCTGATAAATAGACCAATAGTGCTTAGGACGCCCCATCACAACGGCTTCAATATTATTTTCTTTAAGCGCGGACTCCACACGGGTCTTAATGTCCGCGAGAGCATTATCACGCTGCGGTGCCCTATCAGCTACCAGACGAACTATCTCGTCATATTTCTTCGGGTACAGGATAGCGAAGGCAAGGTCTTCCAATTCCCATTTCACGCTGGCCATACCAAGGCGATGCGCAAGCGGCGCTATTACCTCCAGCGTTTCACGCGCTTTTTTGGCCTGCTTCTCCGGGGGCAAGAAACGCATTGTGCGCATGTTGTGCAGCCGGTCAGAGACTTTGATGACGAGCACGCGTGGGTCATGGGCCATTGCAACAATCATCTTGCGGATGGTTTCGGCCTCGGCTGCGGCACCCAACGCAACCTTGTCCAGCTTGGTGACGCCATCAACTAGTCGCGCTACTTCCTCACCAAAGTCTTGGGTGAGATCGTCTAGCGTGTAATCGGTATCCTCAACGGTGTCGTGCAAAAGAGCAGCGACGAGCGTTGTTGTATCCATACCAATTTCTGCGGCAATAGTAGCAACTGCGAGGGGATGTGTAATGTACGGCTCCCCTGACTTGCGGAATACGCCGTCGTGAAGCCGTTCAGCAGTCGAGTAGGCACGATCGAGGATCAGCCCATCCGCTTTAGGATGAAACTGGCGGTGAATACTCAGCAACGGCTCCAAAACGGGATTAATCCGCGCGCCTCTGTTACCGGTTAAGCTGCGAGCAAGCCGGGCAGACATCCCGCGCACGCTCATTCCGCCACGGCCACGAACCCGGTTATCACTGCTCATAGATTCAACCTTACCTAAAGCATTTCTGGAGGAGGTCCTGATATTAGTCGTTGGAAGAATTCAACACCACGACTGGTGTCCCCTCCAACTTTTTCCGGCCGCCCAATTCAGGAACTTCGAGCACAACTACATTGCCAGCACATTCAGCACCTGCACGTTCCAACAGTTTGCGTGCCCCTGACAATGTTCCGCCGGTAGCGAGCACGTCGTCGATAAGCACCACTTTTTTGCCCTCAAGGTCCATTGCCTCTGCGGGAATCTCTAACGCTGCGCTGCCGTATTCAAGTTCATATTCCTCAGTGAAAACAGGTGGCGGCAACTTGCCCTTTTTCCTAATCGCCAAAATGCCCACCTCGAGTTCATAAGCAACCGCAGCGCCCAGTAGGAATCCGCGAGCATCGAGCCCGCCGATCAAATCTGCACCGAGTTTGCGCGCAGCTTCAGCTAAACCCTTAACAACTGCTTGGAAGGCATCAGCATCTGCAAGCACCGGAGTAAGGTCCTGGAAAATCACGCCTTTCTCCGGGAAATCCTCCACGTGACGAACTTTACGGTTTAACGCCTCTCGAGCTTTCTCAATTACTACACTCATGGTTTATCCTTCTTGAATTTTCCAACGGTCAATGTTCCAACCAATACCGGTAAGGCCAGTGTAAGGAACTACATTTCCCATATCGCGGTGAATTATGAAAGTCCGTGGCTGTGTGGACAGTGGAATCGTCGGTGTCACCGCATCGATAGTATCTTCCGCCCACCGATAATCACCGGACTTAGTATTTGCAATCCCTACATTGCCGTATTCGGTGACAGGATCGACAGCTTTCAAAACTGCATCCATTTCTCCTGGCTTATCGACGGCATTTCCGTATATATCGAATTCGGTAGCAGCCAAATCACCTAGGTGTCCGCCGGCGGTGTCATGTACGTCAACGACCTCGATGCCAAACGGCGCGCAGGATTGCTTAATCGCCGTAATCATTTCAGATTTACGTTGATCCTCGCCTAAATAGCCGATACGAATAGTAGAGCCACGGAGCTGTTCCGCGCTTATCGGGTCGACGGCCATTACTCTGTCGGAAATATCGACCAGCGAGTTACGGACAGGATCGTTGGGGGCCACAGACCTCAGCCCCTGAGGTGCCACGTCTTGCCCGCTCACCTCAGAAGAGGCAGCAGCTACAGCTTTTTGATCGACGCACGCATTGAATGCTCTCCGTCCTTCCGCGGTAGCAAAAGGCCCACCCGTGCCCAAAATCAGGCTGTCGACAAGAATGCCCGATTGCTCGGCGATCGAATAGGGGTTTTTAGGGTCGTTGCGATCAACCCACGAATAATCGGCAGCCTTAATGTCCGCTACATAAATCTTTCCACTATCGTTCAAGTGGCGAACGTCAGTTGATGCAGGCCATAATGCTATGCGAGGAATACTAGCCATATCCCCGTAATAGTTTTCATTTCGAGAAAGAGTAACTTGCCCCTTATCCCCGACCCCTTCTACTTTGTAGGGCCCATAGGATAAATGCATGTCAGGTTGGAACTCCGCAAAATCAAAGGCCGTGTTCCACGCTTCAGCGATTGGAGCAACAAGGGACGGGTCTTGAGAATGAAGCTGACTAACAAACTCCTCTTCAGAGAGACCTAGGCGGCGTCGAATGGGCGCGGATGGCAAAACCTCTCCGGGGCCGAATAAAGCACGCCACTGAGCGCCCTGATCTTCTTTAAAGACGACCGTAAACTTTTGATCATTGGGCTTGCATTCTAATTCCTGCACCTGTTGAGCAATGGGAATTTTTGAGTCGAACTGGTTGTCCATTACCCCTGCTGTCCAAGAAAGCAAGTAATCTGCACACGTTAAAGGCGTTCCATCATCAAGGACCGCATCCTTAGAAATCGTGTAAATGACTTGCTTGTGCGTACCTGGCAGAGCTTGCGCGGTAATCAAATCAGTATTAGGAATTAGCTGCCCGGAAGGTCCCGGAACATACACGCCGGGATAAACGCGCCCAGACACCAATTCCGCGTTCGTCGACGCACCTAGGACGCTACCTGCATTGACAGTAGCAACCTCGGAACTCAACACATACGCAGGATCTTCGTAGCTTGCATTAGCTGTAACGTCGTCCGAACTGCACGCTGCAAGCGAAATGGTCCCGAGGCACAAGACTGATAGCAGCGTGATGAAACGGCCAGAAGCCCGGCGAGGCATCGCCGGGCGACTACTTATTGTGTGCGACATGATAATTGCTCGGATTAATTCGAACCCGGGCGCCACGTTGAACCAGACGAACCGGGCCCAGGCAGGTTTTCGTGCTCGTCTTTGGAATCAACCACAGGAGCTACCGGTGAGGTTACCGTGCGTGGCGTCGACGTTTCCGGCGCAGCTACGTCGTCTCCGACGGTGGTGGTGTCGCCCGTACGGAACGCGCGTACCTCGTCGTTGTGCTTCTTGATATCTTCCCTGCGATTAGCGATAGACACCAACAGTGGTGTTGCCAAGAAGATTGAGGAGAACATACCTTCTACGACACCGATAAGCTGAATCAATGCGAGGTCTTGTAATGCGCCTACGCCCAGCATCCAGACTGCGACGACCATCAAGGCCACAATCGGCAAACCAGAAATGACGGACGTTGAAATTGATCGCATTACTGTCTGATTAACTGCAGCGTTCGCCGCTTCGCCGTAAGTCTGGGTTCGTGATTGCGTAATGCCTTCGGTATTTTCTCGTACTTTATCGAACACGATTACCGTGTCGTAGATCGAAAAGGCAAGTACCGTAAGCAGACCAATGATTGCCGCCGGCGAGACCTCAAGACCGAATAGCGCATAGATGCCAGCAATGACAATGCCATCGATTACGAGAGCCAGCATTGCGGCAGCAGCCATTTCACGCTGGAGCCGGACAGCAATATAGACAAAAGCAAGAATCAAAAAGACGACCATTGCGACGATCATGCGGTTGGTAATCGTCGACCCCCAAGATTCGGAAACCGTAGAGTCACCGATGGCGTCTGGGGTCGCCCGGCCGGCTGCATCGACGGGTGCGTATTCGTCGAAAAGCGCAAGACGTGCATCCTCAATTTGATCTTCTGAGAGCCGCTCAGAATTAATCTCCAGTGTCGCCGTACTACCGGTACCGACGATCTGTGTTAGTTCAGGTATTACTCCGGTGGCATCGATAAAAGTTTCTTCGACCTCCTCGACCACGAGGTCGGCGGCAGGCATATTCATCTTGGTGCCGCCCTCAAAGTCGATAGACAAATCAAAGCCACGGATAGCTATCGCGGCGACGCTGATAATCAACCAGACCGCGGTAATCCAGTACCAAAGTTTGGTACGCCCGATGAAATCAATGCCACCTTCACCGGTGGTGATGCGATCGAAGAAGTTAAGCTTCACCGCAGGTCCCTCGCTGGTGCGCGATGCTACAGAGGAGTTGTCAGTGGCCATCTCAGTTCTCCTTCTTCTCGCCATGAGCCGCCGCGACTTTATCTTTCGCTTCTGCGACTTCCGCTGCGTGAGTGTTGTTCACCCGAGCCAACTTGAATACTTTGCCCATACCGTTTACCGAGGGTTTCGCCCAGAACGGTTTGTTCGCTGCCATCAACATCAAAGGCGCGGTGACTAGGAAGGTGACGAGCAAGTCAAAGACAGTCGATAGACCCAAAGTAAAGGCAAATCCCTTGACTTCCCCAACGGCGAGGAAGTAAATGACCACAGAGCCAATGAGCGTGACCATGTTACCGGTAACGATAGTGCGGCGGGCCCGTGACCAACCACGGTGAGTAGCTGACCGGAAAGTGTGGCCTTCGCGGACTTCATCCTTAATACGTTCGTAGATAACCACGAAAGAGTCCGCCATTGCACCGAGGCCGATGACGAGACCCGCGATACCCGCAAGGTCCAATGAATAACCAATCCATCGACCCAGTAGCACCAGGGCACCATACAAAGCCGTGTTCGCCAGAATCAGGGTAACAATGGAAATAATTCCGTACAGGCGGTAGTAGATGAATACGAAGATTGCAACGGCAAGCAGACCCACAATGCCTGCGATGAGGCCAGCCTTAAGAGAGGCCTCACCGAGGGACGCAGGGATGGTCTGAGTAGTTCCGCCACTTTCACCATTTTCACCTGCGAACGACAACGGCAAAGCACCGTACCGCAAGTTGTTTGCAAGGTCTTGCGCTTCTTGCTGCGTAAACTGGCCGGTAATGGACGTTGCCGAACCAACAGGCGTCGGAGACTGGATAACAGGCGCAGAAATAACCTCTGAGTCCAAAGTAATAGCAACCTGCTGCTGGAGGTACTCGCGCGTCAGCTTCGCCCACGTCTCCCCGCCAGCTCCATTATCAAAGGCAAAACTGATTTCCATCTGGCCCGTTTGAGTGTTCAATCCACCGTTAATCGGGCGATCAGTGTCAATCGCAGCACCTGTCAGGCGGTCTGGTTCACTTTCGTTTTCTTGCCCTACCAACACAGGTGCTGGCGCAAGCAGGTAGACGGCACCCGAGCTACGGTCACAGGTCACCAAAGGCAACGCCGGATCGTCTGTGCCAGAAAGTGGATCTGGGGTGTCCGCTGCACACTGCAGAAGGGTGCTCGCAGCAGCCTGGGTGGTGGGATCGGTGGATTGGCGATCCTCACGAAGCATCGCGGTGGTCTCTTGACGCCGGTCTGTCGCTTCAATTGAGTTTGCCGGTTCAGGCTTTGGTTCAGCCGAAATCGCGGGGGCTTTGGGAGCTTCGCTGCCTTCCGGCAAAGCGGAACTTAAGCCCTGGATTAGCGTGTTGATGGAGCCCTCAGCCTGCTCCTTCGTGATCACCGAATATTCCACCCAACGGTTAGCCATATCGCCAAGAACCTTTGGAAGCTCATTAGTGTCGGGCATAGCCGGAGTCATCACGGGCCGGAACAGCAGCTGTGATGTCTGCCCCACGCTGCGCGCCTGAGAAGTGTCCTCACCAGGAACCGTGATGACCAAGGTATTTCCGTCAGTAACAACACTGGCACCAGAAACGCCCATACCATTAACGCGGTTCTCCAGAATAACGCGTGCTTGCGCAAGCTGTTCTGCAGTAGGTTCTTGGCCCTGCGGAACCAACGTGACGCGCGTGCCACCTTGAAGGTCGATACCCAGCTTCGGGGTGGCCGATTTATCCCCCGTGAAAAACACTAATGCATAAATAGCGACGAAAAGCAGTACAAAGACCCCTAGTGCTCGCCGCGGCCATGTTCGCGTGGTCGATGTTTTACCACGCGAAGAATTTGTTTTGGCCAACGCTCAAACTCCTCTATTTTTTGCCGCGACTCTTGAAACAATGCGGCACCTGCTCAAAGTGGATTTAACACCACTCGACCACCTCGCACCCCTACTTTGAAATGTGGTGCAAGGTGGATTGGACTCTTAAAAACCCACAGTCATCGTACGCTACCCCTGCGCTAATACGTTTAACAAGGGCGGACATTTTCATATTTTCTTAGCCAGCACGCCACCGGGAAAATCATGGAGTTGGCTAATACTCAGTCTTAGTTGTTTTCGGGGTGTTCGCGACGGCGCTGCGCTTCGTCATCGAGCTCTGCAGTTGTGTTTTGGATTTCCTCGTGGTTACCAGGCATTTCATCTACCTGTTCGAAGTCGCCTTCATTCACCTTGACTGGATCCACTGGTTCTGCCGGCGTAACAACACGCACAACAGCCATACGCTCCCATACTGTGTGTACGCCAGGGGAAACCTCAATAGTGACCTGGTCGCCGTTCAGAGCCGATACCGTGCCATGAATGCCAGCTGCAGTAACAACATCAGTTCCTACTTCTAAACTTGCCTGCAGTTGCTGCATCTGCTGCTGTTGCTTCTGCTGGCGACGCTGCAGGAAAAACGAAGGCAAGAGAAACACAGCGAGGAGAATAAGAATCAACAAAATATCCATAGGGACCACTGTGCCAGAAAACTTTAGGTACTCGCCACTTGAAGCTCTCCATGGGAGGAAACTCGGAAAGCTCCTAACCTCCTAGTGCGTGCTCTGGGGGCTCGAGCCCTAGATGACGCCAGGCGCTGGCCGTCGCTACGCGTCCTCGGCCCGTACGAGCCACTAAACCGGCCCGGACCAGGTACGGTTCACAGACTTCTTCCACAGTTGAAGGCTCCTCGCCCACAGCAATCGCCAGCGTACTTACGCCAACGGGACCGCCACCGTGACCACGCACAAGTGCGGTAAGCACTGCTCTATCCAAGCGATCGAGACCAAGCTCGTCGACGTCGAAAACTTCTAGCGCTCCTTGCGCTGCTGATAGATCAATCGTCCCATCGGAATGCACCTCTGCGTAGTCCCGTACGCGCCTGAGCAACCGATTGGCGATGCGCGGTGTACCGCGTGAACGAGAGGCGATTTCCACCGCAGCGTCATGGGTGATTGGCACATCCATAATGGACGCCGCTCGGTTGACAACCTGCTCAAGTTCGCCGACATCATAGAATTCCATTTGTGCCGTAAAGCCGAAGCGGTCACGCAATGGCCCCGTCAGCATGCCGGACCGAGTTGTGGCCCCAACTAAGGTAAACGGAGGCAGCTCCAGAGGAATGGAGGTTGCCCCTGGGCCTTTACCCACGATGACATCAATGCGGAAGTCTTCCATAGCCATATACAGCATTTCCTCCGCAGGCCGGGCGATGCGGTGGATCTCATCGATAAAAAGAACATCGCCTTCCATGAGGTTGGACAGCATTGCTGCTAAATCCCCCGCGCGTTCCAGCGCTGGACCAGAGGTCATGCGCAAGGACGTACCTAGCTCTTGGGCGATAATCATGGCCATCGTGGTTTTACCCAACCCTGGTGGGCCGGAAAGCAGGACGTGATCGGGGACTACTCCCCTGTTCTTCGCTCCTTCGAGAACCAAGCTTAGTTGCTCGCGTACTTTATATTGCCCAATGAACTCGTCAAGACTCTTAGGACGCATTGATAGTTCAAGATCAGCTTCACCACTGTGCTGCGACGCTGATACATCAGCTGAACCTGCGAAAAGCCCAGTTCCACGATCCGCGGGCCCTGAACTATTCTGCGGAGGCAGCTGAAATTCGGTACGTTGAATGTCTGACACGCCTGCTTACCTTACTTCTTTCCGAGTTCAGCCAACGCCGCTTTGAGCAACGCAGACGTCCCAAGATCAGGATTCTCCGCACTAATAGCTGCGACGATAGGCGTCGCCTGCTTCTCGGTAAACCCAAGGCCTTCGAGGGCTTGCACGACTTGGTCCGCGGATACCGTTGCGGGCATGGTCATTTGAGCTGGGGCTTCATCGCTTACGGGTTCCACGTATCCGTTAAGTTTGTCCTTGAGCTCTACAATCATGCGGTCCGCCATGCGCTTACCGACGCCTGGAATACGCTGAAGCCCTTTATTATCTCCAGCACTAACCATTCGGGCTAATTCCGAAGGGGGCGCCACAGCAAGACACGCTAAGGCAAGTTTTGGACCCAACCCAGAAACGGTTTGGAGTTGGCTAAACATGGCTCGAGATGCGTCATCAGTGAAACCATACAAGAGTATCGCGTCTTCGCGTACCACCATTGTCGTGAGCACTGTAGTTTCTTCGCCTCGGACGAGCCGGCCTAATGTCTCCGGAGTGGCGGTGAAATAATAACCAACCCCACCAGCCTCAATGACTGCACCTTGTAGGTCGATACTCTGAACTTTGCCGGTAAGAGACGCGATCATTTATTGGGCCTTTCTTTGACTAAGTTGCTGTGTTCTTGCGATAAGGGGCGCCCGCCAACAGTGACAGACTGCTAGCGCCAAAGCATCTGCTGCATCGGCAGGTTTTGGTGGTTCGGTCAATCCTAGAATCCGGGTAATCATGTTGGTCATCTGTTTTTTGTCGGCACGCCCGTTTCCAGAAATCGCTTTCTTTACTTCCGACGGTGTGTACATATGCACGTCGATACCTCGTTGTGCCGCCGCCAGAATGAGAACGCCCACGGCGTGAGCAGTGTTCATGACCGTGGATACGTTACTTCGCTCAAATACTCGTTCTATAGCAACTACGTCTGGTGTGTAATCATCCATCCACTCGTTAACAGCTACAGATAATCGCAGTAAACGTTCCGTAAGTGGAGCATCCGCTGGAGTACGTACCACGCCGACGGAAACAGGGAGTACCGCGCGACCGCGACCGGCCTGGACCACCGATAACCCACAGCGTGTAAGCCCAGGATCAATGCCCATAACCCGCAAACCTTCCAGATTCACAGCGAGGCCCCTTTCTTTACTCCACATAGCAACCAGCGGAATGTGGCGTAAACACAACTCCACAGCCCATTCGCACAGGTTTACGATAAGTGTACTATACATCGTCACCTAGCTTGGCGAACACACTAAAGCCCGTAGGTCTACCTTGCGATAGAACCACGGGCCAGAGTCATTGAGCGAATGTCAGATTAGTCTTCTTCCGCTAACTGCGTTGCAACATCCTCGGGAATGTCAACGTTAGTGTAAACCTCTTGAACGTCGTCGGATTCCTCGAGCGCATCGATAAGCCGCATGATCTGCTTTGCCCCACTGAGATCAACCGGTGCCGAGACATCCGCGCGGAAATCTTGCTCAGAATCCTCCACCTCAATACCGGCTTCTGCAAGCGCCTCTTTCACACCAGTGGTGTCCTCTGGCGCGCATAGAATCTCGAACGCGTCGCCAGTCAAGTTAACTTCTTCTGCCCCGGCATCAAGTACGGCCATCAAGATATCGTCTTCGGAGAGCTCACCTGCAGCTACGTGGACCACGCCCTTACGGTGGAACATGTAGGAAACTGCGCCGTTTTCTGCAAGGTTGCCACCATTCTTAGACATCGCAGTGCGAACTTCGGTAGCTGCTCGGTTACGGTTGTCGGTAAGGCACTCGATGAGCATAGCTACACCGTTCGGACCGTAGCCTTCATACATAATAGTCTGCCAGTCAGCGCCACCGGCTTCTTCACCGGAACCACGCTTACGGGCGCGCTCAATGTTGTCGTTAGGAACGGAGGCCTTCTTAGCCTTCTTAATCATGTCATCCAAGGTGGGGTTGGCCGCAGGGTCTCCACCGCCAGTGCGCGCAGCTACTTCGATGTTCTTGATGAGCTTGGCAAATTCTTTACCACGCTTGGCGTCGTTAGCAGCCTTCTTATGCTTGGTAGTGGCCCACTTTGAGTGACCTGCCATCGTTTCCCTTCCTTGTCCACACTTTCATCCACTATGCATGGATTCGCGTAGTTGTTTTCAATATGTGCGTGCACTAACTATACGCCTTTTAGGACGCTAAAGGGTTACCCGACAGATCGTGCGAGCCGTACACCACAATCGGGTGATTGAGTCTATTCGTTAACGTCAAAGTATCTAGGCAATTGCACTGTCCCCCCTAAGTGCAGGAACCTGACTAAGGGTCGCGTCCGCAGTGCCCGGGTGCTCGTGACGGCGTCATTGTAAAAGCGCGCAGCAAGTTCCAGCCTGGCTGAGGCATCGATGATA